>CAZYEW010000007.1:13071-35610 GCA_964646705.1 uncultured Sulfurimonas sp.
CATCATTCACCTCGACCCTTACGACGACTCCGACATCAACGAAGACGAGCTTTAACCTCCCCCTTATTTCTCTTCGAAAGCCGAAGCGTTCATGGCATAAAGACGGCGTTCGAGCTTGGTGATCTCCTCGAGCAGCGATGCCGATACCGTCTGCATCTGGTTGAAATAGTCTCTGGCAATCTCTTTGTCTTGATCAGTGAGTTTTTGTTTCATCTTGAACAGCTTGGCGAAGAACGATTTGTTCGACTCTCCGAAATAAATTTTAAAAATCTTCATGTAGATATCATGCAGCTGAAAGTGCAGCTGCTCGATCACACCGAGACAGTCCATATTGCTCATCGCGTGCAGTTTCTGGCCTTCGCCGTAAAACCACGTTCCGAACTGGCACTCGGTGCTGTCGACGGGAATGCCGCTTTTGTCGACGGGAATACCTTCAACGAGGGATTTCGCCCGGTTAACCCATTTGATATGCGCTTTTTTTGCCGCGGCAAGCTGTTCGAGTGTTGCGGTTTTATCCATGGAAAATCCTTATACGATAATAAATAATTTTGACGTCATTATAGTGGCCGGATATTACATTTTTATTTCATTCGATGACAAAACTATTACTTTTATGGCCGGAACAGCCGTTTATCTCAACTTATTTGGCATATTCGATCGCACGGCTTTCACGGATCACGTTCACTTTGATCTCACCCGGATAGTTCACGCTTTGCTCGATCGAGCGCGCGATCTCCTTGGCCAGCAGCACGCTTTCGTCGTCGGTCACGAGTTCGGCGTTGACGATCACCCGCACCTCGCGGCCCGCGTTGATGGCGTATGCCTGCTTCACGCCGGCGTGGCGCGAAGCGATCTCCTCGATTTCGCTCACGCGCCGCAAAAAGCTCTCGAGCACCTCGCGCCGTGCCCCCGGCCGCGCGGCCGAAAGCGCATCGGCCGCACAGACGGCGGCGCATTCGATCGAGTCCATTTCCTGCTGCCCGTGATGGGCGTAAATGGCATTGATGACGACCGGATCTTCGTCGTAGCGTCGGCAGATTTCCGCCCCCAGATCGACGTGATTGCCTTCGTGTTCGTGCGTCAGCGCCTTGCCGATATCGTGCAGCAGCCCTGCACGCTTGGCCAGTTTCGGATCGCCGCCGAGCTCGGCGGCGATGATACCGGCCATGTGTGCCACCTCCAGCGTATGCGCCAGCGCGTTCTGGCCGTAGCTCGCCCGATAGCGCAGCCGCCCCAGCAGCTTCATCAGCTCCGGGTGCATCACGCCTACCCCGGTCTCGAAGACGATCTCTTCGCCTTCGCGCAGGACGCTTTCTTCGAATTCGGCTTCGACTTTGGCATGGATCTCCTCGATCCGGGCCGGCTGAATCCGGCCGTCTTCGATCAGCAGCTCGATGGTCCGTACCGCGATGGCGCGGCGGTAGAGATTGAAACTGCTGATCACGATCTCTTTGGGGGTTTCGTCGATGATGATATCGACTCCGAGTACCATTTCGAGTGACTTGATGTTGCGCCCTTCTTTGCCGATGATACGCCCTTTGAGGTCGTCGTCTTCGAGCCGGACGATATGGATCAGGCGCTCGGCCGCGAACGTGCCCGCGTAACGGCTCGTCGCCTGCGCAAGCAAAAAGTTCGCCTTGCGCTCGGCTTCTTCTTTGGCTTCGTTCTCGTAACGCCGCACGATGTGCGCGATTTCGTCGCGCGCGCGTTCTTCGACTTGGCGCAGCAAGACCGTGCGTGCCTCGTCTTTCGTCATACCCGCGCTGCGCTCCACCGTGCGCATCGCTTCGTCGAGCTTGCGTTCGTAGTCATTTTTAAGCTGGCGCAGCGCCTTTTCCTGACGCTCGACCGCCAGGCGCTTGCTCTGTGCCACGGTGCGTTCACGCTCGATTTTTTCCTGTTCCTGGCGGATGAAAAGCTGCAGCTCTTTTTCACGGCGCAGCATGTCGTTTTCGCGTTCGGCCAGGTCCTGCTCGGCCCGCCGCAGCGCATCCTCGTAGCGCAAATTGGCCCGCTCTTCGGTCAAGCGGGCTTTTTCCGATGCCGAAACCAGCAGCGCCTCGGCTTCTTTTTCGATGGTTCGAGCCTTGGCTTTCGCCTGCTCCACGTAGACGTCAAGATGCATCGTGTGCAGTTTCCTGGCGACTAAGTAGCCCAGAATTCCGCTAATGGCGGCGATTACACCGCCGGAGATCAGTTCGTTGGTCATTGCTCATCCTCGTTGCCACTTCGCACGAAGACGGCGTCAACAGCACATCGGCCGACACATCGTAATGGTCGCAAATCTTTTCGTTCGTTACGCAGCGTTCGAGCTGCACAAAAATCGTCAAAGGTTTCTTTTTCAACGCGGCGAAGAAACGGTCGTACATTCCTTTGCCGAATCCGATGCGGCGCGCCTGTGCGTCGACACCGACTGCCGGTACCACGGCGATATCTATTGTTTTGATTGCTTTTAGACTGTTACCCGGTTCGAAAATTCCAAATCTTTTGCGTTTCAACGGGTATCTAAATGGTACCACCCGAAAGCTTGCACCTTCCATAAAAGGCAAACAGACCTCCGCGCCCCGGCGCCGCAAAACGTGCAGCAAAGGGCGGATATCGGGTTCCGTAGCCAGCGGCCAGTACAGCAGTATCCGCCGTCCCCGTACTTTCGCCAACCGTCGGCCGAGCCGTGCGGTGAGCCGTTTATCCTTGCCGAATCTGCTCCGGCTCGCCGCCGTTCGCAAACGCGACAGGCACAAACAGCGGAAATCTTCTTTCGTCATCGACGGACCTTCGTTTGGATATAATACGCAATATTTTAACCAAGGGGCGCTTTGCCCAAGGCCATCACATCAGGAAAGACCATGAAACATTTCTCTTTGTCCGCCGTACTCTTCGCCGTCGCCATCCTTTGCGGAGGCTGCAGCGATACGAAAAAACATGACAGCGAAACCGCCGCGAAAGCCCCGGCCGAAGCCGACGCCCTCGTCGCGACGACGACCTACCGCCTGAACACGCTTCAAGGCGACGTCCTCACCGTCACCAAAGAAGGTCCGTTCTTTACCATGCAAAACATTCCCGAACACGTCGTCGTCTACGACATCTTCGCCACCTGGTGCCCGCCGTGCCGCGCCGAAGCTCCGCACCTGAGCAAACTGCAAAAAGCATTCGCCGGAAAAATCAAAATCGTCGGCGTAAGCATCGAAGAAAACAAAGACGACGACTTCTACCGCCGCTTCGCCAAGGACATCGGCATCGACTACACCCTCGTCAACGCTTTCGACAACATTCCGCTGGCACGCGCCATTGCCGGCAGCCTTGGGCTCGGCCGCGATTTCCCGATTCCGCTGATGGTCATCTACAAAGACGGAAAGTACGTCAAACATTACGCCGGACTCGTCCCCGAAGAGATGCTCGAAAGCGACCTGAAACAGCTGGTGAAATAAGATGTTCGGATTTTTCAAAAAAGGGCTTAAAAAAACCGCCGAAGCGATGAAAAGCGTCGCGCCGGAAAAACGGACCAAAATTCCCAAAGACGAGCTTGAAGACATTTTGCTCGAAGCCGACGTCGAATACGACCTGATCGAAATCATCCTGCGTGAGCTCTACGACGAGCAGGTCACGCGCAAACAGCTCGAAAGCAAACTGCTCGCCGCGCTCGGCTGGGCCGCGTACGAAACCCCCGCGTACGAAAAACCGTTCGTCGAGCTCGTTATCGGCGTCAACGGTGCCGGCAAAACCACCACCATCGCCAAACTGACCAAACACTACCTCGACCGCGGCGAACGGGTGCTGCTGGGCGCCTCCGACACCTTCCGCGCCGCGGCCATCGAACAGCTCTCGCGCTGGGCCGATCGCCTCGGCGTGCCTATCGTCGCCACCAAACAGGGACACGATCCTTCGGCCGTCGCCTACGACGCCATCGAGTCGGCCAAAGCGCGCGGATTCGAGCGCGTCATCATCGACACCGCCGGCCGCCTGCATACGCAGACGAACCTCGCCGAAGAGCTCAAAAAAATCGTGCGCATCTGCGGCAAGGCCCACGAAGGCGCACCGCACCGCAAACTGCTTATCATCGACGGTACGCAGGGGAATTCCGCCATCAGCCAGGCCAAGGCCTTCAACGAAATCATCGACGTTGACGGCATCATCGTCACCAAACTCGACGGCACGGCCAAAGGCGGGGCGATCTTCTCCATCGCGTACGCCCTGCGGCTGCCCATCTTTTTCGTCGGTGTCGGCGAGAAACCCGAAGATCTCGTCGTTTTCGACAAATACGCCTTCGTCGACGATTTTCTCGATGCCATTTTCGAAACCCCGCAGCAAGAGGGCGGCATCGATTTCGAAAACCTCGACGACACGCAGCGCAAAGCGCTGGCCGCACGCATGCGTGCCGACGGTTACGAAATGCTCTCCAAACATTTCGTGCGCAACATGGGCAACTGGGAAGAGTACCGCCTCGTGCCCAACGAAAGCCGCACGGCCGTCGAGATCGTCGACAAAGCGGGCAATATCCTTAAAATCTACGACGCTTCGGCACTTGAAGCAAACGACGCATGACGCGCGCATAGAACATGGCCAAATCCAGCAAGCTCTTCGAGTGCCAGCACTGCGGTTTCACCTCGGCCAAATGGCTGGGAAAATGCCCCAACTGCGGCGCGTGGGACGCGCTCGTCGAACTCTCCAGGCAGCAGCAAGAAACCCTCAAGTCCGCCGCTTCCGCCCCGGCCGGCCGTGCCAAGGCCCGGCCGATTACCGACGTCGAGCAGACCGAAGTCGAACGCTTTCGCAGCGGTGACGCCGAACTCGACATGGTCCTCGGCGGCGGTATCGTTCCGGGATCGCTGACGCTGATCGGCGGCAGCCCCGGCGTAGGCAAATCGACCCTGCTGCTCAAAATCGGCGCCAATATCGCCCAAACCGGCCGGCCGACGCTGTACGTCACCGGCGAAGAGAGCGAAGGACAGGTCAAACTGCGTGCCGACCGGCTCGGCGCCAATGCCGACGCGCTCTTTTTGCTCAGCGAAATCCGCCTCGAACAGGTGCTTGCCGAACTTGAACATCGCCGTTACGACTGCCTTATCGTCGATTCGATCCAGACGCTTTACAGCGAAGCCGTCGCCAGTGCGCCCGGTTCGGTATCGCAGGTACGCCAGATCACCTTCGAGCTGATGCGCCTCGCCAAAGAACGCCGCATCGCCGTGTTCATTATCGGACACATCACCAAAGAAGGCTCCATCGCCGGCCCCCGCGTGCTCGAACACATGGTCGATACCGTGCTCTATTTCGAGGGCGACAGCGCCCAGGAACTGCGCATTCTGCGCGGCTTCAAAAACCGTTTCGGCCCCACCAGCGAAATCGGCGTCTTCGAGATGAAACAAGAGGGGCTTGTCAGCGCCAAGAATATCGCCTCGCGTTTTTTTGACAAAAGCCGCGCGCAAAGCGGTTCGGCGCTGACGGTCGTCATGGAAGGTTCGCGCCCGCTGATTCTTGAAGTGCAGGCCCTCGTCAGCGATGCACACTCGCCCAATCCCAAACGTCAGGCGACCGGCTTCGACAACAACCGGCTGGGCATGCTGCTGGCGCTGCTCGAACGCAAACTCGAACTGCCGCTCAACGGCTACGATGTCTTTATCAACATTACCGGCGGCATCAAAATTTCCGAAACGGCCGCCGACCTTGCGGTGCTCGCGGCCATCATCAGCAGTTTTCGCGACCGTGCCGTCTCCAAAGAGACCGTCTTTATCGGCGAAGTTTCGCTCGTCGGCGACGTGCGCGAAGTTTTTCAGCTCGACACCCGCCTGCGCGAACTCGCAACGCACGGTATCAGCCGTGCCATCGTGGCGAAAAAACCGCGCCAAATGCACGGTGTCAAATGTTTCACGGTCGACGAGGTAACGAAACTGATTGAATGGATGTGATAGAATACTTCGCATCATCAAGGAGTTTTCCATGCATTTTCGTCTTGTTCTCGCCGCCGTTTCCCTGCCCGTCCTGCTCGGCGCCGTCGCCGTTCCCAAAGCCTCCGGCGACCCGGCGGTGAACCTTCAGCGCTATTTGCATTACCAGACCGACGGCACGATCGATTTTACCTGCAAAAAACGTCCGCACAGCTACGTCTGCGACGCCGGGGCACAGCGCATCGAGCCCGAAGACGCCAATGCCACCGCGACCGTTGCCTTCGGACATCTTCAGATACGTTTCGGCGACGCTGTCGAAGTTCCGCTGCAAAAACCTGCATTCGGCAAGACCCTCGAAGAGATCGAAAAGGTCGAAAAACAGATGCGGCGTTATCTTGCCGCCGACTCCGGCAGCGACCTTATCCCTCCGTCATCTCCGCGGCAAGACGCGCTCGACCGAGCCCTCGTGGGCAACCTCGAACATTTCGATATCAAAAAACTCGATATCGAAAACAGCGACCCGAAATCGCACATCACGATCGCCGACGTCGCCTTCGACAACCGAATGAAAAAAACCGCCAAGGGCGCGGCTTTCTCCGAACGGATTTTCGGCAGCCTCTCACTTTCGTATACCGATGCGCTCATCGACGCCAACGATTCCGAATCGTTTTACGGCACATTGCCGGCGCTCCTTGAAAACTGGCTTGGGACAAACGATGAAACGCGTGCCGAATACGTTGGCAAACGTCTTCAGGAACTCTACGAAAAACAGACGCAATCACCGGCCAGCGGCCAAATCGCCGTCGAAACGGCCTACCTCGGCAACGACCGTCTCTCGATCGATGTCAAAGCCAGTGAAGCCAACCGTCTGGGAAGCAAAGCCGTCTTCACGCTCGGCGGCGACATCTACAATATTTCGAGCCTTTTCAAACCCGCCCGCAAACCCCTGAGTATTGGAACACCCGATTTTCTGTTCCGCACGATGCATCTCAAAACCCACACAAAAGGCGACGATTATCGCGCTTTGCTGAAAAAAGACAAACGTTTCGCCGGCTACATCGGCGAATACACCCTGCTGCTGCGCAAACGCTTCGACGACGCAACGACGAAGTTCCGCAGCAACCCCGTACTCGCCGACTGGTTCACCCAGGCGAAAGAAGCCTTTTCCAAAGCCTTCGAAGGCAAGGCCGACACCTTTGAAATGACGGTCAAAAACCGCAGCGGCGTCACGGCGATGCAGGTCTTCGGCATGGTCATGGGACAGCTGATGGTCATGGCGCCGCAGCAAAACGCCGCGAACGCCTCGGCCCCCGACGAAGAAAAAATCATCGCCGAAACGGCAGCGCAGAATCTCGATGTAACGATCAGGACCTACTGAACAAAAATGTGCAAAAAAGATGCAGCACGTTGTCGCTGCGTCAACCGAAATAAAGTATAATGGCGAAAAAAAGAAAAAGGCGGAATGGATGGCAGCACCTTGCATCGATGCAGACTACAAAGGCGAAGAGCGCTATACGAAGATCTCCCTCGCGTACGACACCGATGAGCAATACAAGGAGATCAACCGGGCCCTGGCGGCGATCCACGAGGAACACAAGCTCGACCGAAGCGTCTACCTGACCGAAAGCAGCAGCGGGCGCAAAGTCATCGTCATCGAATACCACGACGACTACGACCGCGAGGCCGGCGAGATTTTCGAAAAGCTGATGAAAATGCTCGACATCGGGCGCTGCAAAGTCTAAGACGAGAATCTCACGATGCGCGAATACGCCGAAGGGAACGAGCTTTTTCAAAAGGCCTATTTCAAAAAGCACGAAAAAGAGCTGCTGAAACTGGCCAAAGAGGGCCAGTCCCCCAAAGCGCTCTTCATCGGCTGCTCCGATTCCCGAGTCATTCCCGACCTGATGGTACAGACCAAGCCGGGCGACCTCTTCGTGATGCGCAACGTCGGCAACTTCGTCCCTCCGTACAAGCCCGACGAAGACTATCACGCTACGGCTACGGCCATCGAATATGCCGTCAGTGTCCTGAACGTCAGTGAAATCATTATTTGCGGCCACACCCACTGCGGCGCCTGCCATGCCCTGTTTCACGAAGTCAGCGATCCGTCGCTCGTCCATACGCGAAAATGGCTCTCGCTCGGCGAACCCGCCAAACGCAGTGCGATCAAGGCACTCGGCGAAGATGCCGACCCCGAATCACTCTACCGTCTGACCGAACAGTTCTCGATTCTGGCGCAGATCGACAACATTCTGACCTACCCTTACGTGCAAAAACGCGTGCGCGAAGAGACGCTTTTCATCCACGGCTGGTATTACGATATCGAAACCGGGCACATCCGCTACTACGATCCCGACCAAAAAGAGTTCGTGCCGCTCAGCGAACTTGCCAGGGACGTCGCACTTCCCAACGCCGAGGCGTTATGATCGGCATCGATCTCGTCAAAACCGAACGCATTGCGGCAATGATGGAACGTTTCGGCAATCGTGCGCTGCAGCGTTTTTTACGGCCCGAAGAAATCGTGCTGGTCCGCCGCGCCGAAACGGCGGCGGGTTTCTGGGCGGCCAAAGAAGCCTGCGCCAAAGCTCTGGGCTGCGGCATAGGCTCGGAATGTGCCTTTACCGACATTATTCTTTCGAAATCCGCCAAAGGTGCGCCGCAGTTACGGCTTGTGCAAACGGTCGCCGAACGCTTCGGCATCATCGGGACTTCGGTTTCGATCAGCCACGACGGTGATTACGCCGTCGCCGTGGTCGCGCTTGAAAAAAAGGCGCCTGCAAGCACGACTTGACTATAATTTTCGTCCCACACCACGCAAGCCAGAGGATCAGCGCATGTTCGATCATTTCTTTACCCGTCCGTATTACGGAAATACCATCATAGAATGGGCCATCGCCTTTGCTATCGTCATCGCCGGCGCACTGCTGGCTAAAACCGTCTATTTCTTTTTTGGAAAAACTGTCAAACGCCTGACGAGAAACACCAAAAACACCTTCGACGACCTGCTGATCGACATGCTCGAAGAACCCATCGTCTTCGCCCTGCTGCTGACGGCGATCTGGTTCGCTTTCGCCACGCTCAACCTTTCGGCGACCGTGGCGGATTTTGTGCACAAAGGCTTCTATTTTCTGATCGTCCTCGACGCCGCCTGGTTCCTCGGGCGTTTCAGCGACGCGGTGATCGAACAGTACGTCAAACCTTTCGTACACGAAACCGAGACCAAACTCGACGACCAGCTGCTGCCGCTGCTGCGCAAAACACTCAAGGCTTCGATCTGGATTATCGCCGTGCTCGTCGCGTTGAACAACGCCGGCTACAACGTCGGTGCCATCCTCGCCAGCCTCGGTATCGGCGGGCTTGCGTTCGCGCTCGCGGCCAAAGATACCGTTTCCAATCTTTTCGGCAGTCTGACGATTTTTCTCGACAAACCGTTCGAAGTCGGCGACCGCGTCATCGTGCAGGGCTACGACGGCTACATCGAAGAAGTCGGCCTTCGCAGCACCCGGATCCGCACCCTGCACGGGCGCATGGTCACCCTGGCCAATTCCGAGGTCGCCAACTCCTCGATCGAAAACGTCACCTCCGAACCCAACCGCAAAATCACCGTCGATCTCGGGCTGACCTACGATACGACGCCGGAGCAAATCGAACGTGCGATGCAGATTCTTCAAGAAATCGCCCGCGCCAACGACGAACTCGAAGAAAACGCCGTCACGGCCTTCACCGCCTTCAACGATTCGGCACTCAACATCCGCTTCATCTATTACATCAAAAAAGGCAAAAGCGTTTTTGGCAACCAGACCAAAGTCAATCTGGAAATTCTGCGCCGCTTCAACGAAGAGAAACTCGAATTCGCCTTTCCGACGCAGACGATTCAGCTTCAGCGATCCGACGCGTAAACCCGTCACAAAAACTTTCAAAACGGAGGACTTATGAAGAAATATTTACTTTCACTGGCGGCGTTCGGCACGATCACGGCACAGGCATCGAACTTCGGTTTGCTCGTCGGCGTCGACTATACCGCACTCAGCAGCATGAACCAGACATGGACGGGATTGCTGGGTGACAACGACAAAACGTACGATTTTACCTACCGGCCGATCACGTTCAAAGTGGGGCTTGGCACACCCGGTGAACGCTACATGTACATCTACTACCAGTCGGCCACGCCTGAAACCGACGGCCATGCGTGGGACGTCAAGCTCAACGAGGTCGGCTACGAGTATTTCGGCCAGTTCGACACAGGATCGAAACGTTTCTTTCCTGCCTGGATGTTCGGCGTTTCGTACGGCTGGCACGACATGAAAGGCAGTGAAGCGGTCGAATACGATCAGGATACGCGCCGCACCTTCGGGCTTAAACTCGGAGGCGGTATCAGCTACTACGTGATTCCGGAAATCGAATTTGTCGCAAACGCGAATTACCAGATTCGCTTCTATCAGGCACTGAACTACAAAACCCAATACGGCCTGGACGACACCGTCACCACCTACGACAGCGGCTTCAACGTCGTCATCGGTGTCAATATCTGGCCGTTTGCACGCTGATGGGCGTTGAGCAGCATCGAACGGAGCCGATCGTCCCGCAGCGCACCGCTCGGAAAACTGCGGGACAGCCTGATCGGCTCCATATATGCTGCACGTTTGTGCGCTATCCTGCCCCGCGATGAAACAGACAACCCTATTCTGGATACTTTCGGCTTCCTTGTTCACCGTCGAAAATACGCAGGCGCTCGACCTGACGTATGCGAAAGGAACGTTCGACACATCGTTCGGGCTCCGTCAGATGATGGATTTCGGCGTCACACTCGACGTCAACGTACTGCATGCCAAAGAACTTCGTCTTCCCGTCTACGGAAACTGGTATCTTTTCGGAAGCGTCGATCTTTATCAGTCCGATACGCTCGATGACTACGCATCCTATCCCGACCGTCTTTTGGATACTTCATTCTTTGGATTGTCACCTTCGGATACCGCCGCTTCGGCCGGAGCGCCCGTACCCGTCAGTTTTAAAATGCACGGCATCGATGCATCGCTCGGCATTGGCTACACGGTCTGGGCAAAAGCACGGAGTTTTCTCGGTATCGGTATCCAAACGGGGCTGTCGATGCCTTACATGCAAACCCGCAATCTTGTCAAAACCGCCGAACAATTCGTCCACATGCTTGAAACGACAAAAACCGATATTACGACCTACAAGCTGATGCCCGCCGTTTCTGGACGCTATGCACTCAGCCGTCTGTTTTCCGTCGAAGGATCCTGGGCGTTCGGATATCAGTACGGCAGTATCGCGAACGATTATCTCAAGAGCAAGGCCGACTTTCGCGGAACCGTCATGCAGTCCGATATTGCGCTAAGACTTACGCCCTGGCAGCCTACGGGGCTGAGTTTTCTTGCCGGTTTCCGCTTTAGCGACTGGAACGTCGATACCATGGACGTCACGCTCGCGGAGACGGTTGCCCATAATTATTCCGACACATTCGATCTTGGATTTTCATCGCAAATGTTTTACGTCGGCGCAGGCTGGTCGTTTTAGCCGCCCCCGACGAAATCGAGCAGCTCGACGCGGTCTTCGTTGTGCAGTTCGCGGGTGTCCCACTGCTCTTTTTTAACGACTTCCATATTGACCGCCGCGGCCATCACCTTGTCGCGAAGCCCCAGCGCATCGAGCAGTTCGCCCAGACGGATATCCTCTTTGACCGTACGGGTCTCTCCGTTGATGATGATTTCCATATGCTAAATCTCCTTTCGAAACCGTATCATTTTGAATCGCTCGCCCATAAACTCCGGCAAAATCAGCGTTTTCGCTTTTTCAAGCTCCTGTTTATAGAGTTTTTCTTCTGCGTTCTTTCTTAAAATCTCGAGCAGATCGAGCAGGCCCATTTCGACCAAAGCCTTCATCTGCGTCGCGTAGGCATCGGTCGTGAAACCTGCCGCTTCGTACGCTGCTTGGACGTGCGCGAACGTCACGTCGTAGGTCAGGTCGCTGTTTCCGAAAGCTCTGGCACGATCGAGGTTTTCGTCGAAAAAGGGATAGACTTCATGCTGCATGTAAACCCGCAGCGAAACGTCCGGGCGGGCCTGCATCTCGCCGTAGTCGAAAGTGATAAATTCGCTGCGCGCCGCAGCGGCCGCCATATGCGCGGCGAACGCTTCGTAACCCACCGCAATTTCGCCGCGGTCTTTGCCGAACTTCTCGGCCAACGCACGTATGTTCGCATCTTCAACGTCGAAATGCACGGCGTGCCGCGCATCGACCCGCGCGATGTTGCCTTTGTAGAAAAGTTCGCAGGCGAATGCGTCGAAAATCTCGTTGGCGACGAAAAATGCGCTCGGCGTCCGCAACGCGTCGAGGCTTTCGTACTGTTCGAGCGTAACGGCGTCGCCGAACGAGGCGGCGAAATAGTCGCGCTGCTGTTCGCGCAGATGTGCAAAACGCTCGACGATTCCAAAACGCAGGCTTTCAAGCAGTTCGGGCCGCAGCGTGTAGACGAACTCGACGATATCGGCGAGCAGGTAGCCGTGGTGCGCACCGATTTCGCACACCAGCGTATTAGGCGGCAAAAAGCCTTCGTCGATCACCGCGATCAGCCGTTTGGCGATTGTGCCGCCGAAGAATTTCGAGGCGCTTACCGCCGTATAGAAATCGCCCTGTTTGCCGATGGGACGATAGCGGGTATAGTAGCCTTCGCTCCCGTAGAGCCAGTCGTGCATGTAATCGCTGAAACGCTTCATCGCTGCGGCTCGCTCAGTTTTTCGTACAGCGTCAGCAGTTCGAGCTGGCGGTCGATTTCGAACGCGCGCTGCGAAAGCACCTCGATGCGGCGCGAATTTTCCATCGTTTTCACGTCATACTCGGTTTTATAGCCCGCGGCGTACTGCTCTTTGGTATCGGCAAGCAGGGTTTCGTAAAGTTTTTCGTTTTGCCGGGAAAGCTCGATTTTCTTGTCGATATTGCGAAGATTCTCCATGACCTGCTCGTAAAGCGATTTGAGCGCGCGCCGGGTATCGTCGATGGTCACCTGCGCTTTGAGATAGGCCAGCCGCGCCGCCTCGTAGTCGTTGACGCCGTTGATGTCGATGGGAATCGACGCACTCACGCCGTAACGGTAAAACGCCGTTTCCGGCGGACGCGACTTGATCGCCTGGTCGCCGGCGAAGAAAAAGCTTTCCTGCTTCTGCCAGTTGTAGCTGCCCTGGAGATTGACGCTTGGCAGGTACTTCGCCAGGGTGACGTTTTTGCCGTAACGCTCCTTTTCCCGCAACGTACGCGCAAGTTTGAGGTCGATCGTCTCATTGAGAAAACGTTTTTCGTCTACCATCGCCAGAAACGGGATCTTGGCCGTCCGGTAGTCGAGATCGCTGATGCTCTCGAAGGCGCTTACCAAGCGGTTTTTCGCCGTCTCAAGGTCGATCAGCGTCTGCTTGGTGAGGTTGAGCTGAATTACGGCATTGTTCAAAAAGCCCGAATCGAGCTGGCCGCCGAGGTACTGTTCGCGTTTTTGTTTCAGATTGATATTCGCGTTTTCGACCAGAAGCTGCTGCTTTTCGATCCCGATATCGGCCTGCTTGATCTGCATCAGCAGCTGCACGGCCTGCTTGATCAGACTGCGTTCTTGCTGCTCGATCGACAGCCGCCCGCTTTCGCGCGTCGCTTCGGCGTACTTGATGCCGAAATAGATGCCCCCGCTTTGAAAAATGGGCTGATCGATCGCAATCGACGCGCTTTCTTGCTGGGTTTCGGGCGCGTTCTGGCCGTTGTAGGGATTTTGGCGGTTCAGCGTGTAGCGAATCAGCACCGGGCGGATCCAGCTGTCGCGCAGTTTCTTGCTCTCTTCTTCGGTTTTGGCGTAATCGTAGCCGAAGGCTTTGCGTTTGAGTTCGGACAAATAGGCGTCCAGCGATTCGCTGCGGCGTTCTTCGGCGCGAAGCTGCTGGTCGCCGAAAAGTACCGTAGCGTTGTTCTCGGCACAAAACGCTGCGTTACAGAGTGTCAAGAGCACGCACAAGGCGCCCGAAGCCCTCATCCATCTCCTCCCGCGTTATGGTCAGCGGCGGCAGAAAGCGCAGGGTGTTGCGCCCGGCTTTGAGCAGCAGCACCCCTTCGTTTCTCGCCGCGGCAATGATGTTGGCCAGCGTCTTAGCATCTTTGACCCGCAGTCCGCGCATCATCCCGAAACCGACCGCCGCATCGAAGAAACGGGCATAGTCGGCGTGCAATGCCTTGAGGCGGTGTTCAAAGTACAAAAACGCCTCATCCAGCGCACCGCTTTGTTTGTACGCTTCGAGCACGTCGAGTACGGCATTGGCCGCCGTCGTCGAAAGGTAGTTGCCGCCGAAGGTCGAACCGTGGTCTCCCGGGCCGAGCACGTCCGTTTTCGACGTCATCACCACTCCGATGGGCACCCCGCCGCCCAGCCCTTTGGCCAGCGTAACGATATCGGGTTCGATGCCGTAAAGATTCGACGCCAGGAACTCTCCGGTACGGTAGATGCCCGTTTGCACCTCATCGACGATCAGCAAAACGTCTTTGGCTTTGAGCGCGCGCTCCAGTGCCCGGACTTTGTCGCGATCAAGCGGCTGGACGCCGCCTTCGCCCTGCACCAGCTCGATCATCACCGCCACGGTGTGATCGTCGACGAGGCCTTCGATCTCGTCGATCGATTTGGCGTAGACGAAGCCGTCGGGAAAGGGACCGAAATAGTTGTGCATCGCCTCCTGGCCCGTCGCCTTGAGCGCCGTGATGGTACGGCCGTGAAACGAGTGTTCGAGCGTAATGATCTTGTAGCGTTTGATCTCGCCGTCGACTTCACCGTATTTGCGGGCGATTTTGATCGCGCCTTCGTTGGCTTCCGCGCCGCTGTTGGCGAAGAAACAGCGCATGTCGTAGCCGCTTTGCGTCACGATACGGCGGGCGCATTCGGCCTGCGGCGGAATCTGATAGAGGTTCGAAATATGCGTGATACGGCGTACCTGCTCGCAGATCGCCTCGCTGACGCGCGCGTTGGCGTGCCCGACGCTGACCACGCCGATCCCCGAGGTAAAATCGATATATTCCCGGCCTTCTTCATCGTACAGCCGGGCGTTGTCGCCGCGTACGAACGCGACATCCTGGCGGGCGTACGTCGGCAGCACGAACTGCCGATCGAGTGCTTGCGTTGCTTGCGTCATAACTCTCCTTTGGTGGGGTATACCCGAATTTTCACCGCCTGATACGCGGCGTTTTTGCCCTCGTAGCTCATCGCCTGCGAAGTCAGATTGTTCACGCCCGGCGTACCCGAATAGATCAGCACGCAGTCGGGGCGCAGGCGTGCGTCGTAGCGCAGCGGCAGTGCAACGCTGCCGTGCTCCGACGCCGCCGTCAGCATCGCACCCTCGGCAAAACCGCAGTCGGGGTGCATATACAGCGCATTTTCGCGCGCGAACTGGGAATTGAGGCTGTGCCGGCTTTTGGGCGTAATAAGAAAATAGCCTTCGTCCATATCGAAATCGAAGTCGTACTCGTCGAGAAAAACGAACTGCCCGTCGTCGGTATCGAACCCCCCGGCGTACGGCAGAGTCTGCCGCTCCTTGACCAGTATCTTGCCTCCGGCAGTCTCGCCGCATGCGCGAAAATGTTCCAGGTAGTGCGCTTCGGATTCGATCGGCACGTCGAACGCCAGGCACAAGGCACGCGCAAGTTCGTATTCACCGATCCCCGTTTCGCTCGTTTCGCACCGCGGCATCTCCAGCAAGGCGTTGTGGCCGTACGAGGTACGGATATCGTGCTTTTCCAGAAAGGTCTTCGCCGGAATCACCAGCTCGGCCAGGCGCGACGTTTCGTTTTCGTAAAGCCCGAAATAGACAAGATGCCCCGCTTTGCCCAGCAGATCCTTCACCCGGTTCGAATCGGGCATCTGCGCGGCGGGATTGGCGCCTTGCACGAAGACGAGGTCGTAGTCGGAAAAATCCGCGGCGGCCTTGGGCTCGAAACGGCGGGCTTTGGCGAACGGCGAGGCGATCTGCGCTTTCGACGCGCCCAGGTAGCCGACGCCGCAGCCTTCTTTGCCGAACAGCCCGAGCAGTACGCCGATCGCGTCGATCGCACGCTGCACTTCGGCGCCGTGGCGGTACTTCTGGATACCGACGCCGGTGAGGATAACCAGCTTCTTTCCCCGGACTTTTTCGAGCACCCGGCCGATGTCCCCCAGCGTCAGGCCGATCTTATCGAGTACGGCCTTGATGCGCACCGTCTGCGTCAGTTCGTAATACTCTTCGAACTCCTCGCCGTACGTTTCAAGATATTCCGTGTCGTGCATGCCCTCGATCATGATAAAGCGTGCCAGCAGCATCGCGAAAAAAAGATCGCCCGCGGGTTTGATCTGTACGAACACGTCCGCCTGTTCGGCCAGCTGCGTGCGGACCGGGTCGATCACGATGATCTCTTTGTCTTTCAAAAAAGGCAGCAGATGCGAATTGGTCGTATGGATATTGCGCCCCCAGACCATCACGACGTCGGCCTTCGCGATCTGTTCGGGCGGCAGCGTGCGGTTGGCACCGCGCCCCTCGATGATGCCGGCTTCGCCCGCGCCGTCGCACAGGGATCCTTCGGTGAGCGTCGCGCCGATCGAAGCGAAAAAATGGTCGGTCACGGCCTGCATCAGCCCGAAATTCCCCGACCCGCGATAATGCAGAATTCCGTTGGCGTCCTTGGCCTCGGCGACGAGTTTTTCCAAATGCGCCAATGCCGTCTCCATCGATACCGTCCGTCCGTGCAGACGCGGCTGCGCAAGGCGTTCTTGTTTCCAAAAATGGTTCAGATGCGGGCAAAGGTAGCCGTTGGTGTAAGGATGATCGGGATCGCCTTTGAGCTTGCCGTCTTCGACGAGCACGCTGCAAGCGTCGTAACAATCGAGCGGACAGGCGGTCTTGTCGGGCATGAAGCTTCCTTTTTTCGGTGCATTTTATCGCCCCTCGGCTTACAGCCGCCGAAAACACGCGAACTAGCCCGAGACAATGGGATTTCCGAGACCCTTGCCTTGATGCGTTTCAAGGGTGCCTCAGGCTATAATACGCCTATCCATTCCGGACCGCAACGAAGGACACCGCCATGCAACCGCTTCATTTTTATGCCGTCGACGACACCGCCGCCAAAGCGCTGCGGCAGGTCTCGCACATCCCCCAGGCACGCCGACGCGAGCTGCGGGCCGAAGAGGTCGCCAAAGAACTCGGTACGAAACGCGGCGTCATCGTCGCCTCGCGCCTCGACGACGCCCTGGCCCAAACGCTCGTACGCACCCTTAAAGACGCCAATCGCCCCGTTTTGCTCTATCCCGACGATTACAAATTCGACAAACCGCTCAAACGGCTGCTCAAAAGCAACGTCATTCTCGTACCCATCGAAAACGATTCGCTGATGCACGTCTCGCTGATCAAGAACATCGAAGCCCTCTATACCATCTTCACCGAAAGCGACGAAGAAGAAGACTACTCGCTCGCCGACGAAGACCTCGATGCGCTGTTCATTCCCGGCGCCCTCAACGCCCTGTGGATCGCCGAAGCCTCCAGCGCCGTGCGTGCCGTCTACGGCATCGTGAACCGCCCGCGCATGGCGTTCAAAGAGACCGACGCCCTGCTGTGCACCTTCGAAACCGATCCCGACATCTCCCTGCTCGAAATCACCGATGCCGTCAAACTGCTCGAAAGCCGGGTGCACGAGATGACGCACGTGCTCTATCAGGTCCGGCCGTCCAAAGCGATGCAGCGGCGCATCCGTGCCCTGCTGATCGTTTCGGTTCCCGTCGAGCTGCCTTACGTCGTGCAGCAGGAGGTCGACCAGATGCAGACCTACATGCAAAAACTCTCCGTCATCGCCGAAAACCGCGACGACGACTTTTTGAGCGACGAAGAAGCCGAAGAGCTGGCGTTTCAAAACCGTATCGACGCCGAAGATATGGAAAATTTCCTGCGCTATTTCATTCGCGGGCGCAACGAGCTGCTTGCGCTGATGCGCTCCCTGCGCAGTCCGAGGCTGACCGACGACCTGCGCAAACGGCTGATCGCCAAGGCGGTCGTCGACGAGCGGATCGAAATCGAGTTTTTGGATGAACTGGCGCGTATCTGGCGGCTCAACATCGGAGATATCGAGATGCTGATCGACCGCCTGCGCCAAGAAAGTGAGACGTCGCCTTAAGCCAGACCGAGTTCCTTGTCGATCGCCTTTTGATCGAATCCGCAAATCCAATGGCTTCCGATCAGTACGACGGGCACGCCGCGGCAGCCGTGGCGCATGCAGTCCTTCGCCGCCTTGGCATCGGTCGAAATATCGATGGTACGAAAACGCACCCCTTTGCCTTTGAGGTATTTTTTCGCCGTCGTACACCACTTGCACCCGGGTGACGTGAACAGGGCAACGGGTTTTTGGCGTTTGGGCTTGTCACTGCTTTTCGTTTCAGCCATAAACTCCTCCTAACGAATGATAATGTTTTTTTGAAATTATAACAGATTGCCGAGGCGTTCGATGATGCCGCGGTGCAGCCTCACCAGCCCCCGATGTTCGAAACCTTTGAGCAGCCGGCTGACGACCTCGCGCGACGTGCCCAGATGCGCCGCCAGTTTTTCGTGCGTCACGGCGATACGGTCGCCGCTTTGCTCCTGCAGCCACTCCAGCAACCTGGTGTCGAGCTTTTTGAAACGTACCGATTCGATCAGCCCCGCCATGCACTCCATACGCCGCGCGAACAGCGAAAAGACGAACTGCTGGTACGCGCTTTCGTGCAAATAGACCTCCCGCACGACCGCCGCGGGAAGCAGATAGCCTTCGATCGGTGTTTCGCACACGGCCGTACCGACCGCCGGGCTTTTCGTAAAGGCGCTGTTGAGGTTGACGTTGCACTGTTCGCCTTTTTCCAGATAATACAGTGTAATTTCCTGTCCCGATTCGTGCAGGCGGTACACCCGAACCTGTCCTTCGGTCAAATAGAGTATCTGCTCGCAGGTATCACCCTGCATAAACAGCTCCGCCCCCTTGGGCATCCGGGCTTTTTTCGCATGTGCCGTTATCGCCGTACGCGACGTTTCGCCAAGTTCGTCGAAACAGGGGAAGGGTCGTTCGTCCGTCATCTGCAGGCCTTTGTCGCAATTTTTGTACAAGTATAACGAATTTCTATGTGACCGGCATTACAGACGGACCGGGCCGAATCGTTCTATACTGTGGCTATCTGAAACATAAAGGATACATGATGAAACAACGAAATCTTGCCGCGACGCTGCTGACGGCAACGGCCATAACCCTGTTCGGAGCACTTCCGCTGAGTGCTGGAGGCAAATGCGGCACGGGAAAATGCGGCGGGTCCGTGCCCGCCAAATGCGGCGGTGCAGCCAAAAGTGCGCAAAGCTCTTCGGCCGCATCCCAGGGTAAAAACGGTCAGGAGAAAGACGCTCCCCGCCCCAAAGGAAAATGCGGTGCCGGAAAATGCGGCTGATACAACGATCGACAAAGGAGCTGTGATGCAATGCCAACTGAAAAAAGTGTGCCGTATCCTCGAACCCGTCGCCGACAAAGGCCAAAACCTTTCGCTGCTGTTCGTACGGCTGATTTTGGCCTACGGTTTTTACGAACCGGCCAAAATGAAATGGAGCGATATCGGTGCCGTCGCCGAATGGTTCGGTTCGATGGGCCTGCCGCTGCCGACGCTGCAGGCCTACATGGCAGCTTCTACCGAAGCCGCCGGCGTCGTTCTGCTGACGCTGGGACTGTTTACGCGGCTGATTTCGATTCCGCTGATGGTCGTCATGGTCGTCGCCATCGTGACGGTGCATCTGCCCAACGGATTCAGTTCGGGCGACAACGGTTTCGAAATTCCGCTGTATTATCTCATCATGCTTTTCGTGCTGCTGACGCACGGCGGGGGCGCGTTCTCGCTCGACCGCCTGCTCTTCGGGCGGACGGACACTACTGCTTCGTAACGATATAGAGCTGTTCGTGACGGTATTTTTTGAGCAGGTCCATCACCGTCACGAAGTTCTGAAACGTCGCGTCTTTGTCGCTGCGCAGGACGATCGTCCGGTCTTTGGGGATTTTCGCGATACGGGCTTCGAGTTCGGCAACGCTGATCGGAGCTTTGTCCAGATGGTATTTTCCGTCTTTGGTGACGTAGATATCGACCTCTTTTTTCTCCTGCTTCTTGTCCGAAGATTTGGCTTCGGGAAGATCGACGGGCAAAATCCCCTGTTTGACGAAGGTTGCGGTCGTAATGACCATGACCAGCAAGACCAGCAGAATGTCGATCATCGGAATGACGTTGATCGAATCGAAACGTTTGCGCTGCATTACGCCTGCCCGCTCCCGTCGTGCCGTACGTCCCAGTACGTCAGCAGCCGTTCCATTTTGCGTAGTGCGATGGTGTAGAACGCAATCGCGGGAATGGCGACGATGATCCCGAATCCCGTCGCTTTGAGCGCCAGGGCAAGCCCCGTCATGATTTTTTTCGTATCGACCGCTCCGATCTCGCCCAGGCTGTAAAACGTGATCATGATACCCAGAATCGTCCCAAGCAGCCCGATATACGGCGCATTCGCTCCGATCGCACTGATCGTGGAAAGGTTGTCGCTCAGGTCGAGTTCGAGCAGCTCCCGCTTTTCGTAGCTTTCGAGATCGACGCTCTTGTAGTACATCATCCGTTCGATGAACAGCCATAACGATACGACGCTCATCAGCAACAGCGTTCCCATCACTCCGTAATCGAGTGCCTGTTCGGCGACTTCGAGCCAATTTCCCTGCATGATGTTTCCACTCCTCGTAAATCCAGAATCATTTGCGTCCCTTCGCCCGGGGCCGATTCGATGCGCAGCGCGATGCGGTGCCTGTCGCAGTAACGCTTGACCAGATCGAGCCCGATCCCGTAGCCGGGTACACCTTCGTCGCTTTGATAGTAACGGTCGAACACCTTGAAAAGCTCCAGCTCGTCCATGCCGCGGCCTTCGTCGATAATGCGCAGCTCCCCGTCATGCAGCGTCACCCGTACCGCCTTGTGCGGCGGCGAATGCTTGACCGCATTGTCGACCAGATTGTCGAAAACTTTGATGAAGCCCATTCTATCGAGTTTCAGGCAAATCCGTTCTAAATCGCTTTGCAGCGGACGGTCGGCGTAGATCTCGCGCAGGGCGTCGATCCGTTTGCCGATCATGTCGTCGGCTGCGAAAACCTCGATCGTTTCGCGCTGCATCTGCCGTTTGATCAGGTATTCGAGCTCGTCGTAACGGTCTTTGAGCAGGTCGCACGCCGACTCGATGCGGCCGATGCGGCGAAGCGCCTTCGCATCGTCGCAATGCCTGCGCAGCATCTGCGTATTGGTACGAATCGTCGCGATGGGAATGTTGAGCTCGTGCAGCGTCTCTTTCGAAAACCGCTCAAGCGTCTCGAAATGCGCCGTCAGCGGCTCGATCGCCAGCTTCGACAGCATCCCGCCAAGCACGACCGCCAGCGGAAATGCCGCCAGCAGCAGCTGCCACAGCGACGGATGCCATTGCGCCTGAACGAACCAGACCCCGGCGCTTACGCTCAACAGCGAAACCACGTACACCGCGACGATACCGAGCGAAAAATTACGAAACAAGGCGGTACCCGACACCCCGAATGTTTTCGATCCGGTCTTTTCCGATAAGATGCTTGAGGCGGTTGACGTAGACGCGAAGCGCCCCGTCACTGATGTGTTCTTGCGCCTGCCACAGCACCTCTTCGATCATCGGCTTCGTCACCGTCTTGCCGCGGTGGCGTATCAGCAGGCGAAGCAGCTCGTATTCTTTGTTCGTCAGTGCCAGCGGTTCGCCTTCTTGCAAAATCGTACGATGCTGTTCGTCGATACAAAGCCCCCCGCTGCAAGCGTCGAGCAGCCCGCTGCGCCGCAGCAGCGCTTCGATACGCCACAGCAGTTCGTCGTTATCGAACGGTTTGACGATATAATCGTCGGCACCGCCCTCGAAACCGGCCTTTCGATCGGCTTTGTCGCCGTAGGAGGTCAAAAAAATCGCCGGGGTCGAGTCGTCGGCTCCCCGAAGCGAACGCAGCAGCGTCAACCCGTCGATCTGCGGCACCTTGACGTCGAGCAGGTACAGTGAAAACGTCCGCTCGTACGTGCAATCGAGTGCCGCCTGACCGTTGCGGCACCATTGCACCTCGTAGCCCGCTTCGTCGAGCAGATCTTCGAGCGTCTCGCCGAGCAGCGCGTCGTCTTCGAGCAGAAGGATGCTTCCTTTTTTCACGTCCGAACCGTACTTCACCGCCTAGAATACCTCTTCGATGCTCCAGCCGATCGTTTCGCCCGCGAACATCGGCACGACGTCGTTGTAGCGGTGCGGCACGACAAACGGCCGCTCGACCAGGGTAATTTCTTTGAATTCGGGACAGATCCCGTAAATACTTTGCGCATTGTCGCTGACGAAGGCCTGAAGATTGTCGAGCTTGCCGTAACCGTCGAACAGTTCGCACAGTGCCTGCAGGGCGATGGGTGCGGTAAAGACGCCCGCCGCGCACCCCGCGGCCTCTTTCTTGTCTTTGGGATGCGGCGCCGAATCCGATCCGAACATCACTTTGGGGTGCGCCTCCAGTGCTGCGTGCAGCAGCGCTTCGCGGTCTTCGGGCCGCTTGGCGATGGGTTTGCAAAACAGATGCGGACGCA
>CAZYEW010000007.1:35710-37321 GCA_964646705.1 uncultured Sulfurimonas sp.
GCTTCGCGGTCTTCGGGCCGCTTGGCGATGGGTTTGCAAAACAGATGCGGACGCAGCATTCCGCCGGCCACGTCGTCAAGGTCGATGAGGAGGTGATGCAGCGTGATCGTCGCGTAGAGATTGGGATATTTATCCAGGGTTTCGACCGCCGCGGCCGTCGTAATATGTTCCATCACGATTTTGAGCGTCGGAAAATTCGATGCAAGCATCTCGTAGATGTTCATGAACTCCGCTTCACGATCCATGACGAAACCGTCGGTCTCTCCGTGCACGAGAAGAGGAATCTCCAAAGCCGCCATCGCTTCGAGCGTCGGACGCATCGCATCGAGATCGAACGATGTGACGCCGCCTTCGGAATTGGTCGTGATCCCCGCGGGATAGAGCTTGATCGCGAAAATCTCTTCGCGCACGTCTTCTAAAAAATCTCTGGGATAGTGCTGATAGAACAGCGTCATCAACGGCTCGAAGGCCGCACTCTCGGCGACGCCGATATCGTCTTCTTCGAAGCTGACGTCATGCCCGCCGATCGCGGCCATGATGCGCTCTTTATAGGCGACGACTTCTTCTTTGGTCCGAATCGGAGGGACGAGATTGGGCATGACGACCGCGCCGCTGAACGTATACGACGACAAAGGAGCGACGGTTTCGAGCATCGTGCCGTCACGAAGGTGCAGGTGCATATCGAGCGGCATCAGTAACGTATGGCTTTTCAAACGGTTTCCTTGCAATTTAGATGAGTCATTTTACCATTGCGACGGTTTATCGCAGCACAAAGCGAATCGGCACTTCAAGCTCCAGACGGTTTTTCGGGTGCGGCAGCTTGCCCGAAAGCGATTCGACCGTCTCGATTGCCGCACGGTCGAGAATCGGCCGGCTGTGTTTCTTGATGCAAAGATTGTGGACGGTACCGTCCGTTTCGACGACGAACGATGCCACCACCTCACCCTGGATTCTGCGCTTCCTTGCCATTCGCGGATAATAGAGATGCTCCCGCAACAGCTCGGAAATGCGCGCCAGATGGATGTCGAGATAGTCCGCTTGCGTCTGCGGCGGTACGGAAACGGCCGGCGC
The DNA here is from genome assembly GCA_964646705.1 of uncultured Sulfurimonas sp. GTDB lineage: Bacteria > Campylobacterota > Campylobacteria > Campylobacterales > Sulfurimonadaceae > Thiomicrolovo. The sequence goes on from CAZYEW010000007.1 coordinate 36,782, forward strand.
AGGCAAAGGCTTCGCCGGTGCCGCTGCCGCCGGCCGTGCCTGCGGTGCGATATGCGGCACCGGACGTTCTTCGGGCATCGCCGCCGCTGTATTCCGCACGCGCTTCGTTACGGCCGGCGGCCGAAGCCTGGCTAAGGCCGGTGCTTTCTTCACCGCCTGCTTCACGCGATGTTCGGGTTTGCTCCGCGGCAGCGTACGCTTCTTTTTGTGAAACTTTTTTTTGACGGGCTGCACTTTTTTTACCGCAGGCTTCACCGGTTTCGGTACCGTTTTCACGGCCGGAACCTTTTTCTTCGGCAAAACCGGTTTCGACACGACGCAGTTAGCAAGGCAGACGCGTATCCGCCGCGGCGCACCTGCCGGCTTCCGCGCCGTTTCGCCCACGAACAGCGCCACTGCCCCCGCGACAATCGCGCCGTGCAGCAACAGTGAAAAGAAAAAAGCGCCGGGTGCACGTGCAGTCATGTTCACGATAGTATCGAAGGAGTGTTAAAACCGTGTTAAACCTCAAAGCAGCGCATTGCGCAGTCGGTTGCGTGC
>CAZYEW010000008.1:0-37258 GCA_964646705.1 uncultured Sulfurimonas sp.
GCTGGCTGGGGATCGCATAGATGGCGGCGGTCGACAAAAACGTTGTCGCCCTGGGATGGGTGAGTTTTTTTACCGATTTGGCATCGGCGATGATCACGCCGCTGCTGCCGGTGTACGTCGTGACCGTCCTGCACGAAGGGATGGACAAACTCGGCGTGATCGTCGCGCTGGCGACGTTCGTGTCGTATGCGCTGCGGCTTGTTTCGGGTTATCTTTCGGATCGCTACGGCATCGTCAAGCCGCTGGTCGTGACCGGCTACACGCTTTCGGCGTTCTCCAAACCGCTGCTGGCGTTCGCGCAGCACTGGCAGGGGGTCGCGGCGCTTCGGGCGACGGAGCGGCTGGGCAAGGCGCTGCGTTCGGCACCCAAAGACGCGATGATCGCCGCCTACGGCGGAAAACGCCAGGGGCGGACGTTCGGGTTTCACAAAACGATGGACATCGCCGGCGAGCTGACCGGCATGTTCGTCGTTTTCGTGCTGCTGTACCGGCTGGGCAGCTCCGAGGCCGTGATTCGGGATATTTTTCTATGGACGCTGCTGCCGGGACTGGCGGGCGTGGCGGTGCTGCTGCTGTTCGTGCGCGATGTCCCCAAACGGCCCGAGCCGACGGCCGCTTTTACGCTCAATCCCGCCGACCGCGCGGTGCTGCACGGGCTTTTGCCGTATTTTGTCTTTTTGTTTTTCATGTTCGGTGATGCGTTTTTTACGATGCAGGCCAAAACCGCGGGCATCGCGACGGCGACGCTGCCGCTGCTGTTCATGGTCTCGACCGGCGTGCAGACGCTGGCAAGCTACGCGGTCGGTATCGGCGTCGACCGCTACGGGGCACCGAGGCTGCTTGGCATCGGTCTGGTCGCGGGAACGGCCGCCCAGGCATTGCTGTGGCCGGTGCATCCGGCAGCGACCTGGGCGGCGTATGCGCTGATGGGGTTTTTTACCGTGACGACGCTCAATGCGGCGCGGGCTCACATTGCGGCGAATGCCGAACACCGGGCGTCGGTGTACGGAGTTTTCTATGCGGCCGTGGCGCTGTGCGGCGGGCTGGGTGCGACGCTGGCGGGATGGCTGTGGGAATACGTTTCGATGCCCGCGGCGCTGGGGACGGCACTGGCGGGGACGGCGGCGGCGACGGGATGGTACCTTATGCGTTCGCGTTGAGCCACCGCTCGCCGTCTTTGGCGAGGATACCTTCTTTTTGCAGTTTTTTCAGTGTCCGCGAGAACGTTTCGGGGGTCAGATTGAGCATGCGCGCGATTTCGTAGTGGCGCATGGTATTGAGCAGTTCGGGGCTGTTTTTCACAAGCGAAACGACCCGTTCTCCGGCGTCCATGACCATGCCGCGTTCGATGACCGTTTCGAGCATTTTGACCTTTTGGCTGAGCGAAGCGACAAGGCGCCGGGCCATGTCGGGATGGCCGAAAAACAGCTCTTCGAAGGCCGAAGCGTCGATTCGGATCACTTCGCCGTCGGTTTCGAATTCGGCGGTCGCCGGGTAGGGGATGTTCTGCATCAGCGCGACCTCGGCGATCAGGCTTACGGGCGTGAAGTTGTGCAAAACGATTTCGCGCTCGTTGGAGGTTGTTTTGTAGAGTTTGAGGTGGCCGCGGGTCAAGACGGTCAGGTATTCGGGCCGCTCCCCCTGGTAGAAAAGGATTTCACCTTTGGTGTAGGTGCGGATTTTCGACATCGCGTGCAGTCGCGCGAGGGCGTCGTCGTCGAGGTATTCGAAAAGGGGGATCGATTTCAAACGGTTCATGGAGCCTTCTTGATACGGGTCAATGCAAAGTTGCTGGCATCGTTTTATGATTGCGGAAATTATAACCAAAGGAACGCAAAATGGAACTGTTGCCTCCCGATGCACAAAAAACCGAGGTGGCCGGCGCTTCGGTCGATTTTTACACGTACGCAAAGGACGGCGTGACCTATTATCAGTTCGATACGTCGAAGATGGGACCGCCCGAGCCGATGGTCAATGCGATGAGCGGTTTGAAACTGATCGACGGACCGGACAAGAAGCTGGTGATGATCAACCACAAAATGCCGATGGGCCTGCTGGAAAAAATCTCCGAAAATTACGCGATCGAAACCGAAAAACTCGACGACGGGCGTGTCAAACTGGTTTTCTCGTACAAACCGGGCGAAAGCGAGAAAGCGGCCCTCGACGACGCGGCGTGCCACGGCTGATCGATGTTCGCCGTCACCCGTGATTTCGCCCCGCCGTTTCGGCTGATTGCACCCTATTTCCTGACCGGTGTCGTTTTTTATGCGGCAAGTGCGCTGTTCGCACTGACGTTCGACGTGTCGTCGCTGGGGTTTATGGACCCCGTTGTCATCGGGTGGGCGCACCTGTATCTGCTGGGGTTCGTCATGATGGTGATTTTCGGTGCGATGGCGCAGCTGGTACCGGTGGTGCTCGAGACGGGCCATTTCGCCGTCGATCTGTATTACGTCATCGGACCGATGCTGGCGCTGGGCACGGCGATGATGGCGGGCGGGTTCGCATGGGCTCCGATGCTGCTGCCTTTCGGCGGGACGGTGGTGCTGGCGGCGATGATGATTTTCGTGTTCGACGTCTTTATGACGATCCGAAAAATCACCGAACCGCTCAATTTCGCGATGCGCAGCGTCGTGGTGTCGAATACGTTCTTGTTTTTCGGCGTCATCTTCGGCATCGTGCTGGCACTCGGCTATGCCGGGCTTGTCGGCGTCGATTTGGTCGCATTGCTCAAAGCGCATGTCTTTTTGGTCGTCGTCGGCTATGTCTTCGTCACGGTCATCGGCCTGTCGATGGTGCTGATTCCGATGTTCGGGCTGTCGCACGATTTTTCGTGGAAGCCCGTCGAACGCGCGCTGGTGCTGGTGAGCGCTTCGGTCGCTGCCGTGGTGCTGGGTGCGCTTTTCGAAACGGCACTGTTGTCGTGGACGGGATATGCGCTGGCGTCGGCGGGAACGGTGCTGTACGGTTACGAAATCGTGACGCTTTACCGTACCCGGGCCCGTAAAGAAAACGATATCTACGCCAAATCGCTGTTCGTTGCCTACGGTGCGATGGCCCTTTCGGTGCTGCTGGCGGGACTGTACCTGCTAAACGGCAGCGACGCGGCGATGCTCGCGGCCGGCTGGCTGGCGTTTACAGGTTTTTTCGGCTTTTTGATTACGGGGCATCTGTACAAGATCGTTCCGTTTTTGGTCTGGTTCGAGCGTTTTTCGCCGCTGGTCGGCAAGCAGAAGGTTCCGATGCTCGCGGAGATGGTACCTTTGCGCAGCGCGAACATGCAGCTGGTCTATACGGCGGCGGGCGTGTTCACCGGGGCGGCGGGGCTGCTTGCGGGCAGCGGCGAACTGTTCAAGGCGGGTGCGGCGCTGATGGCGGCGGGCGCACTTTTTTTGATGCACAGTATGGTTTTTATGATGAGGTACAGATGAAACAGCCAACCGAAGCAGAAATTTACGATGCGATCGCGACGGTCGTCGATCCCGAAGTGGGATTCAATCTGGTGGAAATGGGACTGATCTACGGCGTCGATATCGGCGAAGGCGGTCATGTCGTCGTGACGATGACGCTTTCGACCAAGGCGTGCCCGCTGCACCAGATGATCGTGCAGTGGGTCAAAGATGCCTGCGAAAAAGTCGAAGGCGTCAAGGCGTGCGAGGTGAACGTCGTGTGGGAACCGGCTTGGAACATCACGATGGCCTCGGACAACGTCAAAAAAGCGCTGGGCGGAATGTGAAACGCACCCTGCGCCATCTTTACGGTGCCGGCGCGCTCTTTTTTTATTTCTTCAAATGGCCTTTTGCGGCAGGGCTTCCCCTGTTGTACGGCTATTACGGACTGCACGACAATCCGATCCTCGACGTGCTGTGGCTTTACTGTACGGCACTGATCGCTAAAGATGCGGTGCTTTTCTTTTTGAAACATTTCAGACATCGGTGAAGAACGTGGTAGAATATCCAATATAGAAGTCGGATATAGATCCGGTCAAAGGAGTGGATGATGATGACGATAGGAATTGCCGAAATCAGCAAGAATACCGCACTGTTCAATCGTGAAGATATTTTTGAAATCATCGATAAAAAAAGCAAAAAAGAAAAGTATATCGCTATTCCGGCGAAATACCGTTCGCTGCTTGAAGACGTCATCGCCGAAATCGAATACCGTCGCTGGCTGGAAAAAAATGCAGCGGCACTCGCCAGTGATGAAAGTGCCGAATTCGAAGAGGCCGCCAAAGCGGTGATGGAGCGGCTGTGATTCGGTGCGGCGAGATCTATCTTGCCGATCTCAACCGTGCGCGCATGCACAATATGGCGAAGATACGGCCGGTACTGGTTTTTCAAAACGATTTTCTCAACCGTGCGCTTCATGAAACGCTGTATGCGGACGTAACGGTCGTGCCGCTTACGACGCGGTGCAGGGGCGGGGAATACCGCGTTGCGTTGCAGCCGAGGGATGCATTGGCGCAGCCGAGTGAAATCGTCTGTAATGCCGTGTGCACAATCCGTGCCGATTTGCTCTTGATGGCCGAAGGGGCGCTCACACGGTTGAACACGGAAGAGATGGCTCGGGTCAAAGCAGCGGTTCAAGCAGTTTTTGCGTGCTAAAACAGTACAGAAAGGAGCAACAATGCAACGCTATCTCGGCAAACGCAAAGAGTTGAAAATCTATATCAGCAATGAAGATACCTACGAAGGAAAGCCGCTTTACGAAGTGCTGCTGGCCCTGGCGAAAGACAAAGCGATTGCGGGTGCGACGGTTTTCAAAGCCGTTGCGGGCATGGGGGCGCATTCGGAGATTCGCACGTTCAGCGCCTGGGTGCTGCAGCAGAAAGTCCCGCTGGTCGTGACGATGATCGACACCGACGAAAAAATTTCGGCTTTTTTGGAAGCGGCGTCGGCGATGATCGAAGAAGGGCTGGTGACGATGAACGATATCGAAGTCGTGCGGTATACGCACCCGAAATTCGGAGCGTCGTGATGCAGTGGACGTTGCTGCTGGCCGTAGGAAGCGGCGGTTTCGCGGGGGCGATTTTGCGTTTTTTGATCAGCGGCTGGGTACAGAAAACGACGGGAGCGTTTTTTCCCGTCGGTACGCTCGGCGTCAATGTCCTGGGAAGTTTCGTCATCGGTTTCGCCGCGCTTTATTTCGAAGCCGTCGTCGCGCCGCATCAAAAAGCGCTGGTCATTACGGGCATGCTCGGTGCGCTGACGACCTTTTCGACCTTTTCGCTCGAAACCGTGACGATGCTGCAAGGCGGCCTGTGGGGGCGTGCCGCGGCGAACGTGACGCTCAACGCTTTGTTGTGCGTGGCGGCGACGCTGCTCGGGATGATGCTGTTCCGGCGCCTGTACGGGTAGGCGATGGCATCGCTGTATCAATTTCTGCTGGCACATTTCTCGTACGGCGTTTTGTTCGTCTGGAGCATTTTTGAAGGCGAAGTCGGCCTGATGCTCGCCGGTTTCTTCGCGCATCAGAAACATTTCGATTTTGCCGCGGTCATTGCCGTCGCCATCGTCGGTGCCGTGGTCGGAGATACACTGTTGTACGGCACGGGATACTTTTCTGCTCCCACAGTGCGCCGATGGCTGCGTCGCTACGGCCCGAAGCTCGACACGATCGAAGCGTGGTTCCGGCGCTACGGAGGGCTGGTGATCGTTTTTGAGCGTTTCGTGTACGGTACGCATATTCCGGCACTGCTGCTGATCGGCATGTCGCGATACGGGTTTTTGCGTTTTTTGCTGCTGGATGTGCTCGGCGTGACAATGTGGGCCGTGACGTTCACCTGGGTGGGGTACGCTTTCGGACAGACGATGATCGACGTGTTCGCGCTGGTTCAGCGCCATGTGAGCGTGGCGGTTTTGCTGATGCTGTCGGGCATACTGCTGTATCGGCTGCATCGTGATGCAGCGTCGTAACTATGAATTAACGCTAATGTAATACAATAAGACATCACAAGGATCAAGGCAGAAAGATGGAAACGACCAAGACGGAAAAAGATGGTTTAGACGACTTGACGGGCCTCAGTGCCGAGGAGGCACGTCGTCGGCTGAAAGAGTACGGCCCCAACGCCATCGAAGAAAAAGAAGAAAGCTGGTGGCACCGGCTGTTTCGGCGGTTCTGGGGACCCATTCCGTGGATGATCGAAGTTGCCGCCGTACTCTCGGCCGCCGTGCAGCGCTGGGAAGACTTCACGATCATCACGATATTGCTTTTCGTCAACGCCATCGTCGATTTCTATCAGGAATCCAGGGCGCTCAGCGCCATCGCCGTGCTCAAGAAGAAACTGGCCCGCAAGGCACTGGTACTGCGTGAGGGAACGTGGCGGCAGATCGACGCCAAAGAGATCGTGCCCGGCGATATCGTCAAACTCAAAATCGGCGATATCGTTCCTGCCGACGCACGGCTGCTCGGCGGCGGGGAATTTTTGCAGATCGACCAGTCGGCACTGACGGGAGAATCGCTGCCGGTGAATCGCAAAGCGACCGATGCGGTCTATGCCAACGGCATCGTCAAGCAAGGTGAGATGATTGCTGAAGTGACGGCAACGGGGGCGCATACCTATTTCGGAAAGACCGTCGGACTGGTGGCCAAAGCCGAGCGCGAAGAACGCAGCCATTTTCAGAAAATGGTCCTGACCGTCGGCAATTTCCTGATTGCCGTCACGGCCGTGATGATCGCGATCATTCTCTATTTCGGTATCGAGCGCAACGAATCGGTGGTCGAGCTGCTGATTTTTTCGCTGGTATTGACCATCTCGGCCATTCCCGTCGCGATGCCGGCGGTGTTGACGGTGACGATGGCTGTAGGCGCACGGGTGCTGGCGGCCAAAGAAGCGATCGTAACGCGGCTGGCTTCGATCGAGGAATTGGCGGGCATGGATGTGCTGTGTTCGGACAAAACCGGCACTTTGACGCAAAACCGCATGACGCTTGCCGATCCGTTCGTCGTGGGGAGTTTTTCGCCCGAAGATCTCTTTTTCTATGCGGCACTCGCGAGCAAAAAAGAGAATGAAGACCCGATCGAACAGCCGATTTTCGAAAAGGTCGATGCCATCGGCATCGCTTCGAAACTCGGCAGCTATACGCTCAAAAAGTTCGTTCCTTTCGATCCGGTACGCAAACGCACCGAAGCGGTGGTGGCGCACAAGGGGTGCGATCTTGTCGTCACCAAGGGCGCACCGCAGGTGATTTTGGCCTTAAGCGAGGTGGACGACGCTGCCAAGAAACAGATTTCCGATCAGATCGACACCTTTGCCGGCCGCGGTTTCCGCACCCTGGGCGTGGCGTATCGCAAATGCGAAGAAGAGCACTACACGTTCGTCGGACTGATCCCGCTGTTCGATCCGCCGCGCGAAGATTCCAAAGAGGCGATCGCCGCGGCCAAAGGGTACGGTGTCAGTGTCAAGATGGTGACCGGCGACAACATTGCCGTAGCCCGTTACATCGCCCGGCTGCTCGATATCGGCGATGCGATCGAAGACGTGCGCGAACTGCGCGGCCAGAGCATGAAAGAATATGTGATGCTGTCGGAAGTGCTGGCGCACGCTTTTACCAAAGTGCTGCGTCCCGACCTGGACAAGGCGGCGATCGAGAAACTGACGAATTCTATCGTCGAAGCCGTGAAAGACGAGCTGACGCATACGCCGCTGCCGACGGGGGTCGTGAAGAAGCACGAGTCGGAAATCGTCGCGCTGATCGAAAGAGCCGACGGATTCGCGCAGGTTTTCCCCGAAGACAAATATTTCATCGTCGACAAGCTGCAAAAAGCCGACCATATCGTCGGCATGACCGGCGACGGCGTCAACGATGCGCCGGCACTGAAAAAGGCCGACTGCGGCATCGCCGTCAGCGGGGCGACCGACGCGGCGCGTGCGGCGGCGGACATCGTGCTGATGGCACCGGGACTTTCGGTCATTACCGATGCCGTCCGCGAAGCACGCATTACCTTCGAGCGGATGAAGAGCTATACGATTTACCGCATCGCCGAGACGATCCGTATTATCATCTTCATGACGCTGGCGATCGTGATGTTCAATTTTTATCCGGTGACGGCGATCATGATTATTTTGCTGGCACTGCTCAACGATCTGCCGATCCTGATGATCGCCACGGACAATACGAAAATGCATAAAAGCCCCGTGCGCTGGGATATGAAAGAGATGCTGGTGCTTTCGACGTGGCTGGGAATCGCGGGCGTGCTGTCGTCGTTCACGCTGTTTTGGATCGCGATGTCGGTGATGCAGCTGCCGCTCGATTATATCCAGTCGATGTTTTTCGTCAAGCTGATCGTCGCCGGGCACAATACCATTTTCAATACCCGCATCGACGACTGGTTTTTCAAGCGTCCGTGGCCTTCGGGCAAGCTGTTCTGGATTTCGCAGGCGACGGCGGTCGCAGGAACGATCATCGGGGTGTACGGTTTCGACCTGATGATGCCCATCGGCTGGGACATGGCGATTTTCCTGTGGATCTACGCGCTCAGCTGGTTCGTCTTCAACGATGCGGTCAAGATTGCCGTCATTCGCTTCTATCGCCGCAAATATCACGAAGATATTCTCTAAAAGGCAACGCGATGGCGAAAAAAATCGGTTTTCTCGAAGCGTTCAGCATCGGCGTCGGCGGGATGGTCGGCGGCGGCATCTTCGCGGTGCTCGGACTGACGATCGTCCTGGCCAAAGGTGCGGCACCCGTCGCGTTCGCGTTCGCGGGGCTGATCGCACTGGTAACGGTCTATTCGTACGTCAAACTTTCGTTGCGCTATCCCAGCGAGGGCGGTACCATCGAATTCATCGTACAGGCCTACGGAAACGGGTTGTTCGCATCGATGGTCAATTCGCTGCTGCTGTTCAGTTACGTCATCATGCTGGCGCTGTATGCGTTCGCGTTCGGCAGTTACGGTTCGGCACTGCTGACGGGCACCGACGTCGTCTGGCTGCACAAAGCGCTTGCCGTCGCGGTGATCGTCGTGTTTGCGGGCATCAATTTGATGGGTGCGTTTCTGACGGGCCGCGCCGAAGACGTGATGGTTTTTTTGAAGCTGGCGATTTTGCTCATATTCGCGGGTGCGGGGATGCAGAGCGTACACTGGGAACACATGTCGCCGCAGCACTGGGAATCCTATCCTTCCATCGCGGCAGGCGGCCTGATGATCTTTTTGGCCTATGAAGGCTTCGAGCTTATCGCCAACACCGCGCGCGACATTCGCGACCCTGAAAAAAACCTTCCCCGTGCGTATTATGCGGCGGTCGTTTTCGTGATCGCCCTGTATGTGCTGATCGCGATCGTCGCGGTCGGCAATCTCAGTTTCGCCGAAGCCGCACGGGCCAAGGATTATGCGCTGGCCGAAGCGGCCGAACCGTTTTTCGGCCATGCAGGCTTCGTGCTGATCTCCGTCGCCGCCTTGCTTTCGACGGCCTCGGCGATCAACGCCACGCTGTACGGCGGCGGCCGCACGGCCTATCTCGTCGCCAAACTCGGAGAGCTTCCCGAGGCGTTCGAGGCGAAGGTGCGCAACGGCTACGAAGGGATGATCATTATCGCACTGATGGGAGCGCTGTTCGCGGTATCGTTCGATTTGTCGAATATTTCCGTCGCGGGGAGTTTGGGGTTTCTGATCGTGTTCGCGCTGGTGAATATCGCCAATTTCCGACTGCATGCGCAAACAGGGGGAAGCCGGTTGATTTCGGGGCTGGGATCGCTGCTGTGCACGGCGGCGGTGGCGGTACTCATCGGCTACAATGCCGTCCACAAACCCGATTCGCTCATCAGCAGCGCGGTCGTCCTGGGTGCGGTCGTGTCGATCACCTTGCTTTATGCGCGTTTCAAAGCGAGCGGCAAAGGGCTGGAGCCCTACATCGACAAACGGCTGGAACGCTCCGAAGCGGCCAAGGAACGTGCCGAACGGCTGAACAAGGCGTAAGCCTTACATATCGAGGTAGTGAATCAGCCCGAAGGTGATTTTGTCGGCGTCCATGATGCGTGTGCCGCCGAATTTTTTGACGAACAGTTCGGCACTTGCACGGCTTTTGAACGGAATGAGGTCGTCACCGTGCGGTCCGACGACGCGGCTGCCGAACACGTACCACGCCTTGCGGGCATCGACGGGCGTACCGTCGAGGTAGTCTTTAACCGTCATATGGCTGATTTCGCGACGGTCCGTTACGGCATATTCGGGATATTTTTCGGGATGAAAATAGAAATTCATCATGGCCTTGACCGAGACGAAACGGATATTGCTGCCGTTTTTCAGTGTCAGTTCGGCCGAGAACTTCGGATACTTGCCGATTTCGAGCTGATAGACCGGGTCGCGGTCGTTGGTCGTGATTTCGGTGACGTCTGCCGCGTTAAGCAGCAGCGCGGCACATAAAAGGGCGAATAGACTTCGTTGCATGGTCTCTCCTTACAGCAGGTCGCGTTTGCGAAACGCCCGGTAGCCCAGCAGGCTGAACAGCGCGCCGAGTACGATCGGGTAAATGACGGCGTAGAGCATCAGCAGGGTATGCCCCAGCGAATCGAGCAGGTAGTAGGCGACAGGACCGATCACGGTCAGTTCGGGATCGAACAGCGCGATCGCGCCGATGCGGAACGCTTCGAGGGGGTTGAGCATCGCCAGGGCGATGATGAGTTCATCGGAAAAACGGTTTTGCATCATCAGCCCGATCAGCGCCACATCGATGAAGGCCAGCAGCAAGATCCAGACCGTAAACGAAAGCCCAAGCGCGACGTCGTGGGATTTGACGAGGGTCGAAATGAAAAAAGCGATGCCCAAAAAGACCGTACAGATCGAAAAAATCAGTGCCGAGTACAGAAAAATCATCGCCCAGGGCATGGGACCGCCTTTGAACAAGCCCCAGGCGACGCCGATGAACAGTGCAAGAATGACCGGCAAAAAGACCGTCAGAAAACGTCCGAAAAATTTGCCCCAGTAGTACGACGGCAGCGAGATCGGAAACGAAAGCAGGTACTCCAGCACGTTGCTTTCTCTGTCGGCCGAAATCGATTTGACGGTCGTAATCAGAATGAAAATCGGCAAAATGATGATCGTCACCTGCATGAACACGAGCAGCAGGCGGCTGAGCCCCGTAAAACCCATGACGACCGAATCGGTAATGCCGCTGATGAAAAACAGCCCCATCAGCCCGCCGAAGACGAAGGCGTAGACGTAGAACCATTTGGCCCGCAGGCTTTCACGGATGTCGAGGTAGCTGACAAGCAGAAGATTCTTGATCATCGTTTTCTTTCATGAATGCGGCGGACGACCTCGTCGAAACCGATCAGCTGCGCATCGCCGGCTTCGCCGGCGTGTTCGTAGGCGACGAAGCCGAAGCCCATCGGCGTGACGGCACCGGTGCCGTAGAGCGCTTTGCGTGCGTCGATCCATTGGCCGCTTTTGCCGTCGGTGATCCAGATTTTCGCCCGGTCTTTCCAGGGGATCTTCTCTTCGTCGAACCAGAGCACGGCGCATCCGATATCGTCGAACTTGTAGTGCTTGCGGGTGACGGGATCGACGACCTGCACGGCGAATTTGCGGTCGCTGATGGCCATTTTGCAGCGTTCGCACATGTCGCGGTCCCAGTGCATCTTCGCGATGCCGTCGGCCGCTTTTTTCTCGCAGCCTCCCAAAAAGGCCGTCATTGCCAGTGCGGCCAGAAGCCACGCCAAAACGTTAAATTTTTTCATCTTGTACCACCTTTCCCAAATCCATGTAGACCATCCGATTGACCAGCGCCTTGATCTCGTCCATGCGGTGCGTGATAAACAGCGTGCTGCACGGGTAGTCGATGGATTGCAGAAGTTTGTAGAAATTTTCCCGTCCTTTTGGGTCGAGATTGGCCGTGGGTTCGTCGAACACGAGCAGCCGGCTGCGTTTGGCCAGCGCGATAGCGATCAGCAGTTTTTGTTTCATGCCGCCGGAGAGCTTGAAAAAGGGCTTGGCCATATGGCGGCGGATATCGAGCTCCATGCCTTCGGCTTCGCGGACGATACGCATTTTTGGCGTTCCCGTGCTCTGCTCGACGTAGCCGAGCAGCTCGTCGATACTCAGTTTCACCGGCGGCGGAAGCTGCGGAATGAAGCCGACGTTTTCGAGTACTTCCACGCGCGACGTTACCGGATCTTTCCCTGCGACTCTGATGGAGCCCGCGTCGAGATGATAAAAACCGAGCATCGCCCGCACCAGCGTCGTTTTTCCTGCACCGTTGGGGCCCATCATGGCGATATGCTCACCCGTTTCGATCGTCAGGCTTACATCGTCGAGCACACGGTTTTTATCGAAGGTCTTGACGACGTTGCTGGCTTCGACGAGCGCGTTCAAATGAGATCCTTCAGCCGGAAAGTAAAGTCGTAGGCGTCGGTGTGGCAGACGTCGAAGCAGCGCCCGCACAGCGTGCAGTCGCCGTTGAGCACGACTTGGCGGTGCACGTCCTTTTCCTTGCGGGCTTTGTCGTATTTGGGCTTGATAAATTCGAGGACGTGGTTTTCGAAGCAGGCCGAAAGGCAGGCGCTGCAGTGGTCGCATTTGTCCATATCCCATTGCACCCTCGTCGCACTGGCCCAGCCGAGCATATTGTAGGTCGTGCCGACGGGGCAGACGTATTTGCACCAGGCACGGCGGGAGAAAAGGATTTCGAACGCCAAAATCACGACGACCCAGATCAGCGCAAGCGACCAGCCGTAGGTGATAAAACGGCTGATGATGCCGATGGGGTTGACGACCTCGAAAACCAGGTAGCCGTCGATGAAGGCCAGCAGCAAGAAAAGCCCCCAGAACGCGAAGCGCAGGCGGGGATCGAAACGGCGTTCTTTGATCAGTTTTTTGCGTAAGAGTTTCATATGGATATGTTCGCCCACTTCGCTGAGCACGCCGTAAGGGCAGGCCCAGGCGCAAAAACTTTTGCCGCCGACGAGCAGGTAGAACACGGCGATGGTGACGGTTCCGATGATCATGTTCGTGTGCAGCACGTGCGTGGCCGCCACGGTTTCGATCGTCGTGAAGACGTCGATGAGGTGAAAACCGAGCAGGCGCGAGCCGTTCATGGTTCCTTCAAGCAGCTGGATATCGACGTGATACGACAGGAAAAACGCGATGTTGATGACGATAACGCTCAGCCAGCGCCAGAACCGCCAGCTCGGCCGGATACCGCCGCCGGGTTTTTTGATGTAGAACGTCGAGAGAAAAGAAGCGTGCAAAATCTCCTTGATGCTCGACGCGTCGTAGGTGTTCATGCGCGCTCCTTATTCGGCTGCGGCTTTGGCGGCGAAGGTGCCGATCTCGTCGCTCAGTGCCTGCATTTGTGTTTCGTCCATTTTCGACAGTAGGCCGTACATGACGTAGTTCTTGCGCTTGCCGCTTTTGAAATCGTGCAAGGCCTGTGCCACTTCGGCCGAGGTTTTGCCGACGAGTTTGGGGCCGATGATGCCTTCGCCGTTGACACCGTGGCACGATGCGCATTTTTGCTTGTAGAGCGGGCTGACTTTGAACGCCATCACGTTGCCGGCGCGCTCACGCAGGGCTTTGAGTTTTTTGGCGGCTTCGTCTTCTTGTTTTTTCGTTTCCGCCGGCGCCGCGATCGGTTCGGCGGCCGGCGTGACCTGCTGAACCTTGACCGTGACTTCGGACCGGGCGATCACGTTGCGGATCTGGCCCATGCGGTCGGCTTCGCTGTCGAGCCCGAGCATGAAAAAGACGGCCCACAGGGCGAGTGCGGTAGCGATGGCGGCGATGATATGTCGGATCATTTTCTTTCCTCTCTCATTTTGCGGATTTGTCGGTTGAACGCGGCGATTTCCTCGGCGATGCTTTTAAGTTTGGCGTCGTCGATCTGCATGACGAGTTCTTTCATCAGCACGTTCTTGCGCTTGCCGGTTTTAAAGTCGAGAAGCCGGCCGTAGATGAAATCGGCATCTTTGTCGAGCAGCGACGGCCCGATGACGCCGTTGGCGTAATCGTCGTGACAGGGAGCGCAGCGTACCGCGAAATCGCGGCTGAGCCGGTTGATCATCATCGTGATCTTCACGCGCTCATAGGGTGAACGGATGTTCAGATAGGCATCGAGGGTCGTGCGTACTTTTTTCGGTGCGTCTTCGGAGGTTTTCTTTTGATTGTACGCATAATAGAACTGGCCGCTGTTTTCTTTGGACGGCCCGTCGTCTTTTTCGACGTTGAGCGCATTTTTCGTGACCTTGATCTGCGGCGTGGCGGTTGTATTTTCGGGACGTTCTCGTTTGTCGTCACCGCCGCAGCCGATCAGTACGAACGTCAGTGCGGCGGGGAGAATCCATCGGATATCAGGCATGGTCGCCTCCTTCGTTTCGGTAGACCTGCGCATAGGTTTTGCGCGGCACGATTTTGATGACGTCGGCGGGGCAGAGCTCGACACAGGCGCCGCAGCCGTTGCAGGCTTCGCGGATTTCAGGCAGCATGCCGCCCCCTTTGGCGTCGATCATGCCGATTGCCGCGGAGGGGTCGGGGTGAAACGGGCACATATCCGCACAGATCGTACAGCTTGCCTCCCCGCGGTGTTTTTCAAGTTTTTGCAGCAGCTGTTTTTGCAAAACGACCTTTTCGGGGTCGTTGTCGCCGAGGTGCACGCGGTGTGTCGCACGTTCTTCGCTCTCAAGCACGTGCGTGTGTTCGTAGATGCGGTCGATCGCGTCGTCGGGCACGGGCGTGCGTGTCTTGGCGAGGCAGCCTTGGGGGTCGTGGACCACGGCGACGCCCATATGGACGAATTCGATGGCGTCGTGCTCGTGGTCGAGGGCTCCGCTGGGACAGGCGAGGATGCACGGAAAGGCTTCGCACAGGTAGCAGCCGCGTTCCCGCGGTTCGATATAGGCCGTGCCCACGCCCGCACCTCCGTCGGCGTCTTCGAGCTTGATCGCGTCGTAAGGGCAGACCTGAAGGCACTGCCCGCATTTGATGCACAGTCCCAGAAATTCTTCTTCATCCACCGCGCCGGGCGGGCGCAGACGGGGACGCTTGGGTTTGAGATAGGGACCGGCGGCGATGCCGCCGGCCGCAACAAGGCCCAGCACGCCGAGGCCGGCGAGTTGCTGCATAAACTGGCGTCGTTTTTTTTCTGTCATAGGGCATACCTTTGTTCGAGTTCGGATGCATCGAGCATCGGCCGCGGATCTTCGAGCATTTTCACCGGCTGTGAGAGCGGGGCGAGTCTGGCAAGGAAGTTCATGATCGAAATCAGCGGCGAAGCGTAGAAAAACCGGATATTGGGATTGAGCATCCACATCCGGTCGGCATAGTAGTAAAGGCTGTAGGGCGTATCGCCGATGCCGTCGCCGTCGCGGTCGAAACCTTCGTAGTCATCCCAGTAGTTGCCGCTCCAGCGATTCTGCGCGGCGTGCGGATGGACCGATTCGTCGTCGACGACGTTGTCGATGTTGCCTTTGAAGATATTCCCGGTGATGTTGTTGGCGACACTGAGCGAATGAAAGTGGATACCTTCGGTATTGTAAAGAATTCGATTGCCTTCGATGGTGTTGTTCTGGTCGGGCTGAAACGGCGACCGATCAAGGTAGAGGCCGCGCGCGCAGTAGATAAGGGTATTGTTTTTCAGCGTGAAATTGCTGGCATCTTTGAGCCCGATGCCCATGCCTGTCGTTCCCAGCGAACTTTTGACGACATTGCCGATTGCGACGGAGTCGCGCGAGTACATAAAGAAAATGCCCACCGAGTTGTGTTCGTAGGTATTGTCGTAGATTTCGTTGCGTCCGGCATACATGAAATGCAGCGAATAGCGGCTGTATTCGCCGAAATTGTGGGCAATGAGGTTGCCGTGCGAATACCACACGACGAAGTCGCGCGAATGGGTGACGTGGTTGTAGCTGACGTTGTTGTCGGTGCTGTACCACAACCGTACAGCGTCGCCGCGAAGGCCCAGCGGCAGGGGCTTCGAACGGATCCAGTTGCGGGTGATCGCCGAATGTCTGATCTGCTGCAGATCGATACCGAACAGCGTGTCGTCGATACGGCAGCGGTCGATGGTGACGTGCGAGGCGTTTTTGGCCGCAATACCGGCATCGATGCTTTCGTGCTCGCTTCCGCTGTGCGTTACGGTGAGGTTTCGCAAGGTCACGTAGTCGCTTTTGATCGTGATGACGGTTCCTTTGCCTTCGCCGACGATGTGGGCCTTTTGGCTTTCACCTTCGATTATCAGGGGCTTGTCGATCACGATGTTGCCGTGATATTCACCCGCGGGAAGTTCGAGTTTTGAACCGGCGTCGGCACGGTCGATCGCGTCTTGCAGCGGATTGGCCGCGAACAGTGTCGCCGAGCACATGATACAGGCCGCCATCGTTTTTACCATCGTCTTTTTACGCTGCTTTCGACAGGCGTCGTGCTTTGCGCTTGGCCATGATGGCAAGCAGGCTCAAAAAGGCGATCGCCAGCAGCAGCCAGAACCCGAGCGTGGGGTAGGAGTGCGTCGTAAACTGCGCGACTTTCCCGTCGCCGAAGACCGTCGGGGTGAACGGTTTGATTTTGAACGCCCCCCATGCGTGCATGTGGTGGCCGAACCAGTAGAGCCAGTAGGCGTAGAAGCCGAGGAAAATCAGGGGCAAAAAGACGGGAATGAGCATCAGGTAATCAAGAATCTTCGCGTCGTAGAGCATATAGAAGACCATCAGCAGTGCTACGAAGACGAGGGCATACGGGGCGAGCGCGCGCAGGTAGGGAGCACCGCGTTCCATCGGATCCATGCCGATGTAGTGGTTGATGGTGTTCATTTCGTGCACGTCGCCGCTGAAACCGTCGAAATGGTAGAAGACGGGAATGCCTTCGGGAAACGTCTCTTTGGGATAGTTGGGCGCTTCGAGTGCGACGTACCATACCGGTGCGCTGACGACGGAGAGCTCGGCGTCTTCGTCGATCATTTTTTTCAGGTCCCCGACGGCCTCTTTGGGGGCCGAGGGGCTGACGTAGCGTCCTTTGGCGTAGTGGTTCCATACTTTGTAGGAAAGTGCGGGGATCTTGTCGGCTTTGCCCTCGCGGGCAAGTTCGACGACGTCGTGGGTGAACACGGCGGGAACGACGAACCAGTACAGCAAAATCCCCAACGCGATCAGGGTGAAGATGCGGGCTTTGGTCAAGGAACTTTTCACGGGTTTTCTCCTTGTATGCCGCGGTTGAATCAAACGGCAGACGATAATATCAATGATTATAGCTTATTGCGGGACGAGGCAGGTTGATTTACGTCAAAAGCGAAGAAAGAATCGGACCGGCGCCCGAAGGCGCGGCGAAAGCGGATCAGAAGAGGTTGGCGTTCTGGTCGATCCACTTGAGGTATTCGATGATATCGTCGGTCTCTTCCTCGGTCATGCCCTGGTTGGGCATGCGGAGGTTGAAGTACTGCGTCATCGACTTGATGTACGGATTGTCGTACATTTTTTCCGGATGCATGATCCACTGTTTGACCCACTGCTCGCCGTTTTCGTGGCGCTGAAGGACGCCGACGAGGTCCGGACCGGAACTGACTTTGCCGATTACGTGGCAGCCGTTACATCCGCCTTCGAGGTAGGCGGCGTGTCCGCGCTGTGCAGCTTCGCTCATCGGGGTGGCGATTTTCTTGATCAGCAGATCGCGGGCCCGGATACCGACATCGGCCGTTTTGACCATGTACTGCCAGATCATGTTTTCGAACAGAATCGCTTTTTCGAGGTCGCCCGCTTTGTAGGCGGCATCGGCCTGCTTTTTCTGCTCGGGGATTTTTCCGTACTGGTCGAGCGCATCTTCGACGAGCGCTTTGACGGTCGGATAGCGCTCGTAATGGTTCTCTTTAAGGAACTTCACGACGCTTTGAATGACGGCATCGGTCGCGTTGTTGGTCGCGACGGTCTTGTCGTATTCGGCTTTGAGCTGCTCGGGCGACATCTTGGCCATTTTCAATTTCTGCGCGGAGACATATTTTTTGTTGGGATCTTTGACCATCAGGTAACCCATCATCTCCAGGTGCAGGGCCGAACAGAACTCGGTACAGTAGTACGGGAAGACGCCTTCGCGGTCGGCTTTGAACGTCAGTGCCACGGTTTTGCCGGGTTCGAGCGAGGCGTGGATGTTGTACTGGTCAAGCGTGAAGCCGTGCGTTTCGTCTTCGGCGCGTTCGAGGTTGGTCAAATAGAACGTGACCGTATCGCCGAGGTTGACGGTGACGTGCTCGGGGTTGATGTGCGAGCGTACCATCGTGCCGTAGACATAAACGTGGTTGCCTTTGCGGACGATTTTTTCCTGCCCGGCAAGGGTTTTGCCGACATGGACTTTGCCCGTGAACGGATTGGTGCCCATTTTGTAGCGCACGTGCGTGTGCAGTTTGTCGGCACGGATCGCGACGGCCTGGTGCGGTTCGCCCAGCGGTACCGGCATGTCGTAGAGCAGCTGCATTTTTTTGCCGCTGATGTCGATAAGCTGGTGGTTCTGCGGATGCAGGGGCCCGATTTCGTTGAAGCGGTCGATCGCCAGTTTGTTCAGCGCGATGATGTAGTCGCCTTGCGGATCTTCGGTTTTGCCTTCCATGCCGCAGAGGTGACCGATGTTGTAGTTGACGTTCTGGCGGTCTTCGACTTTACAGGTCAGGTAGTTCCATTTGACGACCTGGCTGTCGACGTACAGCGAGGTGTAGATCTCGCCCTGGTCTTTCCAGTGTTTGCCGTATTGGTTGTGCAAGGGCCCGAGGCCGAGTTCGGCCTGGCAGTGTGCGGCTTTTTTCATGTCGAGAATCGGAATGCCGTAAGGATCCTTGCCTGCGTATTCGTGTTTCTTGATAAGGTTCTGAATCGCGTCCCAGCTGTAGACGGTCGCATGGGTATCGAGTTTGCCGCAGACGACGATGTATTTGCCGTCGGGGCTGACGTCGACGCCGTGCGGCGATTTGGGTTCGGGGATCAGGAACAGGGCGTCGTTTTTGACGGCGACGTCGATCGGAATGACCTTGGCGCCGTTGATGATTTTGACGTTTTTGGGATCTTCGGCGAGTTTCGCCAGTTTTTTCCAGTTGTAGACGTGCAGAAAGTCCGTATCGTTACGGCTCATCCCCGCTTCGAACGGCGGCATACCCTTTTCGATACCGCCGGTGTACATTTCGGAGTTGAACGAGTTGGTGAACCCCCAGCCGTAGCAGGCTTCTTTCCCTGCATCGCTGAGGTCCTGCATATACGGCGGCATTTCGATCGTGAACGACTTGTCGGGCTCGATGCGTCCTTTGTCGTGGTTGAATTTCCATACCGTCACCCCGCCGCGGTAGGTCTCTTTGTACTCTTCGATGGGGTGGTAGTTGTTGTCGAACGGCGCGCCGTATTGGCACGCTTCGAGGACGTACTCGCTGTTGGGCGTGAAAAAAGCCCCGCCGTGGTCGGATTTGAAGACCGGATTGACGACGATCTGTTTGGTGACGAAGTCGCCCAGGTCGATGACGGCGAGGCGCGGGTTGGCTTTGTCGTTGATGATGAGCCATTTGCCGTCGTAGCGGCCGTTGGTTTCGGAAATTGCCGGGTGGTGGGTGTCACCCCACGTGATTTTCTTGCCGCGGATATTTCCCTCGGCAAGTACTTTCTTGGTGTCGTCGTCGTAGCCCCAGCCCTGCCACGGCTCGGGCGTGAAGACGCCGATGTATTTCAGAATGCGCATCGACGGTACGCCGTACACCATGATCTGTCCGGACTGTCCGCCCGAACTGAAAACGATGTACTTGTCGCGTCCGCCGCTGGGCGTATAGGTCTTTGCCGCGGCCAGCAGATCCTGCTGGTTCAGGCCCCGTTCCTTCATCACTTTGTCAAGTTCCGAAGCACCGGAGGCCATCGTGGCGCCGACCATCGTACCGATCGCTACCATGGATAGCTTTTTGACGATCGTACTCATTGCTCCCCCTTTTTTAATCATAAAAATAGCAAGTTGAAACGGCCCAAAAAGATCCGATTCAACTCCACCTTCTGCAATCATAGTTAAATTAACGTTAAATGGGTTTGACCGAAGTCAAAATGTGATGTGAGAAACGATTGGAATCCTGTTGATTTGCCCGATGTCAAGAAACGGTATTTCAAGATGCGTTACAATGCACAAAACCGACGTAAAGGATACCGTGATGCAGCGACCGACGCCCGTAGACGAAGAGATCGTGCTCGACAACACCAAATACATCGAAAGTGCGACCGACACGAAGGGAATCATTACCGATTGCAACGACTATTTCGCCGAAATTTCGGGATATGCCAAAGCCGAGCTGATCGGGAAACCGCACAGCATCGTACGCCACCCCGATATGCCGAAAATCGCGTTCAAACTGTTGTGGGACCGGATTCAGCACGGCCGCAATATCACTGCGGTGATCAAGAATCTTGCCAAAGACGGCCGTTACTACTGGGTTTTTACCCATTTTGAGATCGAACGCGACATCAACACCAAAGAGATCACCGGCTACAAGGCCTACCGCAAAGCGGTTTCCAAATATATCAAGGCCGTGCTCGATCCGCTTTACAAGCGGCTTGTCGAAATCGAAAAAGAGGGCGGGATGGAAGCGAGCGAAAAAGCACTCGACGCATTTTTAAAAAGCGGCGGACCGGACGTGACCTTCGACAATTTGATGGAAGAGATCTACCGCTTCTATTAGAAACCTCTAAACGTTGTAGTACGTCGCTTCGGGATGGTGTACCACGATGGCGGAGGTGGACTGCTCGGGGTGGATCTGGAACGTTTCGCTCAGTTCGATGCCGAACTCTTCGGGATGCAGCAGGTCGAACAGGGGGCGGTTGAGTTCGAGATCGGGACAGGCCGGGTAGCCGAAGCTGTAGCGCGCACCGCGGTAGCGGTTCATGCGCACGTCCGCAAGTGTCGGCCCTTCGCCTTCGGCGATGTTGAGATCGAGCCGGATCTGTTTATGGGCGATTTCCGCCAGGGCCTCGGCCAGTTCGACGCCCAGCCCGTGCACCTGATAATATTCGGTGTATTTGCCGGCGTCGTAAAGGGTGCGTTCGTAGTCGCTGATGCGGCTGCCCGCACTGACGCAGGTCAGCGCCACGACATCGTGGCGGTCGGGGCGAAAAAAGTCGCTTAGCGCACGGTGGGGCTTTTTGCGCTGGCGCGGAAAGGTAAATTCGGCTTCGGCACGCCCGATGATCTGTTCGAGCGGTTCGTGGTTGGCGTCGCTTTCGCTGTGAAAGCCTTCGGTTTCGCCGAAAACGAGCAGGGTCGTGTCGTCGCTGCGGCAGGGCCAGTAGCCGTAAAGCACCGTCGGCTCGAAAAGCCCTTCGTCGAGAAACTGCGCTTTGAGGCGCTCGTAGGCAGGCCACACCACCTCGTCGAGCTGTTTTTCGTAGGCGGCTTTGTCCATGCCCTTGGAACCGTATCCCCAGCGCTGCTTGAAGAGCATTTTGTGGTTGATCCACTCGAAGGCGAGCGCTTTTTGCGCGTCGCTGAGTTCGAGGACGCGCCGCCCCCAAAACGGCGGTACGGGAATGCGCACGTCGCGTGAAGGCATTTTGATCTGATCGAACGGCGGAATGACGACGGGCTGCTGCGCTTTTTTTTCATCCTTTTCCGGGGCGTCGGGGTGCAGGTTGGTATCCATATTGCCCGCTTCGATGCGGCTCATGGCGGTCACGCCGTCGAAGGCGTCTTTGCAGTAAAAAATCGGCCCGTCGTAGATCGGGCGGCAGTACTCTTCGATAAAGCTGCGCGTCAGGGCCGCGCCGCCGAGCAGGACGGGGACGGTGATGCCCGCTTTTTGCATCGCTTCGAGGTTCTCTTTCATCACCTGCGTCGATTTGACGAGCAGCCCGCTCATGCCGACGGCCTGGGCATTTTTCTCTTTGAGCGTCGCGAGAAAGTCGTCGAGTTCGACTTTGATACCGAGATTGACGACTTTATAGCCGTTGTTGGAGAGGATGATATCGACGAGGTTTTTGCCCACGTCGTGCACGTCGCCTTTGACGGTGCCGAGAATCAGTGTCGTATCGACCTCTTTTTCGACCTTGGGAAGGTAGGGTTTGAGGTGGTCGACGGCAGCTTTCATCGTTTCGGCGCTTTGCAAAACGAAGGGCAGCTGCATCTGGCCCGATCCGAAAAGCTCGCCGACGACCTTCATGGCGTCGATCAGGATTTCGTTGACGATGCGTTCGGGCGCGATCTCGTGCCGGGCGGCCTCGACAAGCGGTATCATGCGTTCTTTGTCGCCGTCGAGCAGCAGCTTGGCGATCTTCTCTTCGGTGCTCATGGCGTTGAAGGCTTCGTCTTCGGCCTCGGAATCGACGGCCTCTTTGGTGCTGAAATGCTCGATGAAATCGAACAGTGCCTGCCCGTCGGGCTTGCGGTCGAACAGGAGATTTTCGCAGACTTCGAGATCGTCGGGGCCGATTTTGTTCAGCGGAATGATATGTTTGACGTTGATGATGACCGAGGTGAGCCCGGCTTCGATACAGTGGTGCAAAAAGACCGAGTTGAGGTAGGGCCGGGCATCTTTGTCCAGGCCGAACGAGATGTTCGAGAGGCCGAGGATGGCGCCGACTTCGGGATGGCGCCGCCGCAGTTCGCGAATGGCTTCGATCGTCTGCACCGCCGCGTCGCGGTATTCTTCGTCGCCGCTGCCGACGGTAAACGTCAGCACGTCGAACACGAGATCGCGCGGATCGATGCCGTGTTTTTGCGTGGCAAGCTCGTAAATGCGCTCGGCGACTTCGAGTTTGCGTTCGACGGTCTTGGCCATCCCCTGTTCGTCGATCGTCAGGCAGACCAGGGCCGTACCGTACTTTTTGGCCAAAGCACAGACCGTATCGAATTTTTCGATGCCGTCTTCGAGGTTGACGGAGTTGATGATCGGCTTGCCGCCGATATGTTTGAGCGCCGTTTCCAAAGCGGCCGTCTGGGTCGAGTCGGGCATGAGCGGCAACGGGATTTTCTGCGCGTAGCGGCTCATCACTTCGTTCATGTCCTTGGTCTCGTCGCGGCCGGCGAAACCGACGGAGACGTCGAGCACGTGTGCACCTGCGCGCACCTGCTGCTGGCCGACGCTCAGCGTGCCTTCGTAGTCTTCGGCAAGCAGGAGTTCGCGAAAGGCTTTCGACCCCGTGGCGTTGGCGCGTTCGCCCACGAGCAGGGGGGCGGGTTCTTGCATCAGCGGTACCGATCCGAACAGCGAGGCCAGCGCTTTGGGCTGCGAGCCCGAGGGCGGTTTGGGCACGATGCCGCGCACGGCATCGGCAAGCGCCTTGATGTGCTGAGGCGTGGTGCCGCAGCATCCGCCGAGAAAACTGACGCCGTCGTATTCGAGAAAGCTTGTCTGAAGGCGGGTGAACTCTTCGGGGCCCATCGGGTAGTAGGTGAAGCCGCCGCGGTTTTGCGGCAGTCCGGCGTTGGCGTGGATCGAGATCGGCTTGCCCCAGACCTCGCTGAGGACCTTGACGTGCTTGGCGTACTGTTCGGGGCCGGTGCCGCAGTTGAAGCCCAGCGAGAGAATGTCGAAGGGCTCCATAATGACCGCAAGCGTCTGCGCGTCGGTGCCGATCAGCATCGTACCCGAGAGTTCGATCGTGCCCGAGACCATGACGGGCACTTCGGTCCCGCAGGCGCGGTTGGCCGCGTCGCAGGCGTGCAGGGCGGCTTTGATCTGCAGGGGGTCCTGGCAGGTTTCGAGTAAAAAGACGTCGCAGCCGCCGTCGATAAGCCCGCGCGCACACTCGGTGTAGCCGGCGAGCATATCGTCGTAGGCGATGTGCCCGAGCGAGGGCAGTTTGGTGCCCGGGCCGATCGAGCCGAGCACGTAGCGCGGCCATTCGGGGGTGGCGAAACGGTCGCACATCTCCTTGACGCGTTCGGCCCCGGCTTTCGCCAGTTCGTAGGCGCGGTGGCCGATGCCGTAGTCGTCGAGGACCCAGGAAAAGGCCCCGAAGGTGTTGGTCGTGACGAGATCGGCGCCGGCGTTGAGGTAGGCGTGGAAAATTTCGCGCATGATGTCGGGGGCGGTCACGTTGAGCAGTTCGTTGCACCCTTCGTTGCCTTCCCACGCTTCGGCGGGAATACGGTCGTAGCGCTGCTGCAGCTGGGTACCCATGGCACCGTCGATGATGAGCGGACGGGTTTTTATCGTGTCGAGAATCTGTTGTTTGACGGACATGGCAGGCTTTTTTTAAGCGCCATTTTATCCTACGGGAACATAAAAGGGGATGAGGTCGGGCGAATGAAACGCGCTTCTAAGCGTGCGGATTTTTTTTGGATGGGCCTTCGATCATCCATGCCGTGGCGGGGTGTTTTTTGAGGCGTTTGAATTTGCATTTTTCCGCCGTGTTCATACGGTGTTTCGTTTTGCTGGCCATGGGCCGTGCTCCTTGAATTTCGATGCGTCGAAAACGACGGTGAAAGTATCGCCTGCAACGATTACCGTACCGTTACGAAACGGCCACGCAAAGGCCGCTAACCTCTTCGTAAACTCCAACACGCTAAAATGGCGAAAAAATCAGGGGGCGCAATGAAAGTATCACTCTCGCAGGTACCGCACATCGCCGACCGGGTGGCCGTCGAACTGGCCCGCAGCGGTCTGGTGAGTATGACGCAGGGGATGGAGCCTATCGCCGCCGCAGCGAAAAACGTGCTCGAAGCCAACGTCAAAAAAGAGGCCGCACTCGAAGCGCGGGTCAAAGAGATCGTTAGCGAAAACGAAGACGAGATCGACTTCTACCAGGCCGACGACCGCCAGCTGTTTTTCATGATCAAGAAAAAACTCGCACCCGAATACGGGGTGATTTTGTCGTACGAAGACCGTTTTTCGGACCTTGCCCACCAGATTCTCGACGCCATTTACGAAGAAGACCTTGTCAACTACGACGTCAGCGAAAACCGCATCAAAAATATCATCTACGACGCGATCACCGGGTTTATCGCCGACAACGACGAAATCGAAAAAGCTGTCATCGAGAAGATGCGCAGTTTTCAAAAACAGCTTATCCCCGGCACCGACGAATACGAAATTCGCTACGAAAAGCTCTATCGCGAGGAGCTGGCACGCAGGGGTCAGGCATGAAAAAGGCATGGATCTACCTTGAAAACGGCACGCTGATCGAGGCTGAAAGTTTCGGCGCGGACACGACGGCGGTCGGCGAAATCGTTTTCAACACGTCGATGAGCGGTTATCAGGAGATCGTGACCGACCCGTCGTACGCGGGGCAGTTCGTGACGTTCACGATGCCCGAGATCGGCAACGTCGGCGCCAACGCCGAAGATATGGAGAGCCGCGGCGCCTTTGCCAAAGGCATTTTGGTGCGGCAGTACCAGAGCCGTCCGTCGAATTTTCGCAGCGAAGAGCCGCTTGATGCCCTGCTCAAACGCTTCGGAGTGATGGGGATCTGCAACATCGACACGCGCTACCTGACGAAAACGCTGCGCCGCGAAGGGGCGATGATGATGGTCGCTTCGACCGAAATTTCGGACAAAGAAGCACTGAAAAAGGTCCTGGAAACTTCGCCGCGTATCGAAGAAGTCAATTACATCGAGCAGGTCAGCACCAAAGCACCCTACCGCCACGAAACCGGAACGTACGACGCGACGGCGATGCGTTACCGTGAAGCACCCGCGGCCAAAGCGAGAATCGTCGCGGTCGATTTCGGCGTCAAGCGCAACATTCTCAACGAACTGACGCAGGCGGGTATTTCGGTCGAGGTCGTTCCCAACGATATCGACGCCGATGCTCTGATCGCGCGCTACGAAGCGGGCGAGATCGACGGGGTGTTTCTCTCCAACGGGCCCGGCGATCCGCTCGTACTCGAAAAAGAGCGTGCGGCGGTTAAAAAACTGATTAATGCGAAAGTGCCGATGTTCGGTATCTGCCTGGGGCATCAGCTGCTGTCGATTGCGCACGGCTACGAAACGTACAAACTGCGTTTCGGGCATCACGGCGGCAACCATCCGGTCAAAAACGCCGCCACCGGTGCGGTCGAAATCACGGCACAGAACCATAACTATAACGTTCCCGACGAAATTACGCAGATTGCCGAGGTGACGCACGTCAATCTCTTCGACGGCACGATCGAAGGCCTGCGCTACAAAGACGCCCCGATCTTTTCGGTACAGCACCACCCCGAAGCGAGCCCGGGGCCCAAAGACAGCGAATACGTTTTCGGTGAATTCCTCAAGATGATTCGCCGTGCCGACGCCGCCGTTTAACGTTGGCGTAACGCGGCGGCGCTAAACTGTCGCCAAAAACGGAGAAAGCATGACATCGGTCGAATGGACGGCGATCATCACTTTTGCGCTGCTGGGGTCGGTCGGGCACTGCATCGGCATGTGCGGCGGTTTTATCGTTACCTATACCACCGCCAAAATCAAACCTTCGCACGGCAGACTCCAAAGCGCTTTTTATCACGGCCTCTACAATACGGGGCGTATTTTTTCGTACACGCTGCTGGGCGCGGCGTTCGGCTATTTCGGCTCATTGTGGGATATCAGCCCGCTGGTCAGGGCGATCATGTTCGCGCTTGCCGGGGTGCTGATGATCGTGATGGGGCTTTCGTTCGCCGGCAAACTGAAGTTTCTCAACTCCATCGAGGTGCCGATCACCCAGTACGCCTGGTTCAAGAAGATTTTCATGGCCCAGCTCGCTTCGGCGACGCCAAAAAGCTTTTTTATCCTCGGCATGCTCAACGGGCTCTTTCCCTGCGGGCTGGTCTATACGATGCTCGTCACGGCGGCGACGACGCAATCGGCGCTCTACGGGGCGGCGGTGATGGCGGTGTTCGGTCTGTTCACGGTACCGACGCTCTTTTCGTTCGCCTACGTCGTCGGGCTTTTTTCGCAGACGAAATTTCGCAGCGTCATGATTCAGCTCGCCGCCGTCACGGTGATCGCTTTCGGCGGCTGGACGCTGATGAAGGCGTGGCTGCTGTTCGACTACTGGCGCAATGCTCCGGCGGAAAACGCCGCAAAAACGGTTCCGGCGATGAAATGCGGCCCCGCGATGAAGTGCGCGCCGGGGAAATGCGGCATGGGCAAGTGCGGCAGCGGCCGATAAAACGGGTGCTTTTTGCGCCAAGATGATACCTTTTTACTCAACAAAATGAAAATAATCTTAATTTATTCGCCAAAATCACATTAAGTCGCGAGATTTCAAAAATTTAAGAATCGTTAAAACGTTGTATTGATAATATGATGCCGTCAAATAGTCCCGAAATACGCGTATCTGCAAAATCCTGTGGGTTTTTGAGGATTTTGCAGATACCGTTTCGGGGCCTTGTACGCTTTGAAATCTTAAGGAGGCTTGTAATGGAAAATCGTCCATTGGAGTACGACTATACAATTGCCAAAATGTGGATGTTTATGACAATTGTATTGGGTATCGTCGGAATGACCATCGGGGTTATTCTGGCATGGGAGCTTGCGTTTCCGGGTGTAAACACCATCCTCGGACACGGAGCAATTGCCGAATATACGAACTTCAGCCGGCTGCGCCCGCTGCACACCGATTCGGTGGCGTTTGGGTTCACCGTCAGCGGAATCATGGCGACGTGGTACTACGTCGGGCAGCGCGTGCTGAAGGTGTCGATGGCCGAATCGAAGTTTCTGATGGTCATGGCCAAACTGCAGTTCTGGCTTTACGTCGTGGGCGTCGTACTGATCGTCGGATCGCTCTTTTTGGGTTACACGACGTCCAAAGAGTACGCCGAGTTCGAGTGGCCGATCGATATCGCCATCGTCGTTATCTGGGTACTGTGGGGGGTTGAAATCTTCGGCCTCATCGGGATCCGCCGCGAAAAATCGCTCTATATCTCGATTTGGTACTACATTGCGACCTTCCTCGGTGTCGCGATGCTGTACCTGTTCAACAACATGGAAGTACCGACCTATTTCGTCTCGGGCGGCATCGGCGACTGGTTCCACTCGGTATCGATGTACGCCGGAACGAACGACGCACTCGTACAGTGGTGGTACGGTCACAACGCCGTGGCATTCGTCTTTACGGTTCCCATCATCGCGATGATCTATTACTTCCTGCCCAAAGAGTCGGGCCAGGCGGTCTATTCGTACAAACTGTCGCTGCTGGCGTTCTGGGGCCTGATGTTCGTCTACCTCTGGGCCGGCGGACACCACCTGCTCTTCTCGACGGTTCCCGACTGGATGCAGACGATGGGTTCGGTTTTCTCCGTAATTCTGATTCTGCCTTCGTGGGGCTCGGCGATCAACATGCTGCTGACGATGAAAGGCGAGTGGAACCAGGTCGCGACCAACCCGCTGATCAAGTTCATGGTTCTCGCTTCGACGTTCTACATGTTCTCGACGCTCGAAGGCCCGATCCAGGCGATCAAATCGGTCAATGCGCTGGCACACTTCACCGACTGGATCGTCGGTCACGTTCACGACGGTGTCCTCGGCTGGGTTGCGTTCATGATTATCGCTGCGCTGCTGCACATGGCACCGCGCGTCTTCAAACGCGAAATCTATTCGAAATCGCTGATGAACACCCAGTTCTGGATTCAGACGCTGGGCGTCGTGCTCTACTTCACGTCGATGTGGATCGCGGGTATCACGCAGGGTATGATGTGGCGTGCGCATGACGAGTTCGGCAACCTTGCTTACTCGTTCATCGATACCGTCACCGTACTGCACCCGTACTATACGATTCGTGCCGTCGGCGGTACTCTCTACCTGATCGGTATGTTCATGTGGGCTTACAACATGTACAAGACGGCTACCGTCGGCCGCCGTGTCGAAGAGAGTGAACTTCAAAACGCTTCGCCGATGGCAGCGTAAGGAAAGGGGTAGACTATGTTTCACTGGTTAGAAAAGCATCCGTTCTTCTTCGCCGTCGGCGTCTTCTTGACGATCGCCTTCGCGGGCCTCGTCGAGGTCCTGCCGAACTTCGCGCAGGCATCGCAGCCGACGATCGGCACCAAGCCGTACACGACGCTGCAGCTTGCGGGGCGTCACGTATATATCAAAAACAGCTGCAATGCCTGCCATTCGCAGCTTATTCGTCCGTTCAAGGCCGAAACCGACCGTTACGGCCATTACAGCCTCAGCGGCGAATACGCTTATGACCGCCCCTTTTTGTGGGGTTCCAAGCGTACGGGCCCGGATCTGCACCGCGTCGGTCTGTACCGTACGACCGACTGGCATGAAAATCACATGAAAGATCCCGCAGCTGTCGTGCCGGGTTCGATCATGCCGGCGTATCCCTGGATGTTCAAGAATGTCGCGAACATCGATACGGCGTATGCCGAGCAAGTGACGGTCAAGAAAGTTTTCAACGTACCGTATAACAAAGAGATTCCGACCAAAGACGGCGGAAAGACGGTCGTGAAGCTGGCCGACTCGCTCGAAGGTGCGAAAGCCGATGCGCTTGCCGAAGCCAAGCAGATCGCTGCGGAGATGAA
Source organism: uncultured Sulfurimonas sp. (assembly GCA_964646705.1). Lineage (GTDB taxonomy): Bacteria > Campylobacterota > Campylobacteria > Campylobacterales > Sulfurimonadaceae > Thiomicrolovo. The sequence continues at coordinate 29,352 of CAZYEW010000008.1, forward strand.
AGATCAGGACGTCAAGGATATGGTCGCCAACGGCCAGATTCCCGAGATCGTCGCGTTGATCGCCTATCTCAACAGCTTGAAATAAGGGGTGTGAAGCGTGGATATCAATACGTTTTCGGCGTACGGCTATTTTTTCTTCACCGTCTTCCTGGTGGTGGTGCTCTACGCATACATCTACCACCTTTACAAAAGCGAGAAGAAGGGCGTGCGCAATTACGAAAAGTATGCTGATATGGCGCTCAATGACGAAATTACCGATAATCCGGTAGAAGAAGTCTCGAAAGAGAAGACAAAAAAAGGAGACGTAAATGAATAAGCTTGTCTTGACGGGTATTATCGCCGTACTGGTGCTCGCGGGAGCGACGTACCTTGCGATCGGGACCACCAAAGGCGGTCTCAACGGCGATATTGTCAATACGTTGGCGGTCGCGGGTGCGCTGGCACTGGCGGTGATCACGATTTTCGTCGTCGTCAAATACGTTCGTCAGATGCAGACGGACAAAGCGACGGGGGAGCTTGCCGAAGAAAACTGGGACGGTATCGGCGAATACAAAAACGAACTGCCCATCGGCTGGGCGGTTCTGTTTATGGGTGTAGTCGTCTGGGGAATCTGGTATTTCCTGGCGGGTTATCCGGTCAACGCCTATTCGCAGATCGGCGAATACAACGAAGACGTGGCGGCGCACAACGCCAAGTTCAACGCGCAGTTTGCCAATATGGATGCGGCGACGAAAACCGAAATGGGCGAGTCGATCTTTTTGGTTCAGTGTGTGCAGTGTCACGGCATCAATGCCGACGGTATGGACGGCAAGGCCGCCAACCTCAATCAGCGTGTTGAAGCCAAGACGGTCAAATACGTGATCGAGCACGGTTCGAACAATCACCTGTTGGGCACCGAAATGCCGATGCCTGACCGTAACGGCCTGTTCAATGCCAATACCGGTGCGCTGATTACCGACGCCGAGATCGAAACGGTCGCGAATTACGTGGCCAACGGCATGAAAGGCAAAGGTGCCGAGATTTTCGCGGGCACCTGTGCCGCATGTCACGGAGCTGACGGAAAAGGTCAACCGTATGTTGCGCCGAACATTGTGGAATTCACTCCGCAGCTGGTCGTCAACGTGCTGAACCACGGCAAGAAAGGTGCGATCGGTACGATGCCGGCGTTCACGATTCTTACCGACGTTCAAAAAGATGCGCTGGGGCACTATGTCACCAGCCTGAGCCAATAAGGAGTCGACAATGGCAGAAAACACGAATCGCAGTATTTTCGCACTCGACGGCATCACGGGCATGCTGATCGCAACGGCACTGTTGCTGAGCATCCTCGCGGGCCTGACGGTCTGGGGAATCGGTGCGCAGCAGAACAATGCGGACAAATTCTACAAAATCAAAGACGAGCAGTCGATCAAAATGTTCGACAAAGCCAACGCGGCGCACCGCGTCGTCGTAGAGTAAGGAGGGGAAAATGAAATTCGATATGAACTTTATCATCACGGCGCTGCTGGTCGTCAGTGCGGTCGTCACCCTCTGGGCGGTGCTGACTCCCAACCATCTGTATGTCGGTTAAGGAAACTTAATTGATCTTCACACGAGGGCTTGCGGCCCTCATCCTCATCTGTTTCGCTTTTCCCCTTTACGCCGAATTCTTATATAAAGACGATGTCGTTCATAATCCGAAATTCGCCGCGCAGATCGAATCGATCGGGCAGGAACTGAAAGCTAAGACGGGCATTTCGCTTTATCTTGTCATGGTACGGTCGCTGGAGGGCAACCAAAGTGCCGTCGATCTCGAAAAATCGCTTGCACACAACCTTCATGAGCCGTTCGTCGTACTCAGTTTCGTCGAAGCGCAGAAAAAGGTCGATATCTTCGCACGTCCGCAGTCGTTATATAAGGATTTTGACAAAAAGCAGATCCTCAGCCCCAGTGCCACGTTTATCGGTGCCGTCGTAACCGCCGCGATGTTCGCACGGAGCTGGGACGATTTCAAAGAGATTTTCGGAAACTACGGTGGGACGATTCTGCCGATTCTCGCCGAAAAGACCAAAGGTGCCGATACGGTCAAAAAATATTCCGTCGCCATGTACAACGGCTACAGCGACCTTGCCGACCAGATCGCCGCTTCGCACGGCGTGAAACTTAGCAGTTCCGCAGGAAACGGAAGTAAAATCTTTCTGGATATTTTGCGTTTGGTATTCTATGGCATCATTCTGTACGCTCTTATAATTCTTATAAGAAATAAACTTAGAAAAGGCAAATCGGAATGAGCAAACAATCCAATCCCGGCAAAAAATGGCCGTGGATCATCGTGTTGAGTATCCTCGGCGTCGTGGGCCTGAGCTGGTGGACGGTGAAGATCGCCGTCACGCACCCGGTGCAGCTCAGCGATCTGGATATGCAAGACTATCACCACTTCGACCGCGATATCAACGGCATCATCAAAGCCCGCATCGCATTCAACAAAAAATACGACATCGAGTACGTTACCGAGTCGTTCAAGACCGACAAGGCCGAAGTCAAGTTCAAAATCACCGACAAAACGGGTACGCCCGTCGAAGATGCGAACCTCACACTTCGGCTGACGCGGCCCGGTACCCATGCGTTCGACCGCAAACTGGCACTGGCCGACAGCAAAGACGGCGTCTATACCTTCGAAACGGTCACGCTGCCAAAGCCCGGCCGCTGGGATATTCTCGTTCGTGTCCAAGTGGGCGACAACTACCGCTTTCTCAACCTTAAAGCCGATACCCGCTACGCCAACGTTTTCGAATACTGACAATTTGCCATCGCCGTCGCACCGCTGCCGCGGTTAGGGTATACTTTTGCGTATATCCCAACGAGGAGCGAAAGTGTGACGACGGTTTTGCCCACGACACGTGCGATACGGCAGCGGCTGCAGCGATATATGCAAGAAAATACGCTCGTGCCGCGTTTTATGACGATGGGCGAATGGATGAACAAGGCGGTGCTCGTCGACGGCCGGCGCAACGTCGATGACGACGAGCGTGTGCTGACGCTGCTCGAAGCCTCGGATTTCACCACCTTCGAAAAGCTCGATATCGCCCGCAATTTTTTTGCCTTCACCAAAAACGCAACGTATATTTTCCGTTTCTTCGAAGAGCTTGCGGGCGAACGTGTCGGCATCGATGCGCTGGATCTGGCCGACACTTACGGCGATTACGCCGAACATCTGCATATTCTTGCCACACTGCGTGCACGCTACCGGCGCCTCTGCGACGAGCGGATGCTGCTCGACCCTGTCTTCGTGCCCGAACTTTACCGCCTCAACGAAGCGTGGCTGCACAATACGCCCGAAGGCTTCGCCATCGAAGCCGAAGGCTATCTGACGGCTTTCGAGCTCGAGGTGATCGAAAAGACCGCTGCACTCGTGCCGGTTCATCTGTTGTTCGAATCGGAGCGCTTCAACGAGAAAATGCGGCGGCGCTTCGAGAAATGGGGCATGCATCTGCCGCAAGGGTACCGTTATCGCATCGATGTCGGCAAGCGTGAGATCATCGAAAAACATCCGATTGCCTCGGAGGCGCATATCGAGGCGACCGCACTGAACGAACGGCCGCTGCAGGCCGCTTTCGTCAAGCAGAGGGTCTATGAAATGATCCGCGAGGGCATTGCCCCCGAAAAGATCGTCGTGGTACTGCCCGAAGAAGGATTCGCCTCGCTGCTTCGAACCTTCGATACGGAAGGAAATTTCAACTTCGCGATGGGCGAGAGCCTTCGCACCAGCCGCTTCGTCACCTTGTGCGACGCCCTTGTCGCGTATGCCGAACACGCAAGCGTCGAAAACACCCTGCGGCTACGCAGTTTCGGGATCGACGGTGCCGAAGCGCTGAGCCGAAAACTCTCGGTGCCGGGTACGCCCGAAGCGTTCGACACTCTGCTGGATGAACTGAGTGCGTACGAGCCCGACCCCGAAGTGTCGGCGATCGTGCAAGAAGAGCGTTTTCGATTCGCGCGGATCGCACCGAGTCTGGCGGGCGAAAAACTGCTGACGTGGCTGCGGCTGTTCGCCAACCGGACGGGCCGCCGGACCCTCGACGACGTACGGGGCGGCCAAATCACGGTGCTGGGGGTGCTCGAAACCCGCGCCTGCGTTTTCGACGGAGTGATTATCGTCGATTTCAACGAAGCCTACGTACCGCATAAAAACGAAAAAGACATGTTCATCAACTCGACCGTGCGCGAGCATGCCAACCTGCCGGGCAACCGTGACCGCGAAGCGCTGCAGAAGCTTTTTTACCACCGTTTGATGCGGCGGGCCAAGCGTGTCGAGATCGCTTACGTACAGAGCGAAACGTCGCTTCCGAGCCGTTTTCTCAAAGAGCTTCACATCGCGCAGGCACCGAGGTTCGCTCCCGAAGGATGGGCGCGGATTCTGCTTGGAAAACCCATGCCGCGCCGCAGGGAACCCGAGACGATCGAAGCCGACTACGATTTCACGGCATCGCCGCTTTCGGCGACGGGCCTGAAACATTTTTTGGAGTGCCGCCGCCGTTTTTACTACCGCTACGTCGAAAACGTCGAAGAGCACCGCATGCCGGCCGACGTACCCGAAGAGCACGAAATCGGCAACTATCTGCATGCGGCGCTGAGCAGGGTCCTTGCTCCGGGAGTGCGCTTTGAAAATGCCGAGGCGCTGCGTGCGCAGACCGCCAAAGCGCTCGCACGGCAGATGGGCGACGGAGCGATGCAGCGTTATTTGCAGCGGCTTTGGCTGCGACGGCTCGAACCGTTTTTTCGCCGCGAGGTGCGACGGCTCGAAACCGTCGAGATCGTCGCATGCGAAAAAGATCTGCATACCGTGTTCGAAGGTATTCGCATCAAAGGGCGCATCGACCGGATCGACCGCGGCGACGCGGGGCTGGTCGTGCTCGATTACAAAACGGGCAAGTATCCCGTCTATAATGCAAAGAACGTCGAAAAGGCTGCCGACTTTCAGCTTGAATTTTATGCCCTGCTTGCCGAAACGATGGGCACGGTGGAGACGTGCGGCTATTATGATTTGAATCAAGGAGAGATCGTGCCCGAGACACTGTTTGCCGCCAAGATTGATCTGCTCAAGAAACATTTGGACGTTTTGCGCGAAACGAAAACGTTTTCGTTCGAGATGACCGATAACGTCAGCCGCTGCCGATACTGCGCGTATGCCCCGCTGTGCGGGAGACAGAACGCATGAGCGGCTTCGTCGCCTTCGAGGCGCTGATGGCCAGCGCGGGCAGCGGCAAGACCTTTGCGCTGGTCGTGCGCTATTTGAGCCTGCTGTTTCTGGGCGAAAAGCCCGAATCGGTACTGGCGCTGACGTTTACGAACAAAGCCGCGGGCGAAATGCAGACGCGCATCGTCGAAACCCTGGAGCGTTTCGAAGGCAGCGACGAGGCACGGTTCGTCGCGGAAGCGACGGGTTTGAGCGCTCAGGAACTGCGCGAACGTCTTCCGCGGGTGCTTAGCGAGGTACTCAATGCCGACACCAAGGTGACGACCATCGACAGCTTCTTCGCCCGGATTTTGAGAAAATTCTCCCTGCGTGCGGGCGTGATGCCCGATTTTACGACGTACGAAGCGCAGCATGCCATGAAAGTGACGGTGCGTTTTTTGCGGCTGTGCGAGCAGTCGGGAAAAACCGCCGCGCTGATCGCGCTGGCCCAGACGCACGCCAAACGTCTGGGCGACGTGTTCACGCTGCTCGATACGCTCTACGTCCGCTCGCCCGAACTGGCCGCGACGGCGCTTGACGAGGCGGATATCGGGCCTTTCGAGGCGGCGGTGATGCATCGCTACGACGCGCTGGCAGCCGCTTTCGAGACCAAGGAACTCTCCGCGCGTTCGCGCAAGGCGCTCGCGTGTGACGGGATCGAAGAAGTGCTTTCGGCCTCATGGCTCGCCAAACCGTCGTTGAACTACTGGGATTTCAAAAAACATTTCGAACCGGCGATGGACACGCTCTTCGCAGCGCTCAAAACGGCCGTCGCCGACTATTTTCGAGCGCGTGAGCGGCACTTTTTCGCCCAGCTTTTCGCACTGCTCGATCTTTACGCCGCCGCCAAACGTGCCATCGCCGCAGAGGAAAACGAACTCGGCTTCGACGACATTACCGTCCTCGTGCACGGCCTGATGCGCGGGGGCATCGAGAGCGACTTTCTGTATTTTCGACTCGACAGCCGCATCGGGCACCTGCTGCTCGACGAATTTCAGGACACTTCGGTGGTGCAGTTCGATGTGCTCGAACCGCTCGTCGACGAGATGCGTTCGGGCGAAGGCGTGCGCGAACACAGTTCGTTTTTTATCGTCGGAGATGTCAAACAGTCGATTTACCGCTTTCGCGGCGGCAGCAAAGAGCTGTTTGCGGCGGTGACGGAGCGCTATCATATGCAGGTGCGGTCGCTGACGACGAACTGGCGCAGCAGTGCACAGGTCGTCGGGTTCGTCAACGACGTCTTTCGTGACCGTATCGACGGTTATGAAGATCAGCAGGTCAAACCGGGCGCGAACGAGGGCTGCGTCGAAGTCGTGCGTGCCGAAGAAGATGTTCTCGAAACGGCCGCGGGAATCGTCGGTACGCTTTTGAAGCGGGGTGCCGGGGCCGAGGAGATCGCGATACTGACGGCGACGAACAAGGATGCGGATGCGGTGAAAATGCGGCTCGAACGCGACGGCGTCGCGGTCGTGACCGAAACGACGTCGAAACTGATTTCGGTTCGGCGGGTGCAGGCGCTGATCGCCTATTTGAAATACTGTTATTTCGGCGAAGAGATTTACCGCCGGGCCTTCTTCGCGCTCAGCGACCTTGAAGAAGTCCCGCTCGCACGGCGGCAGATCGGCGCCGGCGAAATAACCGCGGCCCTGCGCGACGTCATCGCCAGCTTCGGGCTTTTCGACGGCGATATGAATATCGTGCGTTTTCTGGGAGAAACGGAGCGCTTTGCGGATCTCGAAGCGTTTTTGTTCGAGTACGAACGCATCGACACCCATGCCGTCGGCAGCGCGATGAAAGGGGTGCGGGTGCTGACGGTGCACAAATCGAAAGGGCTGGAATTTCAATACGTCATCGTCCTTGACCGGCTGGGGCGCAAAAACAGCGGCGGGGATCCGATTGTGTTCGATTACGAGGGGGTGCGGCTGCGGCGCCTGTATCTGCGCCAGAAAAACCGTGCCGAGCTGGACCCCGACTACGCGGCGGCGCTCGCACGCGAAAAGGCACTGGCCGAAGACGACGAACTCAACGCACTCTACGTCGCGTTTACCCGGGCGGTCGAACAGCTGTATGTCGTGATGAAGGAAAAAGATTCGAAATTCGAGCGTCTGGGGCTTTCGGAACAGCGAAGGGGACGGCCCGACATTGCAGCACCCGAGCGCGACGATACGCCGCCGCCCGCGTTTCCTGATTACGAACCGCAGCGGCTCGGACGCCAGCGCGAGGTGGTGACGAGAGAAACCTCGGCATACGCCCCCGACGACCATGCCGCGATCGCACTGGGGAGTGCCCTGCATTACGTCCTTGAGATGATCGGCAGTTTCGAGCAGGCGGCACTTCCCGCTGCGCTCGAAGCGGCGCGCAACCGTTACGGCGACGTGCTCGACGCGGCCGCTTTCGAGTCGATCGGACGGCGGGTAGGGCGCCTGCTGGACGATGCACACTTTCGCACGCTATGTCGCGGAAAGGTTTTCAGGGAGCATCCTCTGATTTATGACGGTGCACTGCGCTACCTCGACTTGCTGGTGAACAGCGGCGGAGAGTGGGTCGTGATCGATTACAAAAGCGCCGGATACGGCGATACCGCCCACCGTGCGCAGGTCGAAAACTACGTCGAGGCGATGCGAACGATTACGGGCGATGCGGTACAGGGATGGCTGTGCTACCTGCTCGAAGAAGAGATCCGGTGGCTGCG
>CAZYEW010000009.1:0-11723 GCA_964646705.1 uncultured Sulfurimonas sp.
TGCGGTACGAGCTGGAAGACCGCACCGTTGGCCATACCGAGGTTGGCCATGATCAAAAAGAGCACGACGATAGCCGCCCAGAAGGGCAGGTGGACCAGGGCGTTGATCGCGGCGAGGACGACGACGGCACCGAAGAAGATGTAAAGCGATTTAATACCGCCCGCTTTGTCCGCGATGCCGCCGCCGACGGGGCGAAGCACCGCACCGGCGAAGATACAGATCGCACCGAAATAGCCGGCCATGACCTTGACGTTGTTTTCGTCGAGCCATTCCAGACCGAGTGCGGCCATGTCGGCCTGATAGGTGTTCATCAGGTAGACTTTCATGTAGTTGGCGAAACCGACGAAACCGCCGAAGCTGACCGCATAGAAAAGGTTGAACCACCAGGTGTCTTTGTCTTTGAGCAGCTTGGCGTAATCGCTCAGTTTTTTCGGATTGGGCTTGTAGACCGAAGCAGGCGCGTCTTTGGCCAGGAACAAATAGGTGATCCAGATCAGCGTCGAAAGAACGCCGCCGACGAGAAAGACGGCTTGCCATCCCCAGATTTCGGCGATTTTCGGGGCGAAAAGAAAGTCGATGACGACCCCGATATTGCCCGCGCCGGCGATACCCAGTACCACGCCTTGAAGCTTGGGCGGATACCACTGCCCCGCCTGCGGCAGCGCCACGGCGAACGACGCGCCGGCGAAACCGAGGCCGAGGGCGACGAAGAGCAGCTGGCCGTAAGTGATGGATTCACCCTGCAAATAGGCGAAAAAGAGCGAGGCAATAACGATGCCCTGCGCCGTCAGTGCCGTTTTCTTGGGCCCGAACTTGTCGACGCCGAAGCCAAGCACGATACGCAGCAGCGCACCCGAGAGAATGGGGATCGACAGCAGCGTCGCTTTTTGGCCCGCGGTCATCACGAAGCCGTGGGTTGCCAGCGATTCGCTGATTTCAGTCGCCAGCGGCCCGAGCATCGTCCAGACCATGAACGAGAAGTCGAAATACAAGAAGGCGGCCAACAGGGTGGGCCAGTGTCCTTCACCTTTGAGTGCTTTGAAGTTTGCCATGAATGCTCCTGATTGCGAATGTGTTGAGCGAATTATAAAATAGATAAGTGGAATATGGCGCAGTTAATTGATTAAAAAATAATCAATCTTGAAATTAGGCTGTTTTTGGCGCTTTAAGTCCCGTAATGCCCTTTGGCTTTACCTTAATTAATGAAGTCGCCAATTTCAGCGACTGATCATTTTTTAATCACTGCGGACAGGTTCGTTTGGGCGGGGAAAGACTATAATACGCGTATGATTCCTGCCGCAAAACAGGCAGAAGGAAAGACGACTATGCAAACCCCGCTCGAAAGTTTCATCGACCACAAAGCCGAAACCGGAATGCAGTGCGGCAGCTACACCATCGACCTGCCCGAGCTCAAAGACGGCGAACAGTACCGTTTCCATTTCGATGCGACGGCCTGCGTAGCGTGCCGCTGCTGCGAGGTCGCGTGCAACGAGCAGAACAACAACCCCGCCGACGTCAAATGGCGGCGCGTCGGCGAGATGGAAGGCGGCAGCTTCCCCGATACGCTGCTGATGTTCAATTCGATGAGCTGCAACCACTGCATCGATCCGGCCTGCCTGATCGGCTGTCCGACGGAGAGCTACATCAAATTCGACAACGGGATCGTATTTCACGACGACGACGCCTGTATCGGCTGCCAGTACTGCACGTGGAACTGCCCCTACGGCGTACCGACGTATCACGAAGAGCGCAAGATCGTCACCAAGTGCCACATGTGCCACGAGCGCCTCGACGAAGGGCAGTCGCCGGCATGCGTGCAGGCCTGTCCGGCCGGTGCGATCGAAATCGAGGTGTTCCGACCCGACGAGTGGATTCGCGGACAAATCGACGAAGCGGGCAATATGCCCGACCTTGTCGATGCCCGGGTGACGAATGCGACGACGCGTTTCACGCTGCCTGAGAACATGCCCGAAATGAAAGCGGTCGACGATCACATCCTCAAGCCGTTTCATTCGGAGATGCCGCTGGTGTTCATGACGGTGCTCACCCAGATGTCGCTGGGGGGCTTTTTCGCACTGTTCATGGGTGAGTTTTTCACGCTCTTCGGCGGGCGTGAGCCCAACTGGATACTGGCGCTGCTGGTGATGCTGCCCGCCGCGCTGGGGCTGCCGCTTTCGGCGCTGCACCTGGGGCGTCCGGCCAAAGCGATGAGCGCGATGAAGAACATCAAAACGTCGTGGCTCAGCCGCGAAGCGCTGGCACTGGGCGTGTTTACGGGATTGATGACGGCCGTGGTCGCTCTTTATTTCTTCGGCGCGCCGCCGTTTTTGATTTTCGCGCTCGAAGCGGTGACGCTGGGCGCCGGCATCTACGGCATTTTCGCGCAGGGGATGATCTACCGCATTACCGCACGGCCGTCGTGGAACCGCAAAACGACGATGATGAAGTTTTTCGGCGTGGCCTATACGGGATTCTATCTGACGGCCGCCGGTGCCTTGGCGCTGGGGTACGCACATGCGGCGATTCCGATTCTCTCCGCGGGTATGCTTGCGGCACTGGCGCAGGGATTTTTCACGTTCGAAGACTACCGCAACCTCGACCGAAAAGGTCCCTATGAAACGCAGCTGCAGCGCACCAAGCGGCTTTACCGCGAGTTTTTCCCCAAACAAAAACGCGTGCGGATTGCGACCTATCTCGCCGGGGCGGTGGTGCTTCCGCTGCTGGCGATGGTGATGCTCAGCCTCGGGGCGACGGGCGCGGCACTGGCGACGGTGATGCTGGCCTGGACGGTTTCGGCCGCCAGCGAACTCGTCGATCGCTTCTTGTTCTACGTGACGTCCGTGCCGCTTCAGATGGCGGGCGGTTTTTTCGTCGGAAAACAGCGATGAATATTTCGGGAAGCATATGCAGGCAAGCGAAACAAGGATAAATGATGATCGGTAAAATCAAAGATTTTCTGGGGCTCGATATCAAGGCGAAAAAATATGCCTTGAGCGAAGACAAGGTGTTCGGCAAAATCGCCGACGAACGCAAACCCGACAAATGGGTTTTTTCCACCTGCGGTTACTGCGGGGTGGGGTGCGGGCTCTATATCGGCGTCAAAGACGGCAAAGCGGTCTATACCAAAGGCAATCCCAAGCATTTCGTCAACATGGGCACGCTCTGCCCCAAAGGGCTGAGCGAGCACCAGATGATCAACTCGCCCGAACGGGTCGCCGCGCCGATGCTGCGCAAAAACGGCCGCCTCGAACCCGTGTCGTGGGACGAGGCTTTCTCCAAAACGGCCGAGACGTTCAAGCGCATCGCCGCCGAGCACGGCCCCAAAGCCGTGGGCGTCATTTCGACCGGTCAGCTGCTCACCGAAGAGTTCTATACCCTGGGAAAATTCGTGCAGCTGGGACTGCGCACGAACAACTACGATGGCAATACGACGCTGTGCATGGCCTCGGCGGTCATGGGCTACAAACAGTCGCTGGGCTCCGACGGCCCGGTAGGGTCGTACGAAGATTTCGAAGTCGCCGACGTGATCGTGCTCGTGGGCGCGAACATCGCCGACAACCACCCCATCTTGATGCTGCACCTGGCGAAAAACCCCAATAAAAAGCTTGTCGTCATCGACCCGCGCCGCTCCAAAACGTCGCAGATCGCCGACATGTACGTGCCGCTCAAGGCCCGAACCGACCTGGCGCTTTTCAACGGCCTGGCATACATTCTGATCGAACAGGGGTGGATCGACGAAGCCTACATCAAAGCCAACACGACGGGTTTTGGCGAACTCAAAAAACACCTGCAGAACTATCCGCCGCAGGAAGTCGCCAACATCACCGGTATCGACGTCAAGACGCTTTACGAGCTGGCCCGTCAGTATGCGGCCGCCGAAAAAGTGACGACGGCCTGGACGATGGGCGTCAACCAGTCGCTGATGGGCACCGACACCGTCAGCGCGATCACCAATCTGCACCTGCTGACGGGCAAAATCGGCAAACCCGGATGCGGGCCGTTTTCGATCACGGGGCAGTGCAACGCGATGGGCACGCGTGAAACGGGCTTTACGTCGTCGCTGCCGGGCTACCGCAACTTCGGCGACGAAGCGGCGCTGCGCGAATATGCCGACATCGTCGGCGTACCCGAATCGATCGTGCCGCGCGAACGCGGCTACAAATACGCCGAAATCATCGATGCGATCGATCGCGGCGAGATCAAGGCGCTGTGGATCGTCGCGACCAACCCGCTGGTGAGTTTCGTCGATCAGAACAGGCTGCGAAAAATTCTTGCCAAACTCGATCTGCTGGTGGTGCAAGATGCGTTTATGGGCGATACCGCCCAAATCGCCGACGTCGTGTTCGCCGCGGCGACCTGGGGGGAGAAAGAAGGCACCTATACCAACTCCGAACGCCGCGTCAACCGGGCGAACAAAGCGGTCGAACCGCTCGGCGACGCCAAGAGCGACTTCGATATCGTCGTGGAGTTTTCACGCTATTTCGACGGGGCGGACAGGCTGCTTTTCGACGGCTGGGAAAGTCCTGCCGACGCCTTCGAGGAGTGGAAACGCGTCAGTGCGGGGCAGCTGTGCGACTACAGCGGCATCACCTACGAACTGCTCGAAGAAGAAGGCGGAGTGCAGTGGCCGTGCAACGCGCAGTTTCCCAAAGGCGCCAAACGCCTTTACACCGAAGACATTCCGTTTCGTACCTCCGACAAAAAAGCGCGCCTTATCAGCGCGGAGTGGGTGCCGATGAAAGAGCCGGTACGTGCGGGCTACCCGGTGATGCTCAATACCGGCCGCACCGTCGAGCAGTGGCATACCCGTACCAAAACGCGCAGCATCGATATTCTGGACAATCTCGCCCCCGAAGCCTGGGTCGAGATCAACCCCGAAGACGCCGCGAAACTTCAGGTCCGCAGCGGCGACCGCATTGCGCTGAGCAGCCCGCGCGGTCGGGTCGAAGACGTCATCGTCAAAGTGACGCAGACCATGCGGCCGGGAAACGTTTTCGTACCGTTTCATTTCAACACCCAGCTCGTCAATATTCTGACACAGCCCGAGTTCGACCCCAAATCGGGCGAACCCAATTTCAAACAGACCGCGATACAGCTGCATTCGCAGGCCGTTCCCGACGGGATCGAAATGCAAGAAGACGCCGTTGCCGGTGCGATCGCGCACGATGCGTGCGATGCGGCGCGCGAATACGTTTACGAAAAAGCCAAAACAGGAGAGATTCGGTGATCGAAGCACTCGAACGCGCGCACGAAGCGCGCAGCAAGAAAATCAACAAAGTCGAAAAGACCAAAGCGCTCAAAACGCCCAAGGAGGCCTACGACGCCATCGAACGTTACGCCCGCGAAGGCTACGGCTCGATTCCCAAAGAAGACATCGACTATTTTCTCAAATGTTTCGGCATCTTCGACCGTCCGGCGACGCCCGAACGCTTTATGATGCGCGTGCGGATTCCCGGCGGGCAGATGAGCTATGAGCAGGCCGTCGCCGTCGGCGAAATCGCGCGCGATTACGGGCAGGACTACATCGACATTTCGACCCGGGCGCAAATCGTACTGCGCTACTTGCGCATCGAAGATATTCCGGCGATTTTGAAAAAACTCGACGGTGTCGGGATCACGACGTTTCACACGGGCGTCGACAACTTCCGCAATCTGCTCAACGACCCGCTTGACGCGCTGGCGCACGACAACGTTCTGCCCTCGCAGGGGCTGCTCGAAAAGCTTCAGGCACTGTTTTTGCACGATTGGGCGTGGCTCAGTGCGCTGCCGCGCAAATTCAATACCGGCGTCTGCGGTTCGTATGCCAACCGCAACAACATTTTCAGCCAGGACTGCGGTTTCGTGCTGGCACAGCGCGATGGGAGCTTCGGCTACAACGTCTATCTGGGCGGGCGCGTCGGTACCATCGCCAAAAACGCCGACATTTTCGTGCGCGACGAAACCGAAGCGGTGGCGATGTTCAAAGCGCTCGTCGAGCTGTTTCGCGATTACGGCTTTCGCGACAACCGCAACAAGAACCGCCTGCAGTTTCTGATCGAAAGCGTCGGCATGGAAGCGCTTTCGGCGGCGATCCGCGAAAAAGCGGGCATCGATTTCGCTGCCGCAGGCGAAACGCTCACGGTCATGGAAAACGCCGATCCCGACCAGGGACGGGTTCGGCTCAAAGACGGCCGTTTCGCCGTACACGCCGTCGTGCCCTCGGGCGTGTTCAGCGGCAGCGACCTGCTGGCCGCGGCGGAGGCATCGGCCGAACACGGCGACGGCCGCCTCCGGCTCGACATCGAACAGAGCCTCTACATCGTCGGCGTCCCCGAAAGCGAAATTCCGCGGCTGCTGGAGGGGGAGTTTTTCGAAAAATATCCCAGTGTGTCGAGTCCCTATTTCAACCATCTGATCGCCTGCGCGGGTACGGAGCATTGTCCTTTCGGCGTCATTCCCAACAAGCCCGACGCTATCGAGATGGCGGAGTATCTGGCACAGGCCGTACCGCTGGAGAACACCCGGGTGCGGATGTACTGGTCGGGCTGCGTCAAAGGATGCGGCATCCACGGTTTGGGCGATATCGGCTTCGAGGGCTGCAAAGCCAAGGTGAACGGGCAGAACGAATACGGGGTGCATATCACGCTCGGCGGAAAACTGACGAAAGAAGGCCAAGAGGGCTACAGCGTCGTCAAATCGGCGCCGCTGCGTTTTGCGCGCTACTACGTGGAGTCGCTGATGCGCGAATTTCGCCGCCTGCGTCTGCCGCGCGAGTCGTTCGGGGATTTTCACGACCGGGTGCTGACCCGTTATTCGCGTGCGTACATCGGTTTCATGATGCAGCTTCAGGCCTATTTGCGCCACAAAAAGATCGACGTGGAGATCGGTTTTGAAACGTTGCCGAAAACGGGGGGAATCGAGGAGTTCGAGCTGTTCGAGCTGGGGCGTATGCTCTATCGGGCGCTGACGGGTGAAGAAGCTTATCCCAAAGCCGAACGGTTCGCTCCGGGACCGCGCGAGAGCGTCAAGCCGATCAAGGGGATCGACGAAAATCTTGCGCAGGCCGTGTTCAAGATGCTCGACCCCAATGCCATGACCCGCGCTCAGGCATGTTCGGAACTGCTGGAACTGGTGCGTATCTACTAAGTTATGCTTCTTTGTCGCGGTTGAGGAAAGCCAGCACAAGGGCGACCGCGATTAGAACGCCGAACATGACGCCCCAGATCATCAGGTTCGTACCGCCGTCGAGCGGCGGGGTACTGCCGGTCGGGTTCACGAAGACTCCTTTTCGCTGGTCAGATAGATCCAGAACGCTTTATGGCTGTAGCCGCGATTGAGAAAGTACAGCTGCAAGATCGCGATGCGGTAGAGCACCACGAGCATGCGTGCATAGGGGATGACGAGCGTCAGTGCCATCCACGGCGAAGGCCGCTTCGCGCCGCGTGTGCGCATCATCTCTTCGGTACCGATATTTTGGCTCAGGTACCAGCCGAAAAGCAATGAAAAAAGAAAATTCACCGCCACGCCGAACACGATGACGGCGGCGAAATTTTGTTCGTACAGACCGAAATACATCGAAACCTTAGGCGTTCTCGATGGCGTCTTGCAGAATCTTCGTCGCGGCGGCTTTGTCCTGGAAGTCTTTGACCTTGACCCATTTGCCCGGTTCGAGCATTTTGTAGGTTTCGAAGAAGTTTTTGATTTTGGCCAGGGTGTGCTTGGGCAGGTCGCCGATGTCTTTGATTTCGTCGAAAGTCGGGTCGATTTTGCTCGTCGGCACGGCCAGCAGCTTTTCGTCGATGCCGCTTTCGTCTTCCATGATCAGCACGCCGATCAGCCGGCAGTTGACGACCGAACCCGCCTGCATGGGGTATTCGGTCAGGACGAGAATGTCGGCAGGGTCGCCGTCTTGCGAAAGGGTTTTGTTGACGAATCCGTAGTTGGCAGGGTAGTACATCGCCGAGTGCATCACGCGGTCGACGACGACGGCACCGCTCTCTTTTTCGATTTCGTATTTGATGTTCGAACCGAAAGGAATTTCGATAACCGCTTTGACTTTGTCGGGGTTCTCTCCGTAGCCGATTTTGCTAAGATCCATGAATGAGGCTCCTGGTTGTTGAAATGTGGCGTGATTATAGCGAAAAGTTCAGATGGAGTAGCCCGTGTTGCAATAGATTTTCGGGTCGTCTTGATAGTAGGCGATCGTGTTTTTGCCTTCTTTCTTGGCTTTGTACATGGCCGCATCGGCTTGTTTGAGCAGGCTTTGCGCATCGTCGGCGTCGTTGGGATAGAGGGCGACGCCGATACTCATTTCGACAAAAAGCTCATGGCCCTCGGCCCGCACGGGTTCGGCGGAGATTTTTCCGATCTTCTGCACGATGGCATCGAGGTAGTCGAAGCTTTGAAGCTCTTCGACGAGCACGACGAATTCGTCACCGCCGTAACGGCAGATGGTATCTTCTTTGCGCAGGGTGCGCCGCAGCCGTTTGGCGACGCTTTTGAGCACTTCGTCGCCGACGGAATGGCCGAAATTGTCGTTGACGGGTTTGAAATTGTCGAGATCGCAGAAAATGACGGCGATGCATTTGTTGAAACGGTCGGCATGATTGATGGCGTGGTCGAGCCGGTCGCCGAGCAGCAGGCGGTTCGAAAGCCCCGTCAGCGGATCGTGGGTCGCGAGGTAGGCGTTTTGCTGGGCGTCTTTGCGCTGGTGGGTGACGTCGGAAAAAATGCCGATATGGTTTTCGATGTTGCCCCGGGTGTTCTTAATGGCGTTGATACTGAGCCATTCGATGTAGATTTCGCCGTTTTTCTTCCGGTTGGTGATTTCGCCCTGCCAGTAGCCTTCTTCACGAATCTGCCGCCACATCTGCTGGTAAAAATGCAGGTCGTGTTTGCCGGATTTGAGCAGTTTGGGATCTTTGCCGATCACTTCTTCGGGTTTGTAGCCCGTAATTTGGCTGAACGCGTCGTTGACCTGAAGAATCCGGTTGTCGGCATCGGTGATAAGCACGCCGTCGACGGTATGTTTGAAGACGGCCGACGACATTTGCAGCGACTGGAAGTTGCGCTGGTTGTTGACGGCCGAGCCGATAATGGAAGCGACGGTGCTGAGCATTTCGATATCCGCATCGGCCAGGGGGATGCCTTTGTCGTTGCCGATGCCGAGAAAACCCCACCACTGCTTTTTGACGAAAATCGGCAGCATCAGCAGGGTGTCGATTTTGAAGGTTTCGAGAATTTTGCGTTTGGCGTGGTCGTAGTTTTCGATGGTTCCGTTGACGCAGAGCCCTTTTTCCAGCTGCCGTTTCCAGCGCATCAGCTGATGTTTTTTGTAGTCGATGGTTTCGCGGGCACGGGCGGAAGGGTCGTCGTTGACGGCGAGCAGTTTTGTCGCTGTCTTCGGATTGTCGAGATCGTCGTTTCGGTAGATGAAAATGGCGGAGGTTCTTGCCGCTTTTTTGAGCTGCAGCATTTCGGTCTGCAGGGCGTTGCGCCAGTCGGTGTGCTGCAAAAAGTTGCCGGCCATGACGCTGATGGCGTGCAGCACGTCGCGCTGCCGGTCGAGTTCGGCCTGGATTCGCCGTTTGGCCATGACGTCGTCGATGAGGTGCTGGATGACCTGTGAAAAATGCTTGACTTCGAACGGTTTGGAAAAGAACTGGTTGACGCCGTACTGAATGGCTTTGATGAGCACGTCGCGTTTTTCGAAGTTGGTGAAAATGGCGATTTTGACGTCTTCGTCGAGCCGGCGGATGTGTTCGACCATCTCAAGCCCGCCCATTTCGGGCATATTGATGTCGGAAAGAACGATATCGGGGCGGTGTGCTTCGAAAAGCTCCAGCCCTTTTCGGCCGTTGTGCGCAATCAGGATGTTTTGCGTGTAGGGTTCGAGCATTCGCCGAAGAATCGTCGTCGTGATTTTGTCGTCGTCGGCGATAAGAATTGAAAGGTCCTGCTGCACGCTCGGATTACTCCCTATAAAAAATTGAAATATTATAAGATGTGATTGCTTAACCGTAACTTGACGCAATAGTTGCGCCGTTTCGGGGGCATATGATAAGATATCTTCCAAAAAAAGGCAGCTAGATGCGTGTCGGATTGTTCATTCCCTGCTTTGTCGATGATTTTTATCCCGAGGCGGCGGAAGCGACGCTGGAAGTGCTTGAAAGGGTGGGCTGCGAGGTCGTTTATCCTCCGAATCAAACATGTTGCGGCCAGCCGTTTTTCAACAACGGTCTGGCTGAAGACGCACGCCCGCTTGCACGGCGATTCGCCCGAATGTTCGAGCCGTTCGATTATGTCGTTTCGCCCGGAAGCAGCTGTGTTTCGGTCGTGCGGCACCGGTACGGCGAGGTGCTCGATGCACAGCGCGCGGCGTCGCTGGCACCGCGCGTCTACGAGCTGTGCGAATTTCTGCACGACGTTATCGGACTTGACGCACTGCGTTTTCCTGCGCCCGCAACACCGCTTCGGGTGGGGCTGCATAACAGCTGCCACGGACTGCGTGAACTGCATCTGGCGCGTCCGAGCGAACTGAACGTGCCGCATTTTTCCAAAATCAGAGCGGTCCTTGCGCGTGTACCGCAGCTTGAAATCGTCGAACCTTCGCGTGACGAGTGCTGCGGATTCGGAGGCACGTACAGTATCGGCGAACCGGAAATTTCGGCCATGGCGGGACGCGACCGTATCGCCGATCACCGTGCCGCCGGCGTGGAGATCATGGCGGGTGTGGACATGTCGTGTCTGATGCATATGCAGGGGCTTGCCCGGCGTGACGCGACGCCGATGCGTTTCGTGCACGTCGCACAGCTGCTGGCGGGGAGAGTGTGATGCAAAGAGCCGCCGATCATGCCGCCAAAGCCGCATCGTTTGCCGCGGACCGCGACTATGCCCGCTGGCACGATCGGGCACTGTGGTACGTACGGGAAAAACGTGACCGTGCCGCGCAAAGCGTCAAAGAATGGGAAGCGCTCCGCGAAGCCGCGGAGGCGGTCAAAGCCCATACGGCGGCGCATCTTGCCTGGTACCTGGAGCGTTTTGAAGCGCAGGCGAAAGCCAACGGCATCGAAGTGTACTGGGCGGCCGATGCCGCCGAACACAATCGCATCGTCGCGGGGCTGCTTCGTGAACACGGGGCGCGTCATGTCGTCAAAAGCAAATCGATGCTGACCGAAGAGTGCGGGCTCAATCCGCATTTGGAGTCGCTGGGTATCGACGTGACCGATACGGACCTCGGCGAGCGGATCGTGCAGCTGGCGCATGAACCTCCCAGCCATATCGTGCTGCCTGCGATTCATATGAAAAAAGAGCGCGTCGCCGAAATTTTCGGCGAACATCTCGGAACCGACGTCTCCCGTGCCGATCCGCATTACCTGACCCGTGCCGCACGCGAGCATCTGCGCGAAAAATTTCTTGGTGCCGATGCGGCGGTGACGGGCGTCAATTTTGCGTTGGCAAACGAGGGGGCATTCGTCGTCTGTACCAACGAGGGCAATGCCGACCTGGGAAGCGCGCTGCCGGATTTGCATATTGCGTGTATGGGGCTGGAGAAGGTGATTCCTTCGGCCCGGGAACTGGGGATTTTTACGCGGCTGCTTGCCCGCAGTGCGACGGGACAGGCGGTGACGACGTACACGTCGCACTTTCGCCGGCCCAAACCCGGCGGACGGCTTTGCGTCGTCATCGTCGACAACGGCCGCAGTGCGCTGCTGCGTTCGGTGCAGTCCAAAGCGCTCTCGTGC
>CAZYEW010000009.1:11823-31251 GCA_964646705.1 uncultured Sulfurimonas sp.
AAAAAAACGCACGTTGAAGCTGGCGGCACTGCTGCTTCGGCATCCTCGGCTCTATCGCGGCGTGATGCGGCTGATGCGGACGGTGCTGCCCTATATTCCGCGACCACTGCTGTATAGCCGCTTCAACGGATGGGGACGAGACAGGGAAATGCCCGTTCCGGCGAAAAAACCGTTTCGGCAACGGATGAAGGAGCGAGGAAAATGACCGACAGAGCGAAAATATTTCAGGCGCTGGCCGGCACGGAGCATGCTCCCGAAGAAGTTCCCGGCTTTGCGCACGAAGCCGTACCGGATGCACTGCAGGGGCCGTTTTGCGATGCGGCGCGTGCAGCCGGGGCGGAGGTCGTGACCGAAAACGTATCGCAGGTATTGGAAGCGCTGTGTGCGTCGGCAAGAAACGTCGTCGATACGCGCACGGATCCCGGTCCGGTTTTGCCTGATTCGGTCGATCTGGCGATCATTGAAGGCATCTTCGGCGTGGCGGAAAACGGGGCGGTGTGGGTCGATCCGCAGGAGCGCTATGCGCGTTCGCTGTTGACGCTGGCAACCCATATCGTGCTGGTCGTACCCGCCGATGGGCTGGTCGCTACGATGCACGAAGCCTATGCGCGTATCGACTTTGCGCGCCTTTCTTACGCGCTGTTTCTAAGCGGGCCGTCCAAAACCGCCGACATCGAACAGTCGCTCGTCATCGGCGCACACGGTGCGATGCGCATGACGGTGCTGTTAGCTTGAAAGATAACGCTGTACGATCCAGTCGGCGAACGGAAAGCTGCAGGTGAAGGCCGGAGAGACGGCGTTGAGCACGTGCACGGAGTCTGCATCGCCTTCGACGATGAAATCCTGGACGAGTTCGAGCGTGCGGCGGTGCAGCAGCTGGGCGCGTATTCCCGGCGTACTCCAGGTACGAAAGTACGAAACGTCGGCGTTGCGTACCATGCCTCGGGCGAGCGACTGCAGGTAGGATTTGTCATATTTTCGAAATTCTTCGAAAGCCAGTGTCCGGAAACCGAAACGGTTTTTGAGAAACAGTTCGGCTTCCCAGCGCAGAATTTCGGCGGTTTCTGCGGCATTGAAGCGGGAGAACCCGCGATAGTTTTCCCGCCAGAATGCGGGAATGGCCGTCGGTCCGATTTTGACGGTACCGTCGGCGGTGACGGTGTAGTGCACGCCGAGAAACGGATTGCTTAATTTGGGGACGGGATAGACGTTGGTGCGAACGGGCGGCACGTCGCCGTCGTATGTGAGATAAATCCCTTTAAACGGAACGATCGTGTAGTCGCGGCCGAATCCGAATGCCCGGGCTACACGGTCGGCATAGAGGCCTGCACAGTTGATGACGACGCCGGCGTCGATTGTGCCGCGGTTCGTTTCGACGGTATGCGGTGAGACGCGCCTGAGAAAGCCGGTGCCGAAGACGAGCTTGACACCTTCGTTAGAAACGTCTTTGGCCAGGGCCGCGACGACGGCTTTGGGATCGACGGTCGCGGTGGTCGGGCTGTACAGCGCACGGGAAAAGGTGCGGGCATTGGGTTCGATGCGGCGCAGCTCGTCTTCGTCGATCAAATACGCTTCGACACCGTTGGTCTGCGCGCGTTTTTGCAGCTCGAACAGTGTCTCAAGCTCGTTTGCATCGCGTGCGACGACGACTTTGCCGCAGGTATTGACGGCGATGCCGTGTGTGCGGCAAAAGGCCTGCATCCGGGCATTTCCTTCGCGGGTGAAACGGGCTTTGAGCGAATCGGCGGTGTAGTAGAACCCGGCGTGCAGCACGCCGCTGTTGCGGCCGCTGGCATGCATCCCGGGAGCAGATTCTTTTTCGATCAGAGTGATAGAACTCCCGGGAAAGCGCCGCCGCAGCGAACGGGCGACGCCGAGCCCGATGATACCGGCACCGATTACGAGAAAATCCGTCGTCAGATGGCGCTGCATCGGCTGAAACTGCCCCCGAAGGGACACGGGAAATCAGATTTTTCCGTCGAGGTGGTCGGCGAGGCGCTGCAGTTTGGCTTTATACGCATCGAGGTCGAATTCCTTGATACGGGCGACACCGTCTTCGACGGCGGCCTGCGCGACGGCCGAAGCGACATAGACGAGAACGCGGCGGTCAAACGGCGACGGGATAATGTAGTCGGGACCGAATTCCATCGTTTCGCGGCCGTGTGCCTGTTTGACATGCTCGGGAACGGGCTCTTTGGCCAGGGCCGCAAGGGCTTTGGACGCGGCCATCTTCATGTTCTCGGTGATTTTCGTCGCCCGTACGTCGAGGGCACCGCGGAAAATCTGCGGGAAGCCAAGGACGTTGTTGACCTGGTTGGGGAAGTCGCTGCGGCCCGTACCCATGATGATGTCGGGACGTGCCTCTTTGGCGACGGGGGGCATGATTTCGGGAACGGGGTTCGCACAGGCAAAGATGATCGGGCTTTTGTCCGCCATCGTTTTGACCTGTTCGGCGCTGATAAGGTCGGGACCGGAGAGCCCGAGCACCATGTCCGCGCCCTTGATGGCATCGTCGAGGGTACGGTCGGGGGTATCGAACGCGAAAGCCTGCTTGTATTTGTTCAGGTCGTCGCGGCCGCTGTGGATGACGCCTTTGGAATCGAGCATCGTGATGTTTCTGACGCCGAGACGTTTGTACATGTTGGCACAGGCAATGCCCGATGCGCCGGCGCCGATGACGACGACTTTGAGGTCTTCGACGGGTTTGCCGCTCATTTCGAGAACGTTGATCAGGCCGGCGGTCGTGATGACGGCCGTACCGTGCTGGTCGTCGTGAAATACGGGAACGTCGCAGATTTCTTTGAGACGCTCTTCGATCTCGAAACATTTGGGTGCTTTGATGTCTTCGAGGTTCACGCCGCCGAAACTGTCGGCGATCGCAGCGACGACGTTGATGATCTCTTCTGTGTCTTTTGTGTTGAGTTCGATGTCGACGGCATCGACGTTGGCGAAGGATTTGAACAGAACGCCTTTGCCTTCCATGACCGGTTTTCCGGCAAGATGGCCGATGTCACCGAGCCCGAGCACGGCGGTACCGTCGCTGACGACGGCAACGAGGTTGCCTTTGTTGGTGTATTCGTAGGCTTTGTCGATATCTTTTTCGATTTCGAGGCACGGAAAGGCGACGCCGGGACTGTAGGCCATCGCCAGCTCTTTTTCCGTATTGCACGGTTTGGTCAGCAGGGTGCCGGTTTTGCCGTTGGTGTCGAATTCGTTTTGCGCTCTGTGGTATTCGAGGGATTCTTCTTCAAAGGTTTTGCTCATGGTGCGTACTCCTGTTAGGGTTTGAAATATGGAGTATTTTAGCGGTTTGCACGGAAAAAAATATCATCTTCGGGAAAAAACGCTCTAAAAAGTTTCAGAGTGTAACTTTTGGGACGCCGGCGGGGCAGAGTATTATCGGTTTTTCTTTTGTTTATACTATGATTGCAGCATCGGAATTCTTTTTGCCGTTATAGAGTGCGGTTCGGGATGCGCGGCAAGCGGCGCGGATTCCGGGTCATGACCGAAACGAGGATGGAGTATGGAAACGAACCTGGTGGCCGAAGGGCTGAAACTGATGGCGGTAGGGATGAGCGTCGTGTTCGTGTTTCTGCTGGTACTGATTGCGGCGATGAAGCTTCTTTCGGCGTTCGTTGCGCGCTTTCAGCCTCCTGAAGCCCGGACCGACGAACAGGCGCTTCGGCGCAAAAAAGCGGCGATCGCCGCGGCAAGTCTTCACCATTACAAGAGGCATACATGAGTCATAATGTTCGCAAAAAATATATCGATGTCATGGATACGACGTTTCGTGACGGCTTTCAGTCCGTCTTCGGAGCGCGTGTTCTCAGTAAAGATTTTTTCCCCGCGGTCGAAGCGGCCAAAGCGGCGGGCATTACGCATTTTGAGTTCGGCGGCGGCGCACGGTTTCAGAGCCTGTTTTTCTACCTGAACGAAAACGCGTTTGAGATGATGGACCGTTTTCGCGAGATCGTCGGTCCCGAAGCCAATCTGCAAACGCTGGCGCGGGGCGTCAATACGGTCATGCTCGATACGGGCAGCCGGGAACTGATCGATCTGCATGCGAAACTGTTCAAAAAACACGGCACGACGACGATTCGCAATTTCGATGCGCTCAACGATATGCAGAATCTTCAGTATTCGGGCGAACGCATCGTGCACCACGGTCTGAAACACGAAGCGGTCGTCACGATGATGGAGCTGCCGCCGGGCTGCCGCGGTGCGCACGACGCCGCGTTTTACGAAAAAGTGCTCCGTGACATGCTGGAGCGGGGGATTCCGTTCGATTCGGTCTGTTTCAAAGACGCTTCGGGGACATCGACGCCGCAAAAGGTGTACGAAACGATCAAAACGGCACGCCGGCTGCTGCCCGAAGGTACGCATCTTCGGCTGCATACGCACGAAACTGCCGGCGTGTCTGTTGCGTGTTACCTGGCCGCGCTCGAAGCGGGTGTCGACGGCATCGACCTGGCGGCGTCGCCCGCTTCGGGCGGCACGAGCCAGCCGGATATCCTGACGATGCTGCATGCGCTGAAAGGGCAGCCGTACGATCTTGGCGGCCTCGAGCCGGAGTCGGTACTGACCTATGAAGAGGTGCTTGCGGAATGTCTCAGCGACTATTTCGTGCCGCCGGAAGCCACGCAGGTATCGCCGCTGATTCCGTTTTCGCCGATGCCCGGAGGCGCGCTGACGGCCAATACGCAGATGATGCGCGACAACGCAATGATGGATAAATTCCACGCAACGCTGCTGGCGATGCGCGAAGTCGTGGAAAAAGGCGGATACGGCACGTCGGTGACGCCGGTATCGCAGTTTTATTTCCAGCAGGCGCTCAACAACGTCGTGATGGGGCCATGGAAAAAGATTGCACCGGGATTCGGAAAAATGGTGCTGGGCTACTTCGGCCGCACGCCCGTCGCACCGGATCCGCAAGTCGTCGAACTGGCGCGCGAACAGCTGGGGCTCGAACCTACGACGGAGCCGGCGATCGAATTGGCGGACAAAGATCCGGAAAAATCGATCGCATTTTGGAAAGGGCGCCTGGAAAACGAGGGCATCGAGGCAAGCGAAGAAAATATTTTCATCGCCGCAGCCTGCGGAGACAAAGGCATCGCCTACCTGAAAGGAGAAGCGACCGTCAGTGTACGCAAGCGATCGCCGCACGCACCGCAGCAACCCGAGCCGGCAGCGACGAAACCGCCGGAAAAGCCGTCGACGGGGCATTACACCGTAACCGTTGACGGCGAGCGGTTCGAGGTGACGGTCGACGAGCGCGGCGAGGTAACGGCTGAACCGGCTGCCGCCGCAGCGAAGCCGGCCGAACACGACGATGAAACACTGGTCAAGGCACCGCTTCCGGGAACGGTTTGGAAGATCGTTGCCGGTGTCGGGGAGCGGGTCGAAGCGGGCGATCGTCTGATGATTCTTGAATCGATGAAAATGCAGATCGACGTTACGGCACCGCGTGCGGGTACCGTGCGATCGATCGGAGTCGTTGCCGGCGACAAGGTCACCGAAGGCCAGCGTATTGCGGTCATAGGATAGCCGATGCGGACATTGCGCTTACTGTTTTTGACGTATTGTCTGTCGTTTTCGCTGCATGCCGCACCGCAGCAGGCACCTCGTGCGCCGCAGGCCGATTATGCGGCTCAGCCGATTGGTACGATGCTGGAGAACTTCGCGAAATCGACGGGGCTTTACGCGCTGATCTATCCCGACCCCGACGAAATGAGCGCCGTCGGAAAACCGATGAGCGATTTTCACAAAAGCTGGGGACGGGTGATCATGATCTTAGTCGCCTTTTTGCTTTTCTATCTGGCAATCGCCAAAGGCTTCGAACCGCTGCTGCTGCTGCCTATCGGTTTCGGGGGGCTGCTGTCGAACATTCCCGTCGCCGATATCGCCGGGCCGCACGGCTTTTTGGGAGTTATCTACCAAGCAGGGCTCGCGAACGAACTTTTCCCGATCATCATCTTTATGGGAGTCGGGGCGATGACCGATTTCGGACCGCTGCTTTCCAATCCCAAAACCGCACTGCTCGGCGGGGCGGCGCAGTTCGGTATTTTCGGTACCCTCGTCGGGGCGGCAGCGCTGGCGCAGTATACCGATGTATTCGACTTCACGCTCAAGCAGGCTTCGGCGATTTCGATCATCGGCGGTGCCGACGGCCCGACGTCGATCTTTATCGCCACCAAGCTCGCACCGGAACTGCTCGGTGCGATTGCCGTCGCTTCGTATTCGTATATGGCACTGGTACCCATTATTCAGCCGCCGATCATGAAAGCGCTGACGAACGAGAAGGAACGTCGCATCAAGATGGTGACGCTGCGCCACGTCAGCAAAATGGAGAAACTGCTCTTCCCGATCATGGTTCTGATATTGGCGATGCTGATTCTTCCCGATTCGACGCCGCTGATCGGGGCGTTCATGTTCGGTAACTTTCTCAAAGAATCGGGCGTGGTCGAGCGCCTGTCGGACACGATGCAAAATGCCCTGATCAACATTACGACGATCTTTCTGGGCCTGGGCGTAGGGTCCAAACTGGCGGCCGATCAGTTTCTCGTCGTCGATACGCTCGCGATTTTGGTACTGGGCTTGATCGCGTTTTCCGTCGGTACGGCCGCCGGCGTGCTGATGGCCAAGCTGATGAATCTCTTTCCCGGTTCGAAGATCAATCCGCTCATCGGTTCCGCCGGCGTTTCCGCCGTGCCGATGGCCGCACGGGTTTCGAACAAGGTCGGTATGGAGTTCGATCGAACCAACATGCTGCTGATGCATGCTATGGGCCCCAACGTCGCCGGCGTGATCGGCTCGGCCGTCGCAGCGGGCGTGATGATCAGTATTTTTTCATAGTGTCATGCCGTGTGCTGCTGTCCGTCATAAAAGAAGCGGCAGGCATACAGCCGGAGACAAGCCCTTTTTGCAGTGCATCCAGCCGGTTTCGTATACCTGCCGTACGGTTTGCCTGAAATGTTATTATTATCATTCGTACGTGTTATAATTATTTACACTTGCGATTAGGATAGGATATGGATGGCGTTTAGAAAGCTTTTTGGGCATCAACTTGCTTTGCTGAAGCATGAAAACCATTACTGGAAAGTAGGTTTTTGGGGCCTTGTCGTCGCAGGCATGCTGCACCTGCTGTTTATACCGCTGTTTTTGTTCTTGCATGTTCCGAAGCTTGCGGCAATCAATGTCGTCAGTGCGGCGATGTACGGGTATGCTATTTTCGGCCTGGGTGATCGGACGCTGATTACGCACGACGATACGGCCATTGGCTGGATCGTCTATACGGAGCTTTTGCTTCACGGCTTGGCCGCAACCTATTATCTCGGATGTGAAAGCGGATTTCAATACTACATTTATCTTCTGGCACTGCTGCCGTTTTTCGTACCGAATCAGTCGTTTCCTGTCTATATCCTGAGATTTGCGGGTATTGTCGGGGCTTCGCTGTTTATTCATCGATATTTTCGTATTCCTTCCGCCGAGGTTGATGCGGTTTATATTCGGGCGCTCGGCTATGTCAATCTGGCAGTGTTTTTGAGTGTCGCAAGCGCACTCGTCTATTTTTATACCCGTTTTGAAAGCGACTATCGCCGATCGCTTATCGATCGTTCCCAAAAAGACATGCTTACCGGTCTGTGGACACGTCAATACTTTTCTTCTTTCGAAGCGTCTTGGTTTCATAATCGTCATACGAGAAGAACAAATGCTGGCCTGTTGATCGTCGATATCGACAACTTCAAAAGTGTGAACGATCGTTACGGCCACGCCGTCGGCGACAAGGTACTGCAGCAAGCGGCATCGGCGATACAGGCATTGCTGCGGCCGGGTGATCTGGCCGTTCGGTGGGGCGGTGACGAGTTTATCGTCTTTTTACCGGATATTGATGAACGTGCACTCCGGGGCATCGGACATGCCATAGTAGAACGGGTACGTCTGCAGATTGATGAAACGACGGTCACGTGCGGCGGCGCGCTGCTGCATGCGGAGGAGGGCTTTTCCGAACTTTTTTTACATGCGGATGCAGCGCTGTATCGGGCCAAAGAAGAGGGACGAAACCGCTGCCTTATCGCCGAAGCTGCGGAAACAGGATCGAGCCGAGCCTGACCATGTTCGAGCCGCAGGCGATGGCCAGCTCGAAATCGCCGCTCATGCCCATCGAACAGATCTCGGCGTCACCGAGTTCGTCGAAGATGTGCCGTGTCGTTTCGAAACTTCGTTTGACGGTGTCACGGTCGTCGGTATGTGCGCCGATGCTCATGACGCCGCGCAGGTCGAGGCGGGGGAAGCGTGCCTGGATTTCACGGTAG
The DNA here is from genome assembly GCA_964646705.1 of uncultured Sulfurimonas sp. Lineage (GTDB taxonomy): Bacteria > Campylobacterota > Campylobacteria > Campylobacterales > Sulfurimonadaceae > Thiomicrolovo. The sequence goes on from CAZYEW010000009.1 coordinate 20,136, forward strand.
GTCTCGACGGCCGCTTCGGGTGCGATGCCCGATTTTGACGCCTCTTTCGCGCTGTTGATTTGCAGCAGGCATTCCATCGTTTTGCCTTTGGCTTCGAGCCGTTTGTCGAGCGCTTCGGCGAGTTCGACCGAGTGCAGCGACTGCATCAAAAACGGGTCGAGGTCGATCAGTGCGTTGATTTTGTTTTTTTGCAGGGTGCCGATAAAATGCCATTCCAGCGGCAGCGCTTCGAGTGCCTCGGATTTTGTTTTGAGGTCTTGCACCCGATTCTCGCCGAAGGCACGCTGTCCGATTTCGTAGAGCCTGCGAACCGCATCGGCATCGACGTACTTGCTTACCGCCACGATTTTGACGATATGATGTTCACTGACAAGCACGCGGGCCTGTTCGATTTTTTCGATCACTTTGTCGATATGAAGTTTGTATTCGGTTTGTGTCATTGCATCAGCCTGTTGATATCGTTATAGAGCCCAAGCGTCATCAGTCCCAGCAGCAGTCCCCAGCCGATGATGGTCAGCTTGACGAGGATCGCTTCGCTGGGAGCGCGGCGGGTGATCATTTCGTAAAGATTGAACATGATGTGGCCGCCGTCGAGTGCGGGGATGGGCAGCAGGTTCAAAACACCGAGGTTCACCGAAATCAGCGCGGCGAAGAAAAAGACCGACATCCAGCCGCCCGCACTGGCGTCGGCGGTGATTTTGACGATGGTGACGACCCCGCCGAGTTCGCTGGCGGGTACGGCGCCGGTGAGAAGCTTTTCGATGCTGATGAAGATCAGTTTGGATGCTTCCCAAGTCTGGTCCGCGGCATAGAACAGCGCGTCGCCGATGCCGAGGTCGAGGCGGTGGGTCTCGCCCGACGGTGCGATGCCGAGCATCGGCCGGCGGACGGTTTCTCGGAACATATTTTGGGTTTCCGAAACTTTCGGTGTGACGGCAAGATTGAGCACAAAGTGATCCCGTTCGACTTCGAGCATCAGCGTGCCGCGTGATTTTTTGATGGATTCGGACATCGTATCCCACTCGTCGACGGGTTTGCCGTCGATGGCGAGAATACGGTCTCCTTTTTGCAAGCCGGCTTGCTCTGCCGGAGAGTTTTCGACAACCTTTCCGATGACCGCCGAATACACATGGGGACCGCCCAGCCCGACGGCGAAATAAAGCACGAAGGCGAGGACGAAATTGGCTGCCGGACCCGCGAGCAGAATCGCGATGCGCTGCCAGGGCTTTTTGGCGTTGTAGCTGTCGGGATCGGGGCTTTTGGCGGCGGGATCCGCGTCGTCCTGGCCTTTCATTTTGACATAGCCGCCCAGCGGGATCGCAGCGACGCGCCATTCGGTATTGAACGCACGGAAACCGAAGAGTTTTTTGCCGAACCCGATGCTGAAAACTTCGACGTAGACACCCATCAGTCGTGCAACGGTGAAATGGCCGAGTTCGTGAAAAAAGATCAGTGCCGAGAGTACGAGAAGCGAAACGAGCCAGCTCATGTACGGTTCCTTTGGTAAGCGCGGGCGAAGCCGACAAGATATTCGACGCCCGAATAGACGGTGATCGCCACGGCGATCCACAGCAGTATTTCACCGCCGCGCCAGTGCATCAGCAAAAAGCCGACGGCGAACATCTGTGCGACGGTTTTGACCTTGCCGGCCCACGAGGCGGCGATATCGATGCCTTCACTGAGTGAAACGGTGCGAAGCCCCGTAATGAACAGTTCGCGGACGATAATGATGTAGATCGCCCACGGTGAAGCGACGCCTTGCATCATCAGGCCAAGAAACGCCGCAATAATGAGCATTTTGTCCGCCAGCGGGTCGAGGATTTTGCCCGCGATCGTGATTTGGTCGAGTTCTCGGGCGATGTAGCCGTCGAAAAAGTCGGTGACGCTGGCGACGACGAAAAGCAAGGCGGAAAAATAGTAGTTCCACGTGACGTCGAAACCGTGCTGCGTAAACCACTGCGGGTTGAGGATGACCCAGAACATCAGCGGCGCGATGGCGATGCGCGACATTGCCAGGAGGTTGGGAAGGTTGAACAAACGCGGCTCCCTTAGCGAAACGTCGTGCCGCCGTCGACGACGATGGTCTGGCCGGTGATCCAGCCGGCGTCGTCGGTGCACAGAAAATAGACGGCACCGGCGAGGTCTTCGGGGCTGCCCATGCGGTTGAGCGCCGAGCGCTTGACCGTTTCGGCTTTGACCTCTTCATAGTTGGTGAAAGCCTTGAGGGCATCGGTGTCGATCGGGCCGCCGCTGACGGCATTGACGCGAATGCCCATATCGCCGAGTTCGACCGCGGCGTAGCGCGCCATCGCTTCGACGGCGGCCTTGTTGGTACCGTGGCCGGCGTAGTTCTCGATGTAGATGAGATTCCCGGTGGAACTAAGCGTCACGATCGCGCCGCCGCCGACTTTTTCCATGCGTTTCGCCGCTTCCTGGCTGCCGGCGACGAAGGCACCGACGGTGGCGGTGTAGATGTTTGCCAGGCCTTTTTTAGGACGCAGTTTCATGAACTTGCCGTAGCCGCCGACGACGCTGCGGCCGTAGATCATGGCGTTGGAGACGAAAAAGTCGACCCGGTCGAAATCTTCGTCGATGGCGGCGAACAGCGGTTTGAACTGATCGGTGTCGAGGATATCGAGCGGATACGCACGGGCCTTGATGCCGTGTTTTTCTTCAAGCTCCGCCGCGATGGCGTCGGCCGCTTCTTTGTTCGAATTGTACGTGAACGCGACGTTGACGCCGTTTTGGGCGAATTTCTCCGCACAGGCCCTTCCGATCCCTTTGGTGGCTCCGGTGATGACGACGGTTTTTCCTTGCATGTTCGATGGCATGGTTACGCTCCTGCGATGGTGTAGTGTTGCATGGCCGCTTCGATTTTTTTCATGTTTTCGGCACTCGGCGGAACGAGCGGCAAACGGTATTCGAGGGTGTCGATCAGGCCGGCGAGATACATCGCGGCTTTGATCGGAATCGGATTCGATTCGCAAAACAGTACCTTGTTGATTTCGAACAAGTCGTTGTTGAGCGTGCGCGCCGTTTCGAAATCGCCTTCGAGCGCGCTGTGGACCAGGCGGCTTTTGAGGTCGGGCAGCAGGTTGGCCGTCACCGACGTGATGCCGCGCCCTCCGGCGGAAAGAATCGGAAAGTCGATGGCATCGTCGCCGCTGAGCACCGCCAGATCGGGGCGGCGCGAAAGCAGGGCGACGGTACGCTCGAGGCTGCCCGTGGCTTCTTTGATGCCGTAGATGTTGGGAACGTCGTCGAAGAGGCGGATGACGGTATCGGGCAGGATATCGACGCCGGTACGGCCCGGGACGTTGTAGAGCATGAACGGCAGTTCCGGCACGGCCGAAGCGATGGCTTTGTAATGCTGGTAAAGCCCTTCCTGCGAGGGTTTGTTGTAGTAGGGGCTCACTGAAAAGAGTGCGTCAACGCCGCATTTTTGCGCATGTTTGGCAATCTCTACCGCTTCGTGCGTGGCGTTGCTGCCGGCACCGGCGAGGACTTTCGTACTGCTGCCTTTGCACGTTTCGACGGCGATTTCGATGCAGCGTTTATGTTCGTCGTGCGTCAGCGTCGCGCTTTCGCCGGTCGTACCGACCGGGCAGACGGCATCGATGCCGTTGTTGATTTGGCGGCGAATAAGCGAAGCGTAAGCGGCTTCGTCGAGTTTCCCGTTTCTAAATGGAGTGACAAGGGCGACGGTTGCGCCGGTAACAGTGTTCATTGCTCAGCCTTTCGTAAAATAATCGTGGTGGAATGTTTGTCGACGAAATAGGTTCGTGCCGCTTTTTGAACGATTTCGGGTGTCAGCGCGGCGATGTTCTCTTCGTAATGTTCCAGCGGCGAGAGGTCGCCGCGGGCGAGGTATCCGCCCATCAGATTGGCGACGGACGAGGCGCTTTCGAGCGAGAAGATGAAATCGGCACGGGTGTTGATTTTGACCTTCTCCAGCTCTTCTTTGCTCACTTTTTCGTTTTTGATCCGTGCGATCTGCGCTTTGAGTTCCGCTTCGACGGTTTCGGCCTTGACGCCGGGATTGCAGGCCGCCATGAAGACGAACAGGCCCGGATCGATCTGCTCCATATTGTAGGCGTAGATCTGGTTGACCAGCCGTTTTTTGTCGACGAGTTCGCGGTAAAGCCGGCTGCTTTTGCCGGAGCTTAGCATCTCGGAGATCGCCGAGAGTGCCACCTGGTCTTGATGTTTGAAATCGGGGATATGGTAGGCGATGGCGATCATTTCGACTTCGCTCTGTTTCTCGATGTCGATACGTTTCGCACCGTCTTGCTCGGGTTCGACCGCTTTGACGGCCGGAATATCGCCGTGGTTCTTCAGCGGGCCGAAATACTTTGTCGCCAGGGCAAAGACCGTTTGGGGATCGATGTCGCCGGTGACGACGAGAATGGCGTTTTGAGGCTGGTAGTAGGTGGCGTGAAAGCGGCGGATGTCGTCGATGCTCCACGTCAGGATATCGTTCATGAAACCGATCGGCGTCCAGTGATAGGGGTGGTAGAGGTAGGCATTGTTGAACAGGCGAAAATAGAGGTATCCCAGCGGGCTGTTGTCGGTCCGCCAGCGGCGTTCTTCGGCGACCACCTTGCGTTCGGGCTGGAACTCGTCGTCTTTGAGATTGAGGTTGGCCATCAGTTCGGCGAACAGCGAAACGGACTTTTCGACGTTGGCACTGCTGCTTTTGATGAAATAGTGGGTGAAGTCGAAGCCCGTCGAAGCGTTGTTGACGCCGCCGACGCTTTTGACCTCTTCGTCGAACTGGCCGGCTTTGAGGTGTTTGGTCGATTTGAAGTTCATATGCTCGAGCATATGGGCGATGCCGGTTTTCCCCATGACCTCATTGCGGCTGCCGACTTTGTAGAAAATATCGGTCGAGACGACGCCGGTATCGTTGTGCATCGGGATGACGACGACCTGCAAGCCGTTGTCGAGGGTTTTGGTTTCGTAGCGGGGCAGGGAGTTTGCCATAAGCGATCCTGTCATGAAAATTGTCAGTAAAAGTGCAAGTGCGAAGCGTTTCATCGTCGGTCGGCTCCGATCGCATCGGTGATGTTCGCGTAGCCGTCGGCCGCGAGCAGCTCAAGCAGGCCGCGATTGATATCGCGCACGAGACCGGGGCCTTTGAAGACGAGTGCCGAGAGCACCTGTACGAGGGAAGCACCGGCCTTGATGCGCCGATAGGCTTCTTCGGCATTGTCGATACCGCCGACGGAGACGAGCACGGTTTTTCCGAAAAGCTCCGCCGCCACGGCATCGAAAATTTCGAAGCTTTTTTGTGCCAGCGGCTTGCCGCTGATGCCGCCGATCGCTTCGGGGCGGCGCACCAGCGAATAGTCGATACTGGTATTGGTGGCGATGATGCCGTCGGCACCTTTTTCGACGGCCATCGCGCTCAGGTCGACGGCCTGCGCGGGTGTCATATCGGGGGCGATTTTCAGCAAAATCGGCTTGGCTGTGATCGCTTTGAGGCGGCCGAACAGTTCGTCGATGAAAGCCGCGTTCTGCAGGTCGCGCAGGCCGGGCGTATTGGGCGAAGAGATATTGACGACAAGATAGTCGCCGAGCGTATGCAGGGCCCGGGTGAGTTTGACGTAGTCTTCGACCGCTTCGTTTTCGGGCGTGGTTTTGTTCTTGCCGATATTGATGCCGACGGGAATAGGGTGCGGCAGGCTCTTTTGCAGGCGTCGGCGAACGACGAGCATGCCGTCGTTGTTGAAACCCATCGCGTTTTGGATCGCTTCTTCGGCGACGTGCCGGAACATGCGCGGTTTGGGATTGCCCGGCTGCGGGCGGGGCGTGACGGTGCCGATTTCGGTAAAGCCGAAGCCCAGCGCGGCGATGCCTCGGATCATCTGGGCGTTCTTGTCGAACCCTGCGCCCAGGCCGACGGGGTTGTCGAACGCGGTGTCGAACAGCGTCTGTCCAAGGCGCGGATCGTCGACCCGGCAGCGTTTCGATACGGACGCGGCGCATTCGGGTGCGTAGTCTGCCGCGTGCAGCAGTGTCGCGACGAGATGATGCGCGGTTTCGGGCTGAAGCGAGAACAGCAGCGGCCGGATATAGTCGTATACGTTCATTGCGGACCTGTTTTTTATGGAGGATTATACTTAAAATCGTCTAAATATTTGGAAAATCACGGGCAGGGCGGTACGGGCGGGGTGCTCCGTACGGCGAGGAAAGAAAAAAAGTACGGCTTAACCGAAGAGTTTTCCGACCATGCCCATCAGGCCGCTGCCTCCAAACGAAGCGAGCAGATCGTCGAGGCCTCCCTCGCCCGGAGTCGCCCGGTCTACCATTGCCGGCAGCGCATCGGCAAGTGCTTGTTTGGCACTGTCGGTCCCCAGTCCGAGGCTTTGTGCGAACGCGGCGACTTTTTCGCTGCCGAGCAGTTCCGATACCTGTTCGGCATCGATCGGCGCATTGTTCCCGCTGCCGACCCATGAGCCGACGATATCCATAAGCCCGTTTGAATGTCCCGAACCGGCGAGGGTACTGACAATGCTGCCCAGATCGAACTGTCCGTCATTGCCGAAAAGTTCGCCGAGTGCATTCGTAATCGTACTGCCGTCGAGATGCGTCGTCGCATCGTCACGGTTGTTTTGAATGAGATGACTGCCGAGTTGCAGAAGATCGTCGAGATCCATCATGACTTCCTTGAAAAATTGGGATGACATATCATAGCGACAATAAATGATAAATAGATGAGATTTCATATCGTTCAAACGGGCCGTCAATCATGTGTCATAATGTCGAGGAACGAAGACGTTGCAGGATCGAAAAGGAGTGTGGCGATGGTGACGGTATGGGTGGTTGCCGGTATTGTGCTGTATGCGCTGGGTATCGCCAGCGCGGTTCATGCCGTCATGCATGGCCGTACGACGCAGGGGACGATCGCCTGGGTGACGGCGATGATGCTGGCGCCGTGGGCTGCCGTTCCGGCATACTGGGTGCTCGGCAGCAGCCGGTTCCACGGCTATGTCAAGGCACGGCACGTCAAAAAAGCCCGTTTCGATACGCGGCACGACCTGCTGATGCAGGCGCTGGAGCCTTTCGTCGTTCCGCTCCGGGAAACACCTGCCGCGATCCGAGCGGCGTACCGGCTGGCGGACATTCCGCTGCTGCGGGGAAACAGGGTCGATCTTCTGGTCGACGGCGAAGCGATGTTCGAAAGTCTGCTTGCGGGCATCGACGCGGCCGAGCATGTCATTTTGTTTCAGTTTTACATCGTGCACGACGACCGCATCGGCGCGGAGGTCGCCCGACGCCTGATCGCCCGGGCGAAGGCGGGGGTTTCGGTACATTTTCTCTATGACGAGATCGGCAGCTACGGACTGCGCGGAAGCTATCTCGAAGCACTGCGCGACGCAGGGATACATACGGCCCCCTTTCATACGCAAAAAGGGCGGGGCAACCGTTTTCAGCTCAATTTCCGCAACCACCGAAAGGTGATGGTCGTCGACGGACGAAGCGCCTGGATCGGCGGTATCAATATTGGTGACGAATACCTCGGCCGTGATCCGAAAATCGGTCACTGGCGCGATACGCACATGCGCATCGACGGTCCGGCGGCGCTGGCGGTGCAGCTTGCGTTCGCCGAAGACTGGTACTGGGCGACGGATGCGCTTTTGCCCGATATTTCATGGACGCCTGTTCCGTCGAACGAGGATGTTCCGGTGCTCGTCGTTCCGACCGGGCCGGCAGACGACCTTGAAACGATGCAGCTGATGTTTCACGATGCCATTTCGCAGGCCAAAAAACGCCTCTGGATCGCGACGCCGTATTTCGTGCCCGACGAAGCGATCGTTTCGGCGCTTCAGCTTGCCGCACTGCGCGGTGTGAACATCCGGATATTGATTCCTGAGCGCGGAGACAACCGCCTGATGGACTGGTCGGCGTACAGCTACGTCGAAGAACTGCACCGCACGGGGATTCGCATTTTTCGCTATCGCGACGGATTTCTGCATGAGAAAACGATGCTTGTCGACGACGAAGCCGCAACGGTCGGCAGTGCCAACTTCGACAACCGCTCGTTTCGGCTCAATTTCGAAATCACGGGTATCGTCACCGACCGTCGTTTCATCAGGCGGGTCGAAGCGATGTTCGAAGAAGATTTCGCGCGCTCTGCTGAAATGACCCTTTCCGATATCGAGGGGCGGCCGTTTTGGTTCGTTTTGCTGACGCGCATTGCCCGGCTGCTTTCGCCGGTACAGTAAGGCCTATTCCGCTTTTTCCCAGAACGTGCCCTGCGGCGTGTCCATCAGCTGAACGCCGAGTGCGGCGATTTCGTCACGAATCGCGTCGGCACGGGTAAAATCTTTTGCCTGTTTCGCCGCGTCACGTTCGGCGATCAGCGTTTCGATGCGTGCTTTCGCGGCTTCGTCGATGCCGTGCTGGAAATATTCAAAAGGGTTCATCGTGCCGAATCCGAGCAGGGTCTCGACATAGGCCAGGTCGGCGGTGACGCGCCGTTTGAGGGCTTTGTCTTTGGGGGCGGCATCGAGGGCATCGTTGGCTTCGGCGATCATGTCGTCGATCAGCGACAGCGCGCGCGAGATGTTGAGGTCGTCGCCGAGTGCGTCGAGCAGGGCGGACTGAAACGGTGTGCGTTCCGTACCGCTTTTCAGCCCGAAAAGCCGTTTTTTGAGCCGGTAGAGGCGGTCGAGCCGCTTTTTCGAGGCGAGCAGGTCCGCTTCGTTGAAATTGAAGTCGCTGCGGTAGTGGGTACCCAGCAGGAAAAAGCGCAGCACTTCGCCGGGGTACGCTTTGAGCGCGTCTTTGACGAAAAAGCTGTTGCCCAGACTTTTGCTCATCTTTTCGCCGTCGATGGTCACGAAGCCGTTGTGCATCCAGTAGCGCGCCAGTTCGTGCCCCGTCGCACAGCGTGTCTGCGCCGCTTCGTTTTCATGGTGCGGAAAGAGCAGGTCCGCGCCGCCGCCGTGGATGTCGATGCTGCAGTCGCCGCCGCGGTCGAGGTGCTTTTCGATCATCGCCGAACATTCGGTATGCCACCCGGGCCGGCCGCGCCCAAACGGCGAATCGAATGCAACGCTGCCGTCGTGTACGGCTTTCCACAGGGCGAAATCGGCCGGATGGTGTTTTTCGTCGGAGCTTTCGACCCGCTGCCGCGTATCGGCGTCGTCTTGACGGCGGTGCGAAAGGCTCAGATAGCGCGTATCGCTTTGCGTGTCGAAATAGACGTCGCCGCTGCCGGTGCGGTAGGCATGGCCGCGTTCGATCAGTGTTTCGATCAATTCGAACATCGCATCGAGCGATTCGGTGGCTTTGGGTTCGAGATCGGGACGCCGTACGCCGAGCGCTTCCATGTCGCGGTGGTAGGCTTCGGTGTAGGTCGCGGTCAGTTCGGCGATGGAGATGCCCGATTCGGCGGCGCGTTTGATGATTTTGTCGTCGATGTCGGTGATGTTGCGGGCGTAGGTGACGTCGTAGCCTTCGGCTTCGAGTACACGGCGCAGCAGGTCGAAAACCAGCGCGCTTTTGGCGTGTCCCAGATGCGCGTCGTCGTAAACGGTCGGTCCGCAGACGTAAAGCGACACTTTGCCCGGTTCGAGCGGAACGAAGGTGCGTTTGGTTTTGGTCACGCTGTCATAGATATCCATGCACTGTCTCCTTGATGCCGAGGATTGCCAGCGCGAAGAAGGCGACGGCGAAAACCCACAGCAGCATGCTTTTTGGCCGAATTATATCCAACACCTGCGTGCGTCCGATCGCATACAGCGTCGCGCCGAGCGTCACGAAGCCGCCGAGTGTCGTCGCCAGCGCCAGCCCCGCGCCGCCGAACGGGTAGATAAGCGCCAGCGAAAAGACGATGTTCGTTCCCAGGCTGTACGTGGCGATTTTCGCCGCACTCTTCTGGCGACGCTGCGCGTAGAGCCACAGCGAAAAGAGTTTGGCGAGACCGAAAGGAACGAGTCCGACGAGATACATACGCAAAATCAGTGCGGTTCGGGCGGTGTCGCGTGCGTCGAACGCGCCGCGCTGAAACAGCAGTGCGGTGATTTCGGGCGCAAGTACGATGCCGCCGACGGCGGACAGCCCCAGAACATAAAGCAAAAAGGTGAATGCTTTGGCAAGCATGGCGCGGGCTTTGGCGTCGTCGCCGTGTTTGAGATGGCGCGAAACTTTGGGAAAGAGCGCGACGGAGGTGGCGATGGCGAACAGTGCGAGCGGCAGTTGGAAAACACGGTTGGCGTAGTACAGATAGCTGATAACGCCGGCACCCAGAAACGAGGCCAGCCAGGTATCGAGAAAAGCCGCTACCTGCGCCGTGGAGTTGCCCCAGACGGCGGGGAAAAACTCATGCCTGAAGCGGACGGCATCGTCACGGATGCGTGCGACTTTGTGCCGGTAGTGTTTGATGCCGCCGAGCAGCAGGCGGTGCAGGCCGAGCTGCCGGACTGCGAGCAGATGTGCGAAAAACTGGGCGAAACCGCCTGCAACGACGGCCCAGCTGAGGTAAAGCACGACCGTTTCGGGCGCTTTGCCGCGCGAAAGCAGCAAAGCGGCGATCAGCGCAAGATTGAGCAGGCCCGTCGCGAATGCCGTGACGGCGAAACGGTTTTTGTATTGCAAGAGGGTGCCCAGAAAAGTGACGGCGAAAATCAGCGGCAGGTACCAGAAGTTGATCGCGACGTAAGGCGCGGCCGTTGCGATGGTCGAAGCGTCGAACCCTATCGCGATAAGCCGCGCCGCGGTCTGCGGAAAGAGATTGACGGCGAAGGCCATCAGCACAATGAAGCCGAAAAACAGCGTAAAGATATGTACGGCGAAAATACCTTTGTGGCGCGTGCGGGTAAACGCGGGCAAAAACGTCTGTGTAAACGCACCTTCGGCGAAAATGCGGCGAAAGAGATTGGGCAGTTTGAACGCGACGAAAAAGATGTCGCTGTAGACGTTTGCGCCGAGAATCGAGGCGGTCAGCAGATCGCGGACGAAGCCCAGGATGCGCGAAAAAAGGATACCGGCACTGTTGGTGAAGACGGCGCGGAACATTCAGGCGCACCGACTCGCAGCAGATGTTTTCAGCATGTGTTTCATAGCGGGTATTATAACCATCTGGTCCTTGGGTGTTTCGGCGAGGTGT
>CAZYEW010000010.1:0-29601 GCA_964646705.1 uncultured Sulfurimonas sp.
AGCGTCCGTCGTTTTCGGCGAAAAAAGCGTCGAGGTTTTCCCAGACTTTGAGGTCGAGCTTGTGCCAATAGTCCAGCCCGGCTCGCCGCACCGCTTTTTCGCCGATGTCGAACCCCAGCGGACGGATCAGATGCAGCGTCGCTCCCGTGTTGACGCACAGACGGCCGATCGCCCCGGTGTTGTTGGGAATTTGCGGGTGTACGAGAACGATATTGAACATTGCGTCAAAAAATGACTGTCTTGTTGCCATAAACGAAAATACGGTCTTCGAGGGCAAGTTTGACGGCGCGGGCGAGCACGATCTTTTCGATATCGCGGCCGAGTTTTTGCAGTGCCTGCCAGTTGTAGGCATGATCGACGGGTTTGACGTCCTGGGCGATGATAGGACCTTCGTCGAGGTCGTCGTTGACGAAGTGGGCGGTCGCCCCGATAATCTTCACGCCGCGCTCGTAGGCCTGCTTGTACGGGTTCGCCCCGATGAACGCGGGCAGAAAAGAGTGGTGGATGTTGATGATACGGTTTTCGTAGGCACGCACGAACGCCGGTGTGAGAATGCGCATGTATTTGGCCAGAACCACGTAATCGATCGGCCCCAAAGCGTCCAGTCGTTCAAGCACGCGAGCTTCGTGCGTTTCGCGGTCCAGTCCTTCGTGCGAAATTGTGTGAAAAGGAATATCGAACTTCTCGACCAGAGGGCGCAGGACGTCATAGTTGGAAACGACGCCGACGATTTCGGCATCGAGCTCGCCTGCTTCGTAACGGATCAGCAAATCGCCCAGTGCGTGCGACTCTTTCGTCGCCATCAGCACCAAACGCTTTTTGCGCGGTTCGATAACCTTGACACCGCTGCCTTCGGGCAATGCCGCTTGCAGCTCCTCTTCGAGGCGCGGTGTGTCGATTTCGCCTTCGACGACACTGCGCATGAAAAAGAGGTTCCGTTCGCTGTCGACGAATTCGCCGTTGGAGAGCATATTGAGCTCGTGACGGTAAAAAATGCTCGAAATTTTATAGACCAGCCCCTTGGCGTCGGGGCAGTCGATCAGGACCCTGCAGCGCATCGGGGCTACCGTGCCGCGTAATTGGCGATGATCGATCCCATTTCGCTCGTCGAGCAGACCTCTTTGGCGTCGAAACCTGCGATATCCTGGGTGCGGTACCCTTCTTTGAGCGTCCGTTTGATCGCCGCGTCGATCCGGTCGGCGGCTTCATGCTCACCCAGGGCGAAGCGCAGCATCATCGAAGCGCTGGCGATCGTTGCGATGGGGTTGGCGATGCCCTGCCCCGCGATATCGGGTGCGGAGCCGTGAATGGGTTCGTAGACGCCAACCTTGTCGCCGACCGATGCCGAAGGCAGCAGCCCGATCGAACCGGAGAGCATGCTCGCCTCGTCGCTCAGAATATCGCCGAAAATGTTGCCCGTTAAAATGACGTCGAACTGCTTGGGGTCGCGAATAAGCTGCATGGCGGCATTGTCGACGTACATGTGCGACAGTTCCACTTCGGGGTATTCTTTCGCCACGTCTTCGACCGTTTCGCGCCACAGCTGCGAAACGTCGAGCACGTTGGCCTTGTCGACCGAACAGACGCGGCGGCTGCGCTGCATCGCGATTTTGAACGCGGTGTGGGCGATGCGGACGATCTCGCTTTTGGTGTAGACCATCGTATTGTAGGCCTTGTCGCCCTCGCGACCTTTGGGCTCTCCGAAATAGATGCCGCCGATCAGCTCGCGCACGACCATCAAATCGACGCCGCGTACCACTTCGGGTTTGAGCGAGCTGGCGTTGACCATCTCGTCATAGACGACGGCCGGGCGGAGGTTGGCATAGACGCCCAGTGCCTTGCGAAAACGCAGCAGGCCGCTTTCGGGGCGCTTTTCACGGGGAAGGTCGTCCCACTGCTCGCCGCCGATCGCTCCGAAAAGTACGGCGTCGGAATGGAGTGCGGTATTGACGGTCTCCTGCGGAAGCGGATCGCCGGTAATGTCGTAGGCACAGCCGCCCATCAAAGCTTCTTCGTAACGAAACGAAAACTCCTCGTTCGCAGCGACGGCATCGAGCACCTTCGTTGCCTCGTCGATGATTTCGGGGCCGATCCCGTCACCTTTGATCAGGGCGATCGTATAGGTCTTCATGCTTTGGCTCCTTCGGTGATTTCGTTCTTGGCGAAATTCATCAGCCCGCCGGCGGAAATCAGTTCCTGCATGAACGGCGGAATCGGCGTGAACTTGTAGGTTTTGCCTGTCGTCTTGTTCGTGACGGTTCCCGCGTCCATGTCGATCGAAACGACGTCGCCCTCGCCGATCTCGGCACTTTCGGGCAATTCGAAAATGGGCAATCCCATATTGAAAGCATTGCGATAGAAAATCCGCGCGAACGTCGGCGCGATCACCGCGGCGATGCCGGCGGCCTTGAGCGCGATGGGAGCGTGTTCACGCGAAGAACCGCAGCCGAAGTTCTCGTCGGCGACGATGATGTCGCCGGGGTTCATCTTCTTGACGAAATCGGGATCGGCGTCTTCCATGACGTGCTTGGCCAGCTCCTTGGGGTCCGAGGTGTTGAGGTACCGTGCGGCGATGATCAGATCGGTGTCGATGTCTTTTCCGAAACGCCAGACTTTTCCTTCGAGTGTACTCATGAGCGGATGTCCTGAAGTTAAAATTTTTGCGATTATACCCAAAAATGTTTCAACGGCCTTGAAAAACGCCGTACATGCCAAGAGATATTATTTAATATGCGCTATTTGAAACTACTGTTAAAGTAATCATAAGCATGACATGGGTATAATCCACCTCCTTACTCATCCCTCGATAGCAGGAGCCAGCCCCCAGATGACCGCTAAAGAACTCAACAAAGCCCTCGAAAAACTTTTCGCCGACCACGCCTCCGACAACTGTATCACCTACGAGGCCATTGCGGAACTGTTCGAAAAGAACCCGACGGCCGCCCAATCGAGAAACGTCCTGAAAATGGCGCAGAAATACGGCCGCTGTCTCTATACCGCCTCCGAACACGCCAAGATCATGAACGAGCAGGAGGCCGAAGCCCGTCGCGACGCCCAGCGCAAACTGATCGAAAACGCCAGCGGCGAGGATTTCGACATCCTCAAGCAGCACGAGCTGATGGAATGGTCGCGTTCGGATTCCCCGGTACGGATGTACCTTCGCGAAATGGGCCAGATTCCCCTGCTCACCAAAGAAGAGGAGATCGAAATCTCCAAAAAAATCGAGTACGGTGAAAGCATCATCATCGATGCGATCTGCTCGGTGCCCTACCTGATCGACTTTATCCTCGACTACAAAGAACCGCTGATCAACCGCGAACGCCGCGTCAAAGAACTGTTCAAAAGCTTCGAAGACGACAAAGGCGACGCCGATGACGATGAAGAGAGCGCGGAGAAGAAACTCAACGCCAAAGACAAAAAGCGCGTTGATCTGGTCGTTTCGAGTTTCAAGGCCCTGGAAAAAGCCAAAAAAGACTGGCAAAAAGCGATGGACAAGCTCCCGGAGATCCCCGAAGAGGGCGAACTGACCGAAGAGATCGTCCATGCCTACCTAACAGCCAGCTACAAGAAAAAAGTGCTCAAAGAAAAGCTGCTCGACCTCGGACCGACGTCGAAACTGATCAACGAACTGGTCAAGTCGATGGAAACCTCGCTTAAAAGCGACGAAGGTTTCGACAAGGAACTCAAACGCCTGGAATACAAACTGCCGCTGTTCAACGACATGCTGCGCAAAAACCACAAAGAGATTCTCGACAACATCACCAACCTTTCCAAAGAAGAGATCGCCGCGCGCGTGCCCGAAGCGACGATGGTCGGCACCTACATGGAAATCAAGAAGCTCATCCAGACCAAAGAAGCCTCCAAAGGCAGCTTCAACATGGAACCCGAAAAACTCGCCGACATTCTTGAACAGATCAAACGGGGCAAGGCGATCAGCGAGGCGGCGAAAACCCGCATGGCCAAATCGAACCTGCGCCTTGTCGTCTCGATTGCCAAGCGCTACACCAACCGCGGGCTGCCCTTTCTCGACCTTATCCAAGAAGGCAACATCGGCCTGATGAAAGCCGTCGACAAGTTCGAGTACCAAAAAGGCTACAAGTTTTCAACGTATGCGACGTGGTGGATTCGCCAGGCGATCAGCCGTGCCATCGCCGACCAGGCACGCACCATCCGTATTCCCATCCACATGATCGAAACGATCAACCGCATCAACAAAATCATGCGCAAGCACCTGCAGGAAACGGGCAAGGAGCCCGATGTCGAGACCATCGCCGAAGAAGTCGGTCTGTCGGTGGAAAAAGTCAAAAACGTCATTAAAATCACCAAAGAGCCGATTTCGCTCGAAGCACCGATCGGCAGTGAAGAAGACGGCCGTTTCGGCGATTTCATCGAAGACCGTACCTCGCTTTCGCCGACCGAAGCGATCATGAAAGAAGACCTCAAAGTGCAGATCGAAGGCGTACTCGAACAGCTCAGCGAACGCGAACGCGCCGTTATCAAGATGCGTTTTGGCATTATGGACGACGAAAGCGACCGCACGCTCGAAGAGATCGGCAAAGAGCTCAGCGTGACCCGCGAACGCGTGCGCCAGATCGAGAGCAGCGCGATCAAAAAGCTCAAACATCCCAAGGTAGGACGCAAACTCAAAAACTACATCGAAGAATAATGATGACGCCGACCTTCGAACAGCAGTGGATCGAATACGATTTCAATCCGTTCATTTTGTTCAGTGTGACGGGCAAGGTCCTTTCGGTCAATACCGAAGGGCAGTACCTGCTCGGTGCGGTCAACAAAAAAACGCTTTTCGAACTTGCCACAACGTATGCCAGCCCCTCGTTCGGTTTCAAAACGACCTTTCTCGATCTCGAATACGGGCGGTTCAAAATTTTCGGCATTATGGTCGGCTACGAAAACGAAGAAGCCATCGGCATCCGTTTCTACCAAAAGCCTTCGTTCCAGTTCGATTCGCCCCAAATCGAAGGCGAGCTCGTCAATATCTACACGCTGATCGACCTGTGCATCGCGACCAACTCCATCGCCGGTTCGGCGAAGTTCGTCAAAGACCTCGATCCGACGATGCCCGAAACCCGTCTGAATACCGATCGTTTCATCCGCCTGCTCAATAAAATCTACGAAGCGCTGCGGCAAAGCGAAACCGTCACAACCCGGCTTTTCTTCCGCATCGGCGAACATATTCGTTTCGAAGAGAAAAAATACACCTTCTTTTCGCTAAAAATCACCGGCGAGCGTTTCGACGATGCGTTCGAACCGGCAATCGTGCAGCTTTGCCGCAAGAACCATCTCTTTTTCGAAATGCTTCCCGACGGCGTCGTCGTCAATATCCCCGTGACGGCGTGATCACGCCTTGGAGCCGGCAAGAAAGATACCCGCACCCGTCCGGTAGCCCGCGATGATGCCCACCCCGAGTGCCGGCAGATAGAAGCGCAGGTCGAGCAGCTGGTTGTTCTTCAGTGCGATGAAGCCGAGGACGAGCACCGCATACGGCAGCAGCCGCCACAGCGAAAACGATGCCGGAGCGGCTTTGACGGTGTGTTTGAGCGTCGCTTTCGAGGCTTTGAGGCGGGCACGTTCTTCGGCGACGACCTCTTTGAGAGAAACATCTTCGCCCGCGGTCTCTTCGTCGTCGTCATAGAGTCCGTGCGGATCTTCGATCTTCTCGATTACATCGTCGTGATGCATCGAAACGCCCTGCGCCGCGCTGCGTTTTATAAGGGCACGGTAGCTGTACATCGACCCCATCACGACAAGAAAGGCCGAAAGAAACGCCGTCTGCGCGTTGACGAAGGCACTGAACGACAGCGCGAGGCTTGAAAGCACCAGCCCCTGCGCGACCAGCAAGGTGCTAAAAATGCTTCGCCGCATCGTCATCTTCGTCGTCATCGTCATCGATTCGCCCGGCATGACGATAGCGCGGCTCTTTCGCCAGTGCCTCGAACTCCCTGTACTGTTTGGAGTACGCTTTGAAAACGTTCAGGAATGCCGCGGCGATGCCGATGAAGACGCCCACCCACAGCAGCCAGCCGATACCGGTCAACTGTTTCAGCCCCAGTCCGATTCCGACGCCGATCAACACCGCGACGACCATCGAAATACCGAGCGAAAGGTCTTTGGCCCCTTCGATAATCGGTTTGAGCCGGGGTTTTTCCTCTCCGTGCCCGCCCTCGGGGGTGAGGCCGGTCAGCTTTTTGTCTTTCACAGCGCGGCCATCACGTCGTCGGCGGCATCGATCGTCGCTTCGATCATATCGTCGCTGATCGCCGTACACAAAAAGCCCGTCTCGAACTGCGAACAGGCAAAATAGAAACCGCGTTCGAGCATACCGGCATGGAATTTCGCGAACCGCTCAAGGTCCGATGCCGCCGCGTCGTCGAAATTTCGCACCGGGCGTTCATTGAAGAAAAAGCCGAACATCGAACCGCGGACCTCGGTCTGCAGCGCGATGCCGTGTTTTTCGGCGGCGGCTTTGAAGCCCTCCGTGAGGCGTCGCGCACGTGCTTCGAGCACCGAAAAGAGCCGGGCGTTTTGGCGAAGCTTGCGTACCGCGGCGATTCCCGCCGCCATCGCGACGGGGTTGCCGCTGAGCGTTCCGGCCTGATAGACCGGCCCTTCGGGAGAGAGCTGCGCCATGATTTCCGCGCGGCCGCCGAAGGCGCCGACGGGCATCCCTCCGCCGATCACCTTGCCCAGCGTCACCATGTCGGGGACGGTTCCGGTGATGCTCTCGGCACCGTGCAGCGTGGCACGAAAACCGCTCATCACTTCGTCGAAAATCAGCACTGCACCGTGTGCATCGCACAGGGCGCGCAGGCCGGCCAGGAACTCTTTGTCCGCGGGGACCAGTCCCATGTTCCCGGCAATCGGCTCGATGATGACGCAGGCGATGCCGTCGGAGTCCTCGAAACACTTCTGGACGCTGGCGAGGTCGTTGTACTTCGCCAAAAGGGTGTGTTTCGTGAAATCGGCAGGCACGCCCGGCGAACTCGGGTTGCCGAATGTCGCCAGCCCCGAACCCGCCTGCACGAGCAGCGCATCGCTGTGGCCGTGATAGCAGCCTTCGAATTTGACGATATCGTCTTTTCCCGTATAGCCGCGTGCCAACCGGATCGCGCTCATGACCGCCTCGGTACCGCTGGAAACGAAGCGAACCTTGTCGATACTGTCGAAAATCGACACGATCGCTTCGGCCAGTTCGGTTTCGGCCAGGGTCGGTGCGCCGAAACTCAGCCCGCGGCGCACCGCGTCGCAGACGGCATTTTCGATGGTTTCGTCGCGATGGCCGAAAATGAGCGGCCCCCAGCTCTGAACGTAATCGACATAGCGGTTGCCGTCGATATCGAAGAGGTAGGCCCCCTCTCCTTTTTCGATGAACGGCGGCGTACCGCCGACGCTTTTGAATGCCCGTACCGGAGAATCGACCCCGCCGGGAATCAGCCGCTGCGCTGCTTCGAACGCTTTGCGTGACGCTTCGTTTTTCATAGACCCTCTTTCGATTTTTTGTACGCCATTATAGCGCATTCAAAGCCTTGCGGACTATAATGACGGTATGCATTCATTCGATACGACCCTCCGTCAAGAACCGCTCGAACTGCTGCGCCGCTGGACGGCGAGACGCGGCTGTTGCCAACATTTCGGCGGCATCGGCGATATGCTGGCCATCGCCGGCGCTCCCGCATCGGGAAAAAAACGGCTTGCCCGCAGTATCGCAGAGAAACTCGGGCTCGAAGTGCTGCATCTTGCGATGGAAACCTACGCCTTTGCCGACGATCTCGACCGCCTGCTCGGCGAGAAAGGACGGCTGCGCACGTGGATCGAACAGCATCCGCAAGGCTGCGTCGTCTTCGAGAACGTCGACGAAGCCGATCATTCGATCCAAAAAGCCCTTGCGGACATCGTCGAAAACGGTGCGGACGACGCCCCCGGGCTCTATCGCGGGGCCCTGTTCCTTTTTACGTTCAAAATCAAGGCGCCCGAATGGCTCGAAAGCGATTTTATCGACCGCTACTACGCCCAGCCGCTGCTTGAACAGGCCCGTCTCTACGAAGCCCTCTCAACCGTCGGTACGGCTGACGAAAACGGTGGTGTCAAACCGCTGTTCGATCCGAGCCTGCTCAACGTTTTGAGTCAGACCGATCTGCTGCTGCTTCATCCGCATACGCTTGAGGATTTGCGCCACATCACCGAAACGATGCTGCAAACGTGCCTCGACACATGGCGCAAAAACGGCACCGTCGACGTCACGGTGCCGCACCCAAAGCCACTCGCCTTCGCGTTGCTGCTGTCGTTTTCGCCCTACCTCAACAGCACGCGGCTCTCGCATCGCCTGCCTGCTTATCTGTACGACCTCGTCGCCGGAAACGAAACCTGCCTGGTGGACGTCTCCAAAGACGTGCGAAACTGGCTGCGGCGAACCTTCGCCTCGGAAGCGGACCTCAAAAGCTTCGGAAAGTACGACCGGCGGTTTCATCTGCTCTGGGAACGTGCCGAAGAAAACGGTCAAATCGTCGTGCGTCTGCGCAGCATCGAGGAGCGTTCGAACGAAAAGCACGCCCAGGACTACCCCTTCGACGAGACGCTGCAGATTCACCCGGCGAACGGTCGCGGGTTCGAAAGGATCGCCGGGCAGTCACGGGTCAAAAAACAGCTGCGCGCAATGGTCGAACTGCTCAACGACGACGAAGGACTTCGCCGCTTCGGAATCACCCTGCCCAAAGGCATGCTGCTGCACGGGCCGCAGGGCGTCGGAAAAACACTGCTTGTGAAGGCTTTCGCCGACGAAGCGAAACTGCCCTATATCTACCTGCACGGCAGCGACCTGTTCGACGAATCTTTGATCGAAGAAGCCTACCAGCGCGCCCGGCTGGCCGCACCGCTGCTCGTCATTTTGGACAATATCGACGTCAAAGGCCTGATCAACGGCAACTACACGCCCGTTCCGACCGAAGCCCTTGAAAACGCCATCGACCGCAGTCCCGATACGCCCGGCCGTTTCGTTTTTACGGTCATGACGGCACAGGACAAAGAGGAAGTACCGAAGTCGCTGATGCATCCGGGGCGTATCGACCAGTTCGTCGACGTGCCCGAACTCGATCGGGAAGCCCGCCTCTTCTTCGCCAAAAAACTGCTTGAAAAGCCCCATGCGGACATCGACGTCGAACGTATCACCCGCTACATGAGCGGGATGAACGGCTACGAGCTCGAACGCATCGCCAAAGCCTGCGCGCTCGAAGCGATCCGGCAGGGGAAAGAACGGCTCGACGAAGCCATCGTCATCAATGAAATCAACACCATCAAATACGGCACGGAACTCGATCGCAAACGGCTGAAAAATTTTGAAGAAGATTTGCGCAACAGCGCCTGGCACGAAGCGGCACACGCCGTCGTTTCGCTCGAACTGCTGCCCGAAACCGACATCGAACAAGTCACCGTGATTCCCCGGACCGAGGCACTGGGGCTGGTGTCGTACGACCAGGAGCATATTCAGACCAACATGAGCGTCGAAGAGATCAAAGGCAGCATCGCCGTCGCCCTCGCCGGACGCCTCTCGACGATCAAAAAATTCGGACGGGACAAAGGGCTCGACACGGGAGCCTACAGCGACCTCCAGCAGGCCACGCTGCTCGCTTACAGCGCCGTCGCCCAATACGGCATGGACGAAGCGCTGCCGAATATCGACGTGGAACTGCTGCAGCAAAGCGTCAGCCGGACGCTTTTCACCCGCGCCGTCGAACGGTGCGTCGCCCGCTGGATCGACGAAGGCACGCAGACCGCACAGCGCATCATCGACGGGCACTGGGAACTTATCGGCACCCTCGCCCGCCGGCTGATCGACGAAGAATATATCGAAGGACGCGAACTTAAACGGCTGTTCGACGCGGCGAAACCTGAAGCCGGAGCCGCCGGTCAATGAGTCGCCGTACCGCCGCGCTGCTTATCGCGATACTTTTCCATGCGGTGCTCGTCCTGCTTTTTTGGCTGCTGGCCGAACACGCCCCCCGGCTCGACGAAGCGGCGCACAAAGAGAAGCGTTTCAAAGTTTCGCTCAAATCGATGCCGACCGCCAAGAAAAACGCCGCACTCAAAAACAAGGTCAAACGCTCTAAAATCGCCCCGCCGATGCCCAAAGGCAAGCAGCTCAAAAAGATCGTCAAACCCCAAAACCGACCCCTGCCAAAGCCTGCACAGCAGATCGAAGCCAAGCCGCCCAAACCGATCGAGCCGCACAAAAAAATTCCCAAGCCCGAAAAAACGACGCGTCAAGAGCCCCCTGCGCCCCGTCCCGAACCCGTTCCGCCCAAAAAGCCCTATATTCCGTTCACCCGGACGCCCCAAACCGAAAAGCGCCCCGAAATTCCTTTGGCAGAGGCCAACGTCAGCAAACCCGAGCCCAAGCCCAAAGCGCACGAAGGCCTGTTGGCGAAACTTTCGAAAAAGCAGCGCTCGGCCAATACGCTCAAGCCTTCGCGCCGTTCCCACAAACGCGAAAGCCGGCTCAATCAGGATATCAAAGAGCTGTACGGTGATGAATTCGGCAAGCTCAGCGAAGGCGAGCAAAAATACATTCTCGACAATCAGGAAATCATGCGCCGCATCACCCAGCAGGTGCTCAACCGCGTCGGACGCGTAAATATCCCCGACAATATGCGCGTCAACGCCGACAATATCATCGAATTCTATCTTTATCCCAACGGCGATATCAGCGAGATCACGTTCATCAAACGCAGCGGTTTCTACCTGCTCGACGATACGACCAAAGAGACCATCGAATACGCCTACAGCCGCTACCCGCGCCCGAAGCAAAAAACGCTGATCCGCTACAAGGTCGGTTATTTTCTGCGCGGGTACTGAATTGCGCTAAAATAGCCGAAGATCAAGGAGGAACGCATGAAACTTGAATACGTCGGGGCGATGCCCCAGGTCTCGGGAAAAGGGATCGCTTTCGATAAAACACGTCCGGACAAATACGCCTATCTCAACGCCGCCGTCGAGCTGCTCGAAGCGCTCGACTACGGCGAAACCGAAGAGACGCAGCATCTTTACAACCTTCACCCAAGAGATTACGACGGCGAGGAACTGCTCGAACTGCTGGAAAAACACTGCAAAAACTTCGACGAGGCGATCGCCGAGCGCGACGCCAAAGCCGAGGCCTTCGAAAACGAGCTGATCGAACGGGTGAAAACGAACGGGACCATTTCCGAAGACGAGCGGGAGGCGTGGCTCAAGAACATCGCGATGATGGAAGCCTACTACCGCCAGTACGCGACCAACGAAGCGGCGTACGAGTATGCGCTAAGGGCCATCGCCGACGAAATCCATCGCGGGCGCATCCTCAGGCTGACCGTGCCGCTCACACGCAACTATGGCAGTGTTATCCACGACCTCCAATACGTGCTCGAGCACCACAAACCGCCGATCACGATGCAAACGCAGGTGCGTGAGGAAAAGGGAAACATCGTCCTCGAAGCCGCTTTCAGGCACTGATGAACGGCGTCAGAAGACCAAAAGAATCCAGAAGGTTCCGATGCCGAGGAAAACGGCGAGATTGAAAAGCGTCATGATCAAGCCGTTTTTGTAAAGTTCCCGGGAGGTCATGTATTCGGAACCGACGAAGATGACGTTCGCCGACGAGCCCTGCGGCGTGATGACCGAGTTGAAATTGGTCGCGAAAAGCAGCATGAACGCCAGCAGCTGCGCCGG
Source organism: uncultured Sulfurimonas sp. (assembly GCA_964646705.1). Lineage (GTDB taxonomy): Bacteria > Campylobacterota > Campylobacteria > Campylobacterales > Sulfurimonadaceae > Thiomicrolovo. Next base: position 11,716 of record CAZYEW010000010.1, read on the forward strand.
GACGCCCGCATCGATCCCCACGCCGAGAAAAACGCTGAACAGCGCGAGCATCTGCGCCGTTTGGGAGACGAACAGGTAGTGAATCAGCACGTACGCGGCGATCAGCACCGTATAGACGATCGGCCACGCCATGCCCTCCAGCCCCGAAGCGATCAGCGTGCCGACATATTCCATGAAGCCGAAACGGTTGAGGTACGAACTCATCGTATAAAGCACCGCGAACCAGATCAGCGTACCGAGCGCCTCGCCCTGGCCGCGCAAATCTTCCATCGTGAAAATCTTCGCAAGCATCAACACGCCGAGCCCGCCGAAAGCGACGGCGGTTTTGTCGATGGGGAAAACGCCCGAAAGCGCCCAGAGGACGACCATGATCACGAACACCGTACCCGTGATCCACTCGTTGCGGTGCATCGGGCCCATGTGTTCAAGGACTTCTTGTGCTTTTTTCGGCGCCTCGGGAGTATGTTTGACGTCGGGCGGATAGATTTTCATCAAAACCCACGGCGCCAGAGCGAACGCCGCAAGCGCCGGGACCGAAGCGGCGAGAAACCAGCTGCCGAAAGAAATCGTCACCCCGAGGTCCGCAGCCATCTGCGCACCGAGCGGATTGGCCGCCATCGCCGTAAGCCACAGCGACGAGCTGATCGAAAGCCCCGTCATCGAGTTCATCATCAGGTACGCCCCGAGCTTTTTGCGCGTGCCGTCGGCTACCTTCGAACCGCTATCGTGCGCAAGCGACTGCACGATAGGATAGAGCACGCCGGAGCGGGCGGTGTTCGAAGGAAAAGCGGGTGCGATCAGCAAATCGGTCGCCATCATCGAATAGCCCAGACCGAGCGTCGAGCGCCCGAACCGGCGGATGATCAGCATTGCCACCCGTTTGCCGAGGCCCGATTTCACGACGGCGCGCGAGATCAGAAACGCAACGACGATCAGCAGGATAAAGCTTTGCGAAAAGCCCGAATAAGCCTGTTTCACGCTCAAAACGTTCGACAGCACCGTAACCGACAACGCCAGAATCGAGGCGGTGAAGATGGGGGCTGTGCCGAGAATGACGGTGAAAATCGTCGTGAAAAAAATCGCGAAAAGATGCCACGCCTGGTCGCTCAGTGCCTGCGGGTGCGGAACGAACCACAAGCAAAGCCCTGTCGCCGCAATCAGCGCCCATTGCACCGCTTCTTTGCGATGTCGGCTTTTATGATGATGCGCCATCGTTTTCCTTCGCGAGCACGGCAAGCGCGCCTTTGTAGACCGGTTCGTCGATAAAACCGTAACGTTCGTGCGCGAAGCCGGTGACGCCCTGCGCCCGAGCCTTTTCGAACGCCTCGACGATCTCGCGTGCACGCTGCAGGCTCCCCGCCGCCGGCGAAAACGACGCCATCGCCGCGTGCGCCTGATCGGGGGAGATGCAGCCTTTGGCGTCGTACCCCATGCGCCGTTCCAGCGTCAGCCACCATTCGAACCCGTCCATGTCGCGAAAATCCTGATAGACGAACGATACGGGCTTGACGCCGAGTGCCCGCGAAGTGACGAGAAAATGCGAAAGCAGATAGTGCATCGCAGGATTGTCGAAGTCGATGAGGTGCTGTTGCAAACCGAGTTCGGCGAAAAGATCGAGTGCACCGAGGTAAAACGCCGTTACGCGCGGATCGGGACGAAGCGCGGCAAGGGCGAGCCATGCTTCGGCGGTTTCGACCGACAGATGCACTTCGATGGGTGCTTTTACCAGCGAAAGGGCCCGTTTCACGTCGTCGGGGGTGCGGATTTTCGGAATACGGACGGCATCGGGCATAAAGGCATTGAGCAGGCCGATTTCCTCTTCGCCTCCCGCATCGATAGGATTGACTCTGACGATCAGTTTCTTGTCGCAGCGCGGCAGGCGCGAAAGCGTCAGTGCCGCCAACCGAAGCGCCGCGGGCTTCATCGGTGCCGATACCCCGTCTTCGAGGTTGATGACGATGCTGTCCGTCGGCAGGTGCGGAATCTTCGCCAGATGTTTCAGCCGGTGCGCCGACACCATCAGCGGCGCATGAAAGGAGAGGCTCGGGTTGCGCGTACGCCGCGCAGGGAACAGAAAATCGTCGAGCGCATCGGTATCGGCCGCGTTTACGGCCGCTTCGAGCTCGTCGAAATCATTGCGGAACATCGGTCTCCTTTTTGGGGTGCAGGTAACGGTAGAGCGCCCGCCGTTCTTCGGCGGTCAGATAGTATTTGGGCATCCCTTTGAGCCGGCCGGCAAGTGCCGCGTCGAACCGGGCGAAATCGAGGGTGTCGATACGCGGTGCCCGAAACGCCTTGCGCCCTTCATCGTCTTCGTAGTAGGCGATAACGCGCCCCTCGCCTTTTTCGCCGTGGCAGTGCTGGCAGCCGATGCCTCTGGGATTGTGATAGAGCTGCCGCGCATACTCCTGCGGGGTGATGAACGAAGGTTCCCCCGCCGTCAGCGCCGCCGAGAGCGTCAGCCAAAGCCATTGCCGCATAACAAAGCACCTTTTTATCGAATTGGGGGTATATTATCGAAAAAATTATTAGGGGCTTCTCTTATGCAGATTCTCGACGGCAGAGCGCTTTCGAAAAAGATCGAAAGCGAAGTCGCGGCATCGTGTGCCGCGCTCAAAGAAAGCACGGGCCGCGTCCCCGGACTGGCGGTCATTCTCGTGGGCAACGACCCTGCGTCGCAAGCTTACGTGGGCATGAAGAAAAAAGCGTGTGACCGCGTCGGCTTTTATTCGGTGACGCACGAAATGCCCGAAAACATCTCCCAAGAGGCGATCGAGCAGACGATTTCGATGATGAACGCAAATCCGAACATCGACGGTATTTTAATTCAGCTTCCCCTGCCGCCGCATATCGACACCACCCGCCTGCTCGAACTCGTCGCCCCGCACAAAGACGTCGACGGCTTCCACCCTTTCAACGTCGGAAGACTCGCCACGGGACTCGACGGCTTCGTGCCCTGCACACCGCTCGGCGTCATGGAACTGCTGGCCGAATACGATATCAACGTCGAAGGCAAAGAGTGCGTCGTCGTGGGCGCAAGCAACATCGTGGGCAAACCGATGGCGGCCCTGCTGCTCAACGCCAACGCGACCGTGACGATCACGCATATCTATACGAAAGATCTCGCCGCACATACGAAAAACGCCGATATCGTGCTCGTCGGTGCCGGCGTGATCAACCTGATCAAAGAAGAGATGATCAAAAACGACGCGATCGTCGTCGATATCGGCATCAACCGCACCGAAGACGGCCGGCTCGTGGGCGACGTCGATTTCGAACATGTGGCACCCAAGTGCAGCTACATCACGCCGGTCCCCGGCGGCGTCGGCCCCATGACCATCGCGATGCTGCTGAAAAACACGCTTAAAGCCGCACATCTTCACGCACAAGAGGCCCAATGAAAGAGAAACTCAAAAATGCCGCCGGCCGTGCCTACCGCTTTTCCAACAGCTGGACAGGCACCATCATCATCGTGCTTTTCGTCATTTTCTTCATCGCACAGGCATTTCGTATTCCCAGCGGCTCGATGAAAGACTCCCTGCTCATCGGCGACCATCTGTTCGCCAAGAAGTTCGCCTACGGCATTTCGACGCCGCACATCCCGTTTTTGGAAATCCCCCTCATTCCCGGGACCGACGGACACATCGTCGACGGCGACACACCCAAACGCGGCGACATCGTGATTTTCCGCTACCCCAACAATACCAAGCTGCACTACGTCAAGCGCTGTGTGGCCGTTCCCGGCGACGAGCTGTTCGTGCGCCGCAAAGACCTCTACCTGCATCCGCACGAAGGCGACGCCTACATCCGCAGCCATTACCCCGCATCGAAAATCATCCGGGAAAACGGCAAGCTCTGGGTGCGCCGCCCCTACCAGGACCAACATCCCGGCATTCACCACGACCCGCGCATCAGCGCCAGCGAAGACATGCCCATCATTATCGACCGCACCAACGGCCACATGCAGTACCTTCCGCGCGATTCGTACGAATTCGACCAAATCAGCCATAATCGGGTGCAGCTCAAAAGCAATTACGAACTGCTTAATCACAATCCCATTTTCGAATTCCCCGTCACCAAAGTGCCGCCGCGCAGCTATTTTATGATGGGCGACAACCGCGACCACTCCAACGACAGCCGTTTCTGGGGGCCCGTCCCTTACGGCCTGGTCGAAGGCACGCCGTGGTTCGTCTACTTCAGCATGGACGACAACTACGAAATCCGCTGGGACCGCATGTTCAAGACCCCGCACGATCTCGAACAGTCACCCTACCTCGACCGTGCGATCGCCGAGCGCAAACGCGAAGAGAGGAACGACCGTGGAATCTATTGATCTGCTGCGTATCGCCGCCGCCGTCGTCGCACTGGCCGTCGCCATCATCGGGCACGAAATCATGCACGGCTGGGTCGCGTACAAATACGGCGACATGACCGCCAAAAACGCCGGACGGCTCTCGATCAATCCGCTGATCCACATCGACCCCGTCGGTACGATCGTCGTGCCGCTGATGATGTATTTCATTCCCGTCCTGCTCGGAATGGGCGGGGGCATCCTTTTCGGCTGGGCCAAACCGGTCCCGATCGACATGCGCACGGTGATTCGAAACGGCGGCTACAATGCCGCGATGCAGGTCAGTCTGGCGGGCATCGCCTGGAACTTCGCGCTCGCAGCCCTTTTCTCGGTCTTTCTGACCGCCATGCCCGAACCGCTCCGCGGCGACGGAATGCTCTATATTTTCGCCTACCTGCTGGTGATGCAGCTCGTCGTCATCAACGTGGTGCTCGGCGTGTTCAACCTGCTGCCGATTCCGCAGTTCGACGGGGCGCATTTCATTCAGTTTCTCAGTCTGAAAATGGGCTGGAACGCCGTGGCGCTTTGGTTTCAGAAAATGGAGCCCTACGGCATGATGATCGTGATCGTCCTGCTCATTACGCCGCTGAGCGAATACGTGCTGTTCGCACCGGTGCAGTTCGTGCTGCACCTGCTTTTATCTTGACATCGAAAGGAAACGCATGAAATTCTACATCGCTACCGACCACGCAGGCGTCGATCTTAAAGACTATACCGTCGAGCTGCTGCGCTCCAAAGGCCACGAAGTCGTCGATCTCGGACCCTACAGCAAGGAGCGCGTCGACTATCCGGACTTCGCCGTCAAAGTCGCCAAAGCGATTCAGGAAGAACCTGACGCCGACGGGATTCTTATTTGCGGATCGGGGATCGGCATGAGCATGACCGCCAACCGTTTCAAAGGCATTCGCGCCGCGTTGTGCCACGACGCTTACACCGCGACGATGGCACGCGCGCACAACGACGCCAACGTGCTGTGCTACGGCGAACGTGTCGTAGGCCGCGGCGTCGCCGAATCGATTCTCGATGCGTGGATCGCGGGGGCGTTCGAAGGCGGCCGCCACGCGGGCCGGGTCGAAAAAATCGAAGCCGCGGGCGGCTGCTCGGCGGCGCTGTAATGGAACGCACCGTGACCTTGACCGCCGAAGACCGCGCACTGATCGAGGGCGCCATTCGCGACATTCCCGATTTTCCGAAACCGGGCATCGTCTTCAAAGACATCACGACCCTCCTCAACGACAAAACCGCGTTCGGTACCCTGATGAACCATCTGCACCTGCGCTACGGCGGGCGCGAACTCGATTTCGTCGCCGGCATCGACGCACGCGGTTTTATCTTCGGTGCCGCTTTGGCGCAGATGCTCGGCGTCGGCTTCGTACCCATTCGCAAGAAGGGCAAACTCCCCTACACCACCGTGTCGGAGAAATACAGCCTCGAATACGGTTTCGACGAGGTCGAAATCCATATCGATGCGTTCCGCGAAAAGAAGGGCGCGCGCGTGCTCCTCGTCGACGACTTGATCGCCACCGGCGGCACCGCCTTCGCCGCGGCAAGCCTCATTGAAAAAGTCGGTGCCGAATGCGTCGAAGCCTGCTTTATCCTCGGACTGAAGTTTCTCGACGGCGAAAAGAAGCTCGGCGAGCTGACCGACGTCTACACCGTGATAGGAATCGACTAATGTATATCCCTTCCGCTTCCAAATACGACCCCGACAGCAACGGCCACTACGGCATTTTCGGCGGGCGCTACGTGCCCGAAACGCTGATGCCCGCCCTGCTCGACCTCGAAAAAGCCTACGAACGCTACCGTTTCGACGAAGATTTCTGGCGCGAAGTGCACGGCTATCTGACCGACTACGTCGGCCGTCCTTCTCCGCTGTATTTCGCAAAGAACCTTTCTGCGGAGCTTGGCGCGAAAATCTATTTCAAACGCGAAGACCTCAACCATACGGGTGCGCACAAGGTCAACAACGTCATCGCCCAGGGGCTGCTGGCCAAAAAACTGGGCAAACAAAAAGTCATCGCCGAAACCGGCGCCGGCCAGCACGGCGTCGCCACCGCGACCATCGCCGCGCTGATGGGGCTGGAGTGCGAAATCTTCATGGGGGCCAAAGACGTCGCACGCCAGGAGCTCAACGTCTTTCGCATGAAACTGCTCGGTGCCAAAGTCCACGCCGTCGACAGCGGTTCGCGTACGCTCAAAGACGCCATGAACGACGCCATTCGCCACTGGGTGACGCACGCCCGCGACACGTTCTATATTATCGGAACGGTTGCGGGACCCCACCCTTACCCGCTGATGGTACGGGACTTTCAGGCGATCATCGGCTGGGAGGCGCGTGCACAGATACTGGAAAAAGAAGGCCGCCTGCCCGACGCCGTCGTCGCCTGCATCGGCGGCGGTTCCAACGCCATCGGCATGTTCCAGCACTTTCTCGAAGACGAGGGCGTGCGCTGCATCGGCATCGAAGCGGGCGGCCTGGGCGTCGATACCGACAAACACGGCGCCTCACTGCTCAAAGGGCACCCCGGCGTGCTGCACGGGCAGATGAGCTACCTGCTGCAAGACGACGACGGGCAGATTCTCGAAGCGCACTCCATTTCGGCAGGGCTCGACTATCCGGGTATCGGACCCGAACATGCCTTTCACAAGGATGCGGGAAGCGTTGCATACGACAACATCACCGACGAAGAAGCGCTCGACGCCTTCGTCTGGCTGAGCCAAAAAGAGGGGATCATCCCCGCGTTCGAAAGTTCGCATGCCGTGGCCTACCTGAAAAAGATGCCGGACATCGCCGGCAAGCTTGTCATCGTCAACCTTTCGGGACGCGGCGACAAAGATATGATCCAGGCCAAAGACCTGCTGCATTTCGACTGAGGACACGATGGAAGCTTTTTTGCTCGACCTGCTCAAAGAGTACGGTTACGTCATTCTTTTTGTCTGGAGTATCCTCGAAGGCGAAATGGGCCTTATCATGGCCGGTATCATGAGCCATACCGGCGACATGAACCTTTACGGCGCCATTTTCGTCGCGGGGCTCGGCGGTTTTACCGGCGATCAGATCTATTTTTTCATCGGCCGTTTCAACAAAAAATACATCCACAAAAAACTGCACAAACAGCGCCGGAAATTCGCCATCGCCCACGTGCTGCTCAAAAAATACGGCTGGCCGATCATTTTCATGCAGCGCTATCTTTACGGCCTGCGTACGGTCATTCCGATGAGTATCGGCATTACCAAGTACTCGGCGAAAAAATTCGCTTTCATCAATCTGCTCAGCGCCTGGGTCTGGGCGGCGATCACAATCACGCCGGCATATCTTCTGGGCGAACACATTCTCGACCTTCTGGCCTGGGCAAAGGCACACTGGTACCTTGCCCTGCCCCTTGCGGCGGCATTCCTGACCGCCGTCATGCTCTATTTCAAAAAACTCGAAAATCGTATATTGGAGAAACAACATGCACGTAGAACTCGTCGACAAACCGCTTGAGGCCATCGAAGCCGATATCACGATCGAATTTATCGTTCCTTCGCAGTTCGAAAACCACCCCAAACGGCCGGTGCTCGAAAAGGCAGGATTCACCGGCAAAGCGGGCCAAAGCTGCACCCTGCACGAAAGCGGCCTGCATATCGTCTGCGTCGCGCAGATGGACGCATCCGCCGTTCGTGACGCCGCCGCACAGGCCACGCGCACCCTCGGCGGTTTCGGTTACGTTTCGGCCAAAACGACCCAATACGGCTCCGCGAACACGCAGGCCCTCACCGAAGGGCTGCTGCTGGGCGCGTACCGGTTCGACCGCTATAAAAGCGAGATCGAAAAACCGTCGCTTGCCACCGTCTTCCTGAGCACGCAAAATGCCGACGGGACGCAAAACGATGCCGCACATATCGAACAGGCCGTCACCGCGGGCACCGTCCTTGCCGAAGCGACCAATTTCACCCGCGATCTCGTCAACACCACACCCGACGACATGACCCCCAACGACATGGCCGTACTCGCCGAATCGATGGCCCAAACACACGGGCTCGCGTGCGAAATCTTCGATGAAAACGCCCTCTTAGAAGCCCGCATGCACGCCCTGCTCGCCGTCGCCCGCGCCTCGCGCCACAAGCCGCGGATGATTCATCTGGCTTACAAGCCGAAAAACCCCAAAGCGGTCGTTTCACTCGTGGGCAAAGGGCTCACCTACGACAGCGGCGGGCTGAGCCTCAAACCTGCGACGTCGATGGTGACGATGAAAATGGACAAGGCCGGCGCCTGTGCCGTTTTGGGGATGCTCAAAGCCGCCGCCGAACTCAAACTCGACGTCGAAGTGCACGGTTTCGTCGGGGCGGTCGAGAATATGATCGGCGGCGACGCCTACAAGCCCGACGACGTGCTCGTCGCACGCAACGGCAAAACGATCGAAGTGCGCAATACCGACGCCGAAGGGCGGCTGGTGCTTGCCGACGTGCTCTGCTACGCCCAAGACACCGTGAAAGCGGACTATCTATTCGATTTCGCCACGCTGACGGGCGCGTGCATGGTCGCGCTGGGGCCCTACACCGCCGGTGTGATGGGCCATAGCGGAAAACTCAAGCACACCGTGCACAAAGCCGCCGACCGTGCGGGCGAACTGGTAGGTTCGCTGCCGTTCAACGACCTGCTCGGAAAACTGCTCAAAAGCGACGTCGCCGACGTCAGCAATATCGGCTCCAAACCCTACGGCGGCGCCATTACGGCCGCGCTTTTTCTCGATCATTTCATCACCGACGAAATGAAAGAGCGGTGGATACATTTCGATATCGCGGGACCTGCCTACACCGAAGCACCCTGGGGCGTCAATCCGCACGGCGGCACAGGCGCGGGCGTGCGCACGGGCATCGCCCTGATGGAGCTGCTTTCGAAAAAATAGGCGCTATATGGAAATTTCCTTGATATCCGCAATTTCGAGCAAAGCTTTGTAGATTGAGGCGACAAGCGCCTTGCGGTTGTAGCGGACGGCTTCGTCGTCGGCGTTGACCATCACGTTGTCGAAAAAGGCATCGAGCTGCGGCTTGAGGCCGAAAAGCGCATCGAGGCGGGCTTCGTAGCTGTCGTATTCAACATGCAGCACGGCGTTGAACGCGTCGTAGAGTGCCGTTTCTTCTTCTTTTTCGAACAGTTCGGGGCGCACGTTCAGCGGGCCGTCGACATCGAAGTCTTTGACGATGTTCGCCACCCGTTTGAACGTCGAAAAAAGCGTGGAAAAGCTCTCCGATTCCACGACCGAAGCGACGGCGGAAATTTTGGCGTCGAGTTCGAGGATCTCCCGCTCTCCCGATGCCAGCACCGAAGCGACGATCGAGGGATTGACCTTGTAGAACTGGGCGATGCGTTCGAGCATAAAGGCTTCGAGCTTTTCATAGTCGATGCCTTCGTAGTTTTCGCCCAGCGCACGCACCGTTTCGACAATATCGAAAGGCAGCCGGTGAGCAAGCGCGATACGGACGATGCCGTTGACCGCCCGCCGCAGGGCGAAGGGATCGCGCGAACCCGTTGGGATCTTGCCGATACTGAAAAGCCCCAGCAGGGTATCGAGCTTGATCGAAAGTGCGACAAGGGCGCTGAACCGCGTCGAAGGCAGGGGCGAATCTTCGCCTTCGGGGAGGTACTGTTCCTTGATCGCCAGCGCCACGTCGGGCTCTTCGCCGAGGGCAAGCGCGTAATAGTAGCCCATGATGCCCTGAAGCTCGGTGAATTCGTAAACCATTTCTGTCATCAGGTCGGCCTTGGCCAGTTCGACGGCGCGGTGCAGCAGCTCGTGGTTCATCTCGTAGGTGCGGCCGTTTTCCTCGCTGACGGCTTCGCCGTAACGGTCGTAGAGCGCATCGAGAATGTCGTGCTCGCGGTCGATTTTGTCGCGGAGCGTTCCCAGGCCGTCCATGAAAACGACTTTTTCGAGGCCGTCGGTGCTCAAGCCTTTCTTCAGGTCGTTGTCGTAAAAGAACAACGCGTCTGCAAGGCGCGGCCGCAGAACACGTTCGTTGCCTTCGACGACTTTCGAGAAATCGTCGGTCAGTGCGTTCGAAACGACGACGAAGCGGTTGAGCAAAGCCCCGTCTTTGCCAAAAACCGGAAAATAGCGCTGATGCTCCTTCATCGATGTGATGATGACTTCGGGAGGAAGGCGCAAAAAGGCTTCGTCGAAACTTCCTGTCAGCGGCGTCGGGTGCTCGGTGATGGCGACGACCTCGTCGAGCAGTTCGTCGTCGACTTCGATGCGGATATCGTGCTGCGCTTCGAGTGCCTCGAAGGTTTCGAGAATCGTTTGGCGGCGCCCGTCGGCGAACAGCGTGACCGCTCCGTTCTCAAGCGTCGAAAAATAGGACTTTTCGTCGGCAACCGGCTGCGGATCGAAGCTGTGCATGCGGTGGACGAACGTTTCGGGACGGCTCCTGACACCGAAAAGCTCCATATCGACGTTTTGCGCGCCGAACAGTACGTTGATCCAGCGTACCGGCCGGATAAAGCTTTCGTGCAGACTGCCCCATCGCATCGATTTTCCGAAGTTGAGGCTTTTGAGCCAGGTATCGATCATGGTTTGCAGCAGATCGGTGCTTCGCTGCCCCTCGATCTTCTTTTTGTAATAAAGTACTTCTTTGCCGCCTTTTTCGGCCCGGCCGACAGCATCGAGCCCGACGCCGCATTTGCGGGCGAAACCTTCGGCCGCCTTCGTCGGCTCGCCGTCTTTGAACGCGATGGCCACGGGGGCACCGAAAAATTCTTCGACCCTGTCGTCTTGTTTCGTCTTGAATTCACGATGCCACAAGACCAGGCGGCGCGGCGTGTAGAAGAACTCGAATTCGCACAGCAAGGCATTGTCTTCGAGTACTTTCGCCCATTTGGCTTCGATATTGGGCAGCTCTTTGAGCAGCGGCACTGCCGGAAGCTCTTCGACTCCGATTTCTATGAGTAGTGTTTGCAGCATGGTCGTCCTGTCTGGGTGCGTCAAAGGCACCCGTCGCAAATGATGTGCGATTTTAGCGCGTCGTCGATTAAAAGGCGATGATGTTCGCGACGGTTTTCTTAGTGCACCATTAAATAGGACTCAATTTATCTTATTTATGTTTCCCTAAAAGGATATCGGGGTAGAATGCTTCTATCAAAATTCATTTAGCGAGGAAATACCATGCCGAAAATCAATCGTTACGTCGACATCGACACTGTCGAGCGCGAAGCCAAGAAAGATTATATCGATCGCCACTCTCCGTTCATCCACTGCGAGAGCACGGCGAAAAAAGGCGAAAAATTCGCCGTTACCGTCAAAATGGGCAACGAGTACAGCCATCCCGACGATTTCGACCACTACATCGCCTACATCCAGCTTTGGAACGGCGAAACCCTGCTGGGTCAGGCAACGTTCACCCCGGGTTCGCTCGGCAACCAAAAAGACCACGCCGAAGTCACGTTCAACATCGTTCCGACGGGCAGCAAGCTCAAACTGACCGCGATGGCCTACTGCACCAAGCACGGCCTGTGGGAAAACGAGCCGGTCGTCGTCGAAGTTACCGAATAACCCTTCACCGGCTGCGGGTTTGCGCCCGCACCTCCTTATCTGTACAATCTCTTTCAATCAAACCGGCTTGCCAAATCCAAGTTTAACGCACCATCGACTATACTCACTCTCATGAAATCCTATCAGAACATGGCGCTGCTGCAAAACCTTTACCGGCTCAAGGCACTGGGCTACCGATATACGGATCCTGTCGTCGTCAATCCCCGCAACATAGCGGGCGATCTGCCCGACGATCTGCAGGCACTGCGCCGAACCGTCGCGACCTGCCATCTGTGCGATCTAAGCAAATCGCGCCGCCAATGTATGGCCGGGCACGGCAGCACGACAGCGGAGATCATGTTTATCGATGCCTTCGTCTCTCCTGCCGACGACGAGAGCGGCCGTTATTTCAGCGGGCGTTCGGGTGAAATGTTTCGGCGTATGGTCGCCAACGTGCTGCATCTCGGACTCGACGACATCTACTACACCCACGCCGTAAAATGCAAAGCCGCCGGTCTGAACAGGCCTTCGGCATCCGAATGCAACAGCTGCCGTCCGTATTGGCGCAAGGAGTTCGAACTCGTACGCCCTAAAATCGTCGCCACCCTCGGGCCCGACGCGTATGCCCTGATAACGGGCGACAGCGCTTCGTTCGAAGAGGTTCGCGGACATCCCGTTCCGTTCGAAGGTGCCACGCTCTTCCCTCTATTCCATCCCCAGTTTCTGCTGCGCAATCCGTCACTGAAAAAAGCGGCGCTGCGTGATTTGCAGACCATCGAGGCCATGCTATGAAATACCTGTTGCTGCTTCTCGTTTTCGCCCTAGCGCTTGTCCGAGCCGAAAGTTCCGTCGTTTCGTCGATCCCCCTGCCCCGTACCTATGTGCTCAATCTCGATCCCTACGACTGCGACGAAGCATGCCTGAAGGCACTGATCGCCCACGAGCAGGTCTTTTCTTTTCTCGCGCAGCTTCCCGAAGAAGTCGAGGACCCGGCCCTCAAAGCCCAGCGCCAAATCTATGTTTCGCTGTTCAACCTCGGCAGCGAAAAACAAAACGGCGCTTTCCGTATCGCGATGCTCCTGCCCGAAAAAGTCATCGGCCGCTACGCCGTTTCGACGACCGATAGCGTCGTCGCCTACCTGCTCAGCCGCAACCACGCTTTCGAGATCGAAACGTTTCGTACCGGCGACGAAAACCGCACCGCCCTTGCCGAAGCCCTGCGAAAAATACGCCAGCAGTCGTTTCGTTACGTCATCGCACCGCTGACGCAAAAGGGGGTCGCGAACGTGGTTTCGCTGGCACCGCAGGAACTCGAGATCTATTTTCCGACGCTCAACGTACGCGACACGAACGGCAGCGGCGACAATTTCTATTTCGGCGGCATCGACTACCAAGAACAGATTCGTGCGCTCATGCCCGATGCCGAGGTCCCGCTGGTCATTTTCTACGACGATTCGCCGATGGGCCGCAAACTCGCCAATCAGACCCGAACGGCATTTTTGCTCCGTTTCATGGACGAAGATCCGCAGCGTTTTCTCGAACTCGACAACGCCGTGGTCAGCTATCCCGTCGACAAACGCACGACCAACCTCGCGAACATTCTCAAAGACAACCCGAAAATCGACAACGGAACGTTCTTTTTGAACACGCCGCCGGTCAAAAGCGGCATGATCATGTCGCAGTTGACGCTCTACGACGTCAACGTCAGCCGAATCCTTTCGACGCAAATCAACTACGGCACGCTGCTTTTCGACATCACCCAGCCCAAAGACCGCGAAACGATGCTGATCGCCAATTCGATCGAAACCTCCGACGACATTCTCGTCGAAACCGAACAGCTGCTGCATACCGATATCCGCTTCGACTGGATCAACTACGCGACGGCGATCGGTGCGGACTATTTCTATCATCTGGCAACGCGCTCGCCCCGCACGTTCGATCTTGAAATCGTCAACAACCAGGTCCGCTATCCCGTCAAAATCTACCGCCCCCTGCGCTCACGTTTCGAGCCGTATATGCCCGAGCCGGAAAGCGACGACGACGCTTTAGACGACAGCAATCAAAGCGAAGCGCCGACGCTTGAGAACGGAGCGCTTTGAAGGCCTGCCGACTATTCCTTCTCTTGTTTCAATCTCTGTATTTAAATGCCGGAGTGTGGCAGCGAGTCAACATTTACTTCAAGGACATTAAATGAAAAGAATATTCCAATTAACGTTTAACTCAATCCTCACATTGGCCTTTTTGCTTGTTTACTTTGGAATTCCTATTTTAATATTGAACTATTTTGGCCTGCTGTTTTATGCGGCAATGGCTATTTTTTCACTTATTGGCTTGCTTTTATTTTTGATGTTCATTTTTTATTTTACTGAAAAAGATGCTCAGATACTTGGAGGGCTGGCTGTTCTTTTTGGATCATCACTCATGCTGATTCCTCTGGCAATTGTGCTTTTGATTATTGATTATTTTTTCAATTAGCACTCAGGCTTCCTTTGAGCTTTATCATAAGTACTAACGTGTTGAAGACAAGACTGCATTTCTCTCGTTCCCATGCTCTGCGTGGGAACGCATATAACGCTTACGCAGTAATTTCATAAAACCATTCATTAGCTATGTGTTTTCCACGCCGGAGCGCGGAAACAAGCCAAACCTCGGCAGCGAAAAACAAAACGGCGTTTTCCGTATCGCGATGCTCCTGCCCGAAAAAGTCATCGGCCGCTAGGTAATCCTCCCATCTTTTTGCTCCTGTGTTTTTCGTATTTTACACTGTGCAGTTGGGCTGGGGGTCAGTATATTAAGGCATTGAAAGATAGAGCCGGAAAAGTTGTCTTGACAAGTGGGGGCATTATATTGAACGAAGCGAGATGGCCTATAAAATGGTCAAGGTTAATACATTTGTTAGTTTTTATTTCCAGAAAGGTTAATGGTTGTACCAGAGGCCACATCAAATAAACGAAATGTAACTGAAAGCCTCTTGCCATTTACATTTATTGTATATATCTCTTCACTTGTAGATGTTAATTTACCAACCTGATCTGACGTAGTTTCTAAAATAACTAATTTTGCTTTTCCATTGCCGCCATCTTCTAGCTTCCATGTAGCCACATCGGTATATCCTGCACTGTTAGTATATGTACCAATTGAACCAAAACTACCAATTTTTGCAGTGCTGGGGAATGGATTCGTAGTAGCGGACACTGTAGTAGTTCCAAATGTCGTGTTTGTAAAGCCTAGATATTCTGGAATAGAAGTATTAGTAGAATAAAAACGTGTACTTTTGACTGATAAAAAGGCACCTGATGCGGTATTGTTTAATTGCAACAAAGCAGCCAAAGGTATAGCGGGTTGGCCCCTAAATGTAGATTGTTCTTGTGTTTGAATTGAATAGCTACCTGTATATTTTCCACCTGCTGTGTCCGTGCCAGTCAATGTATAACCTTCACTATACCCATTAGAAAAATACCCAGATGGAAAAAGCGAAAATACAGCTGAAGGGTCGGTCGGGGTACTGCCGCCTCCCCCGCCACCACATGCAGATATCATAAAGATATAAAAAGTTGACAATAATATGTAACGTATCGTTTTCATTTTGTTTAGCCCTTTTTTAAAATAACAACCCGCGCCCTATCTCTACGAAAAATTTAGATACCAGATGCTTCTGCTTCTAAGCGCACAGCCTAGCCATAGTGAGTGACTTGAACAACTTTACACCATTATTCCTTAAACCTATCAAAAAGAAAGGGCCATAATCGGTTAATCATAAACATCTTTCCGTTTTCCAATCTTGAGTAGCAACAATATTATCTCTCCGCCTTTTATTTCAAAAATTGTACGGATTCTTCTGGCGATCATAAACCGGTAATACCGATAGTCCGTTCCTTTTATTTCCGTAACATTTTTCCCCGCTTTGAGCTGATCGAAATATTCGCTTAGGTAAAGAAGTTTTTTGGCGATAAGCTGCTGTTCTGCATGATTGAAGCGTTGGAGGTTTTTGCGCTGTCAATCGCAGTGTCGATGAGCCTGAGCTCATACATCGAGCAATCCCATCTGCGTCAAAATCTCTTTGGCATCGTGTGTCTTATCTGTGCCATCTTCTACATTCCGCGATATCTGCTGGGCGATGATACTGTCGGTATAATCGAAATAGAAATCAAGTGCCCACTCAACAATCGACACCTCATCTGCTGCAGGGACGACATTGACCGACTTGAGAGGCAATCGCGTTGCACATGTCACCAAAAAGTACATTGACGATACTTTTAATATGTAAAAGGCAAAGCACCGCCAGCGCTTTGAACGGCTGCCGATTATTCGTTGACATCTTTCGTTCCAGCGCTCTGCTCATTACATTTTTATATTTTACATTGCGCGATCGATCCGAGACAGTCGCCTTTTAGTATAGTATGATATACTAATACTAAGAAATTAAGTATATTGCAATGTACTTTAATAGGAAAGCAGCCATGCATGATTTACTCAAAAACGCTCAACGCCTCTCCCTGTTGAAGCTCAATCAGAAACTGCCGGACTACACACGCCATCTTTACGACGACATATCACGTTCAAGCAGCCGCATTGTCGGTGTTTACGGAAGCCGCGGCGTAGGTAAGACCACCATGCTTTTGCAACTGCTTAAAAAAAATCCGCTTGAAGGCAACAAAAAGCTCTACATCTCCTGTGACCATGCGATGTTCAAAGAAGTATCTCTGTTTGATTTCGTCGATGCCTTCGTCAAACATGGCGGAGAGTTCATCGTGATCGACGAGATACATGAAGCCAAAAACTTTCAATCCGAACTCAAGTCTATTTACGACTTTCTGGATGTCACGATTCTCTTTTCGGGCTCCTCTGCAATCGAAATCACCAATCCGGACTTTGCCAGACGCTATTCAATGTACAGAATGCCGATCTTCTCTTTCAGGGAATATCTGGAGTATACACAGAACGTCAAGCTTGCTTACTATACGCTGCAAGAGCTTATCGAACGACATGAGGCAATCGTGTACGAGATCATGGAAAAACTTCACGACAAAAAAATCCTGAAGCTGTACAATCAATTCGTACAGGAGGGTGCTTATCCGTTCTATTTTGAAGATCCGACAAAATACATCGACCGCATCAACGAAACGATCAATACGGTACTGTTCAAAGACCTGGGCCGGCTTTTCCACATCCCTGCGGAGAAAATCGATACACTCAAGAGACTCTTGCTGACCATCTGTGTATCCAAGCCGCTGGAACTCTCTATCGACAAACTGGCTGCCACCGTAGGCATCAGCAAAATGACGCTCTACAAGTATATACAATACCTTGGAAAAGCGGAGCTGATTCATCATATTTCACATGAAGCCAAACGCTTCAAAGCCATCCGAAAACCCGACAAACTCTATCTGGGCAATACCAATTTGTTCAATGCCCTTTGCATAAATCAGGAAATCGGCACGATACGCGAAACTTATTTCGTCAGCATGCTTACAAGCAGCTATAAGCTCAACTACGTAGAAAAGGGAGATTTTCTGATCGATGAAACCTATACGGTTGAGATAGGAGGGAAAAACAAAGGCTTTGAGCAGATCAAAGCGATACCGGACTCTTTTTTGGCAATAGACGATATCGAAATAGGCTATGATCGGAAAGTGCCGCTTTGGCTTTTTGGATTTTTATACTGATTCCCGATACTGTCACTGTCCGCACCGCCGCATGAGAGCGGAGCGCTTTGAAGAACGATGCCAAAAGAAATCGGTCAGTTGGTATTGCCGTCTTTTTTGAAATCGAAATCGAACGACTCGGTTGCATCGCGCTGATTCTCGTCCTTTTCGTCGATGCGTCGGGTTTGAGCCTCAAAGCGATGCGCGGAACATGAGAACAGCCTCTTTGGCTGCTGTTCGTCGCCATGCCGATCACCCCGGCCTTTTTGCCCTCAAGGCCTTATGCCCCTTTTCTCTTGCTTTTATGCATTCTATTGTCTGTATATTGTTCTAAAATTGGAATCAGTCTTTTTTGTGGCAACATTCTACAAACGAA
>CAZYEW010000011.1:0-23187 GCA_964646705.1 uncultured Sulfurimonas sp.
ACACTGCTGCTGCTACAATCGCTGGAACTGCAAGAAACCCAGGTCTTGGCGGAAAGCTTATGACTACGATGTTCATCGCGCTCGCGATGATCGAAGCGCAGGTTATCTATACCCTCGTTATCGCTCTGATCGCACTGTACGCGAACCCTTTCCTTTAATAAGGATGCAACGAAGGCTGCGGCCTTCGTTTTTTTTGATCGCCGTTTTTCATTTAAGCGGTTTCTAACAATTTAACCGGTAAAATTCTGGTCTTTTAAAAATGTCGACCCTAACGCGACCGTGGTGGAACTGGTAGACACGCTATCTTGAGGGGGTAGTGCCGCAAGGTGTGCGAGTTCAAATCTCGCCGGTCGCACCATCATCTTTTCTCTAATGACGTTCTAATCTTCTCTTGCTATAATCGCCATCAACGACAATATCAATGACGGACAGCTGATGATCAATTTAAAAGACCCAAAATACTATATCAATCGCGAACTTTCATGGCTTCAGTTCAATACGCGGGTACTCAAACAAGCGCAGGACAAGACCCAGCCGCCGCTTGAACGGCTGAAGTTTCTTGCCATCTACGGTACCAACCTCGACGAATTCTATATGATACGCGTCGCAGGTCTCAAGCGTCTTTTCACTGCCGGTATCATCGTCTCGGGTGCCGATCGCCTCACGCCGCTTCAGCAGCTGCGTGAAATTCGCAAATACCTGCACCGCGAACTGCAGGTCGTCGAACACACCTACGCCGATATCCTCGATACGTTAAAAGAAAAAGGCATCTTCGTCAAGAAATACGCCGAATGTTCCAACCAGGAAAAGGGCGAACTCAACCGCTTTTTCTACGAACAGATCTATCCGGTGATCGTCCCCATCGCCGTCGATGCCACGCACCCGTTTCCGCACCTGAACAATCTGAGTTTCGGTCTGATTCTCAAACTTCAAGACACCGAAAACGAGAACGTACAGCGTTACGGGCTGGTGCGCATCCCCCGTGTTCTTCCGCGCTTCATTCTGCTTGGAACCGGCACCTACGTCCCTATCGGCAGCGTCGTCGCTCAGCATATCAGCGACCTTTTTCCCGGCTATACCCTGCTTCAATACACACCGTTTCGCGTCACCAGAAACGCCGATATCACCATCGAAGAAGAAGAAGCCGACGATTTCATGGAGATGCTTGAAGAAGGGCTCAAACTTCGCAAAAAAGGTGAACTCGTACGGCTTGAAATCGGCATCGACGCCGACGATGAGCTGGTCAACTTTTTCAATCGTCACACCAATGTCTACAAAGACGACATCTACCGTTACCGTATGCCGCTGAATCTCGGCAGCCTCTGGCAGATAGTCGGCAACAAGGATTTTGCCGACTTGCTCGCGCCGCCGTTCAAACCGCGCATTCTGCCGCCTTTCGATGCCGACGAGAACATCTACAACATTCTCGACAAACAAGACGTCATGCTCTACCATCCTTACGAAAGCTTCGAACCGATCGTCAAGCTCATTCAAACGGCGGCCAAAGATCCCGACGTCGTTTCGATCCGCATGACGCTTTATCGCAGCGGGACGAATTCGCCCATCGTCAACGCACTGATCCAGGCCGCCGAAAGCGGCAAGCAGGTCATGACCATGGTCGAACTCAAAGCACGCTTCGACGAAGAAAACAACCTGATCTGGGCCAAGGCGCTAGAAAATGCCGGTGCACACGTCATCTACGGCATCCCCGGCTTCAAAGTACATGCCAAAGCCGCACTCATCACCCGAAAAGTCGACGGTACCGTCAAACAGTACGCCCACCTCGGTACGGGCAATTACAATCCGACCACGGCAAAGATCTATACCGACGCGAGTTTCATGACGTCCAACGAAGAGATCACGCACGATCTGACCCGCTTTTTTCACTTTCTTACGGGTTTCAGCAAACGCGGCAAACTCAACAAACTCTATATGTCGCCCATGCAGATCAAACCGAAACTGCTTTCGATGATCCAAAACGAAATGAAGCACGGCAAAGAAGGGCACGTGATCGCCAAGGTCAACTCCCTTGTGGACGAAGACGTCATCCGTGCTCTGTACAAAGCATCGCAGGCAGGTGTGAAGATCGAATTGATCGTACGCGGCATTTGCTCGCTGCGCCCCGGCGTCGAAGGTGTGAGCGAAACCATTACCGTCCGTTCGCTGATCGGCAAGTACCTCGAACATCCGCGCATCATGTACTTCAAGCACGCAACGCCCCAAATTTATATCTCCAGTGCCGACTGGATGCCGCGAAATCTCGTACGGCGTATCGAACTGCTGACGGGGATCGAGGACAGCCAGTCCGCCGACAAGCTGCTGCAGATTCTTCAGCTTCAGCTCTCGGACAACGTCCTTGCCCACGAGCTTCGAAGCGACGGCAGCTACGTCAAAGTTCCGACCGACAAAGCTAAAGTCATCAATTCGCAGCAACTGCTCGAAAATCACGTCAACAAAATCTACAAATCACTGAAAAAATCGACGCCCAACTACGTACAGAAACTGGCGTCGAAACTGCTCAAAGAGAGCTAAAAGGAGGTTCTATGGTCTATGCATTCAAACAGTGGGAACCGGACATCGGTGAAAACAGCTGGATCGCGCAAAGCGCCGACGTCATCGGCAACGTCACGATGGGCGACGACTGCGCCGTCTGGTTCGGCTGCGTGGTACGCGGCGACGTCCACCGTATCGTCATCGGTGATCGCACCAACATTCAAGATCTTTCCATGATTCACGTCACCCATTACAAAAAGCCCGATATGAGCGACGGCAATCCCACGATCATCGGCAACGACGTCACGGTAGGCCACCGGGTCATGCTGCACGGCTGCACCATCGAAGATGCCTGCCTGATCGGCATGAGCGCGACGATCCTCGACGGCGCGGTGATCGGCAAAGAGTCCATCGTCGGCGCCGGTGCGCTGGTGACGAAGAACAAGGTTTTCCCTCCCCGCTCGCTGATTATGGGCGCACCGGCCAAAGCCGTACGGACCCTTACCGACGAAGAGGTCGAAGAACTCTACGCTTCCGCACGCCGTTACGTCGATTTCAAAGAGGAGTTCCGGCTCGCAGGCATCTGAGCCTTCGCGCTCAGGTTCGGTAATCGGCGTTGATTTTGACGTATTCGTGCCCAAGATCGCAGCCGTAGGCCGTAAAAGCACCCGATCCCATTCCCAGATCGCACGCGATACTAAAGCGTTCGCGGCGCATCACGGCCGCGGCGCGCTTCTCGGTCGCTTCGTCGAACAAAATCTCTCCGCGTTCGTACACCGTCACATCGTCGAAACGGATCGTCAAACGTGTCTCGTCGCACGCCGCACCGCTGGCACCGATCGTCGAAGCGACCCGTCCCCAGTTGGGATCCTCTCCGTAGATCGCCGTTTTCATCAGCAACGAGTTGCTAAGCGCCTTGGCCGCGGTCCTCGCATCGTCGTCGCTTGCCGCACCGCTTACCTCGAACGCCACCGTTTTCGTCGCCCCTTCGCCGTCACTGACGAGCATCTGTGCCAATTCGAGCAGCATCGCGTGAAGTGCCGCTTCGAAAGCCTCGGCGTCGTACGCACCGCTTTTGCGATTGCCAAGCAGCATCACGGTGTCGTTCGTCGAAGTGTCGCCGTCGACGCTGACGGCATTGAACGTCGTGGGAATCACCGCATCGAGGCGTGCCTGAAGCTCCTTGGCGTCGGCATCGGCGTCGGTCGTGACGAAACAGAGCATCGTCGCCATCGCAGGGTTGATCATGCCCGCTCCTTTGGCGATCGCACCGATGCGGAACCGTTTGCCGCCTTCGAGTACGACTTCGGCCGCATTCATCTTGTAGAAGGTATCGGTCGTCATAATGGCTTTCGCCGCAGCCGTCGCATCTTGCGCCTCAAGATCGAAACGTTTCGCCGCATCGACGATCGCAGCTTTGGGCAGCCGAACGCCGATCACCCCCGTCGAACTCATCACCGGATCGACCAGGCCGCTAAAATGGTGCTGCAGTTCGCCGAGAATCTCTTCGATGTCGTTTATGCCCGCCGCTCCCGTCATCGCATTGGCGTTCTTGGCGTTCATCAGCACGAAATTCGTTTTGAACGTCCCTTTGGCCCGAAAATGGCGGATCGGTGCCGCCGTCATTTTATTGGTCGTAAAGACCGCTGCCGTCTCGCACGGAACGTCGGCGCGAATGAACGCCACGTCGTTCCCGCCGTCGGGCCGAAGGCCCGCACTCGCGGCCCCTGCAAAAAACCCCTGCGGCGCACAAACGCCGCCGCCTATTTTTTTCATTTCATACATATCGCAACTCCTGCGGTTTATTGCGCCGGTGCACCAGCTCTTTCGTCATCGCTACACCCTTTTGCGTGCCGACAACCAGCAGCGTCGATTCACTCGTCACCAGGGCGTCGCCTTTGGGCATGGCGATGAACTTTCCGTCTTTGCGCGTCATCCCGACGACCGATACGTTCGCGATTTCGCGCAAATGGGTCTCTTTGAGACGGTTGAGTACCATCCAACTCGTTTTGGGTACGAAAATCTCTTCCATATCCAGCGGGTTGTCGCTGCGATACAGAAATTCTTCGAGCAGATTTTCCATTTCGGGACGGGCCGCCATCGTCGTGATTCGCTGCGCCGTCAGTTTGGTCGGCGAAACCACCGTATCGGCACCGAGCTTTTTGAGCTTTTCGACGTCGCCGATCGTTTCGGCCGAACTGATCAGATTGTAAGGACGCGGCAGCCCGTGCTCTTTCTCGAACAGCCGTACCGACGCGATGATCGCGATGTTGTCGGCGATGGAATCCGACAAACTGATCACGCCGGCCGCCGAACTCAAATGTGCTTTGAGCATCGCCACTTCCGTATGGGGCTCTTCGCGCAAATGATAAGGATAACGGTACGTTTTCGCCCACTCCTCGATCTCGGGACGCGGATCGACGACCACGAACGGAATATGACTGCGGCGCAGCTCCTTGGTCACTTCAACGGTGTAATCATTGTGAAAACAGATCACGAAATGTTTTTTGAGCCGCGCGATCTTGAACAGCATCCTGCGCTCCTTGAGTATCTTGAAAATATCGCCGTTGTTGATTTCGTTGACCAAAATCCCCACCGCCATCGAGAAGATGGCGAAACCGGCGATCACCAGTGTAATCGTGAAAATTCTGCCCATATCCGAAATGGGAGCGATCTCGCCGAAACCGACCGTCGTAAAGGTGATTCCCGTCTGATAGATTGCATCCATCAGCGAAAAACCGTCGATTGCCATATAGCCCAATGTTCCGATGAACATAATCATCGCGGTAAACAGCAGTGGCAGCTGAAAAGGTTTTAGGCGGCTGTAAACGTCGGGGAGAAGCTCGGGGTCGGGTTTGGGAGAAGACTCCCAATGCAGAAGGTTTCGAATCCGTTGAATCAGATTCAAATCATAAACTTTAAAAGATTATGATTTTTTCTTCATCGTGCGAAGTTCCGAAGCGGAAATCTTGATCTTCTTGGTCGTCCCGTCTTCGAGCTGAATGCGGACGGTACGGAGATTGGGCATGAAACGGCGTTTCGTCCGGTTTTTCGCGTGAGAAACGTTGTTTCCGCTCATCGGGCCCTTGCCGCTGATAGCACATCTTCTTGCCATTGCAGGCTCCTTGCGTAAATTTAGTGGCGAATTATATTCACTTTATGCAAAATTATTTCTTAAGAAAAACGCCCGCAAGGGGCGGGGAGATTAAAGCTCTTCGGCTTTTTCGACGTTGTAGAGGATATCGTCCATCGGATGGCGGTACATCGGCATACCCAGACGTTTTTCGTCCAGCACGTGGCCGATGAAACCGATGGAGCGGCCGACGATGAAGAAAGCGTTGAGGGTACCGCTCTCGATGAATTCGTCGATTTCGGTTTCGTCGTAACCGAGGGCACGCCACATATCGACCATCAGAATGCCGATCGTACCGTCGACGTTGAGGATCAGGTTGTCCTTCTTCGAGGTCGTCAGCTGTTCGACGGTCAGTGCATAGTCGAGCAGCGGCGTCGCCGGGAAATACTCTTTGGCGAATTTTTTGAGCCCTTCGACACGCAGATCGGGATTGCGCAGCGACTTGATACGGTGGCCGATTCCCGGAATGGGCACGCCTTGTTTCTTCATGTACGCCAGGAACTCCGCCGGCGTCAGGTCGTTGTCGTCGGCATATTTGAAATATTTCGCCGCCCCGTCGATGGCACCGCCGAAACGCGGTCCGATCGTGAGCAGACCCGTCACCAGCGATTCGACGACCGATTTGCCGGCACGAGCGGTCACTTTGGCGTTATGCGCACCCGAAACCGCCGGGCCGTGGTCGGCGACGGTTTTGATGACGGTCTCGATAAACTCGGCCGCCCATTTGGGATACTGCTTCTTGAACCACAGCAGCGAAATGACGTCGCCGATGCCTTTGCCCGTATCGGGCGTGGCGACCGAACTGATCGGGAAGCCCGCATACGTGGCTTCCTCGCCGCGGTCGTCGGAAATCGTACAGATGAACTGCTTGGCACGGCGGACTTTGGGAATCGAGCGCACTTCAGGCTCTTCGATCTCCGAGATGACACCTTTGGCTTTAAGGTCGTTATAAACCTCGTTGATCACTTTCGGCAGGTCGTTGAACGATGCAGGAACGTGGATCCCCGCTTCGGCCATTGCCTGGTTCTTCGCGATCGCCGTTTCGCGCTCGGCATTGGCCGAAGCACCCGCATGACCGAACTGGACCCCCGAGCTGAAGTGCTTGGCGATCGTACCGATACACCAGGCGATAATCGGTTTTTTGATTTTGCCCGATTTGACGGCTTCGATCACTTTGTACTCTTCGGTACCGCCCACTTCACCGAGCAGAATCATGTATTTGACCTGCGGGTTGTTCTCCATGCGCAGCAAGTGGTCGATGAAGACCGAACCGACGAAACGGTCGCCGCCGATCGCGACACCTTCGGCAATGCCGTCGGCGTTGATCGCGATGATGTTCGACAGCTCGTTGAACAGCCCGCCCGAACGCGTGACCAGACCGCATGAACCGGCACGGTGCAGTTTGGAATTGATGATGTTTTCGATCGTTCCGCCGACGTTGGCGATTTTGAACGCGCCCGGGACGATGCCGCCGACGGTCGCGGGACCGATGACGAGAATGCCCGCGTCGCGCGCGGCCTGGTTCATCTTGCGCGCCATTCTTTCGGGAATCCCTTCGGCCGTGACCATGATGGTTTTGAACTGATCGCCCATTTCGATCGCTTCCATCGTCACGTCGTAGGCCGTACGGAACGACGCGAAGTTGAGCAGCACGTCGGCATTGGGATGCGCTTCGGCCGCTTCGCCGGTACTGCGGTAGACGGGTACCATTACTTCGTCGGGCCCGTAGAAAAACTTCTCGAACTTGTTGTTCGACGTCGGTGCGACGATGGCCGCGACCGACGGTTTGTCACGGTTGATGACGTAATCGTAGTCGAGCATGCGCTGGATCGCGCTTTTGTTGTTGTTCCAGAAAATCGCCTGTGTGTCTTTTGTAAACAAAGCTCCCATTCTCTTCTCTCCTTACTTCTCAAGTGCCATGCGCACGATATCGGTGACGTGGGTTTCGGGCCCGTAGACTTCGATGTAAAGTCCCAGACGCTCCGCCGCTTCTTTGATGTCTTTGAGACCTTTTTCGTAGTTCGGTCCGCCGCGGCGTACATAGATGCGCGTGTTGTGCGCTTTGAGTTTTTCCGCGTACTCTTCGAGCGACTGGATGATCCCGGTAAAGGTCTTGGCGACGTCGGTAAAGTTCGCGATCGCACCGCCGATGATCAGAATTTTGTCGCGGCCCTTCGGATCTTTGTAGCGCGTCATCAGATCGAACAGCGTATCGGCGTAGAATTTCGTTTCGCCCGTCGTCGGGCCTCCTGAATATTCGCCGTAGTTGGCCAGGTCTTTGACGTCGCCGGCAAGGTCGGCGATGGTGTCGGCGTAGACGACCGAAGCACCCCCGCCCGCGACCATCGTCCAGATGCGTCCCATCGGGTTGAGAATCGTCAGTTTGAGCGAAGCTCCCGATTTGGCGTCGGCTTCGGCGATCGCTTTTTCTTCGGGCGACTGGTCTTCCATGCCGAACGCCGTCGGGAATTCGATATCGCCCCATGCGTCACGCATCAAGAAGCCTGCCGTATCGTCGAGGCGCGCAACGAGGTCGAGAATCGCCATTTCGTTGTTGTCGAGCATGACGATCGGATTGATTTCGAGATAGGCGAAGTTCAGGTCACGGTAGAACTTGAAAAACTGAATCGCGAACGACGTGAAAGCTGCGCGGTTTTGGGCCGGAATGTCTTCGGGCACGCTGGCGCGGACCGCGTGTTCCATATCGGCATCGGTCATGTTGATGGGAATATGAACCTCGTTGACTTTCTCGTCCCATCCCTCTTCGACTTCCATCCCGCCTTCGGCCGACATGTACAGCACGTCGTCTTCGCCGACGGTCGTCGCGGAGATATAGTATTCCTGATCCTGGGAGTGCGGAGTGAACGGCTCGACGATGAAATGCGTCAAATGCCCATGCTGGCCCGAGAGCAGCGTCACTTCGTGCGAACGCTTTTCGTCGATCCATTTCGCGGCGTCTTCGAGCGTGACGTCTCCGGGTTTTTCGGTTTTGAACAGTACCAGGTCGTTCTTGCCGCGTTTGCCGAACAGCATGTCGGGTTTGGCGACCAGCGGCTCTTGTTTGAGCCACTCGAAACCGTGTTCCTCGGCTTTTGCTTTGAGTTCGTCGCCGCTGGTGACCAGCACCGATTTGAAACCGTAATGAAAACCACTGAAATACTCTTCCCAGTGGCGGGCAAAGATCGCTTTTCCGTCGTATTCACGAATCGCTCTTTGAGCCATTGCAACTCCTTAAGAAATCTAGTTTGAAGTGGATTATATCATTTATAATCTCTAAGCTTTCTTGCAAAAATAAGCAGATGGGGTTCCCTGAAAGGATGTATCACTTCGTAACACGATAATGCGCTACGGCAGTTCCGTGGTAACGAATGGTAACATTCGATGCCGCCCCCCTGTCGACCCTGACAAGTTTGGGGTGTTTGCAGTGCCCGATGCCGTAAAAACGCAGCCGAAGCTGCATCCGACCGTCGGTCTCGACACAGTCGATCCCTTTTTGCCGCAGCGCTTCCGCCAGCTCTTTGGCGACATGCGCCCGGTAGGCAAAATAGTGCGACGGCTCGGCAATGTACCGGTAGGCATATTTGTTCAGAAAAACCGCCGTCGCATTCAGCACCAGCAAAGCCATCGCCAAGGTGAAAAGCCATCGATAGCGCTTTCGAAACGGTCGCAGACGTACACGGTAGGAATGGTAAAACGTTTCCATTCCCAGCGGAAGCGCCAGCATCAGATACGGTGCGAAGCGCTCCACGTCGACCCGCTGCCGAAACGACAGCAGCAGCGCCACCGTCAGCGCCGTCGCCGACAGGTACCACAGCAAGTCCCGCTTGCGCATAATCGCCCGGCGGTAAAGCGTATAGACCAAATAGACGAACACCAGCGGCGAAAACACCGCGGCGAACAGGCCGAGCGTATCGAGGAACTGACTGTGCGGAAGCCCGCCCGTATCGAAACCGAAACGCCACAGCGAAAAAAGAAACAGCACCAGATAGAACACCGTGAACGGCCATCGGCGCTTTTCGACGCTGTACGCGGCCAAGCCCAAAAACAGCAGCAAAAAGCCGGCGTCAATCCACGCGAACCACGGCAGCAAAATATCCGCGCGCGCACCGAACCGCCGGCGGAGCACCCCGTAAAGAAGGAGCGAAAACAGCACGAAGGCGGCACTGTCGACCAGCAGCGCCGCACTGATCACCCCGGGCAGCAGAACGAAAAC
Organism: uncultured Sulfurimonas sp.; assembly: GCA_964646705.1. Classification (GTDB taxonomy): domain Bacteria; phylum Campylobacterota; class Campylobacteria; order Campylobacterales; family Sulfurimonadaceae; genus Thiomicrolovo. The sequence goes on from CAZYEW010000011.1 coordinate 9,840, forward strand.
GAGCACCAGCCATACCCGCTCGCGATCGTTTCTGGCATACGGGGCGGCCAAACGGTACAGCAGCACCGCACTCGCCAGCGTCATCGAAATCATCGGCAGGCGCAAAGCGATATCGTTCTTGCCGAACAGTGCCGTCGAAAGGTGCAGCAATGCCGTCATAAAGGAAGAAGGATCACGGTACAGCATTTCGGCACCGTGGTACGTCAGCGACAGCGACGAAGCTTCGAACAGCAAGACGGCCGCATCGATTCCGAGAATAAGGAAGAGGGCCGTGCGCGGCGTCATAGCTTTAAGAAGTTGTCGAGTATTTCGTGTCCGAACTCGCTCATGATCGACTCGGGATGAAACTGCACGCCGTAAATGGGACGGCCCTTGACCTGAAGGGCCATGATTTCAGCGTCGTCCTGACTGTACGCGGTCGGTTCGATCGTCTCGGGAAGGCTCGCTTTTTCGACAACGAGCGAATGGTAGCGCGTCGCGGTGAAAAATTCGGGCAGGTGCCTGAAAATCGGGCAGGAGAGCTCACACTCCATCACCGAGGTCTTGCCGTGCATCATGCGTTTGGCACGCACGACCTTTGCGCCGAATGCCTGGGCGATACTTTGATGCCCCAGACAAATGCCCAGCATCGGAAGTGTATCTTTGAAGCGTTCGATCACCGCCAGGCTCACGCCCGCATCGTCCGGCGTCGCGGGGCCCGGAGAGATGATAATCTTCTCCGGGTTGAGCGCGGCGATTTCGTCGACGGACAATTCGTCGTTGCGGATTACCTTCAGATCGGCGCCGAGTTCGAGGCAGTACTGGACGATATTGTACGTGAAACTGTCGTAGTTGTCGATCATTAATACCATAGATTCTTCCGTTCCTCTTAAGAAAATTGCGCGGCGTGTACCCGTTTTCGGCGAGGATTATAGCGAATGCACACGCTCATCGCGCCTGGCGCACGCAAAAGACCCGGTATTTCGCCGAGGTTTTACGTTTGCCGTAACGCCCGAGGTCGAAATCGAAATACCATGCCTTGGCATAGTTGCTTTGCGTCGAAGACCAGTAGATCGCCTCTTTGACATTCTTGAACGCGTGTTTGATCGTCGGTTCGCCGCGACGCGAAAGCTCCAGCAGCGAACGCATTTCTTCTTTCGTCGGCACCCGCCAGTCCGTACGGCCGTCCCATTTCAGATGCCTGCAAAACTTCTGTGCCTGTGCAAAATCCATCGGTTCCGTAGCGTTCGCATCGTAATAGACCAGCCGACGCCGTTTGTCGAGCACGACGCCGTGTTTGTCGTCACGTACGAAATTCTTGTCGACGTTTTTGTTGCGATCGCTGTTAGAAAACGCGAAACTCATGGTCGGAAAAGCCCACGCTGCCGTCGTTGCAAGTAACAATACCGCAGCTGTAAATTTCATGCTCATGGTCACTCCTTTACGCACAAGTCTACCGCATCCGACGATAAAGACTGCTTATCTGAAGACCGTCCGTTCGATCGGCGGTTTGTAGGTCGGGTCCTTGCCTTCGACGGTCCACAGCGCTTTGGCCAGGGTACCGATCGCATCGAACAAACCCGCTTCGTCCGTCGGAATCGCAGCCTGCGGATACGCCGCCTTCAGCAGCGCCGTCTCTTTGGCGATATCGCCCTCGCTCGGCGTTTCGATCGGCAGCGGCGGCACGGTCCCCTTTTCAAATCCCAGCAGCATCCACAGCGAAACGAACGACGGCGAAAACCGATTGAGACCTTCGGCCGCAAAATTTTCGAAACTCGTTGCACCGCTCGCTTCGTACAGATCGATCAGCGCGTCGATCACGCCGTACAGATGTTCGAACGGCACCATCGAAAACAGCTGCCGGCCGACGCTGCGGCCGCGGTGATGTTCCGCCCCCGCAAAAATCCGAGCTCCGCCTTCGGTATCGCCGAAGTGGTTGGTTTTCAGACCGATCAGGCCGATGTCGGTGTGGCGATGCCGTCCGCACCCTTTGGCACATCCCGAGAACCCGACCGTGATGCGATGGCGCCGGATTCTCTCCAGCGGCAGGTAAAGGCTGCTCTCGTCTTTGATGCTCCAGAACGAATAGGGGCAGTTGCCCGCTCCCGCACAGGCAAGCACCGTCGCACTGGGTTTGGGCGATACCGGCGGTGCGTCCTTTTCTTTAAGAAACAGCAGGTAGATGTTCTGATCGATTCCCAGACGAATCTGTGCACCGTTTTGCGTCGCATACGCGGCCAGCGCCGATAGTTCCTTCGTGTCGATCCGGCCGAAATCGCTTTCGTAGCGGTAGGCGTAGGTGCCGTCGGCAAGGAGTTCGTAGGTTTCGAACACTTTCTCTTCGTGCAGCGTTATTCCCGCTTTTTCGAAGGGCTTTCCGAAGGCTTCGGCCAGCCGTTCGACAAAACCTTCGATACCCATCGTTTCAAGCAGATAGAACAGCCGCGTATAGGCCCGCGAACCGCGCGAACCGTGCCGATAGAAGGTCTCGACGAACGCCGCGAAAAAATCGACGACCTCATCGGGACGCAGGAAAATATCCGCCGCACGCGCCACTTCGGTATTTTTCCCGCCAAGATAGACGTTGAAGCCTTTGACACCCGCTTTTTCCGCAAGCACGAAAGCCACGTCGTTGGCGTAGAACGACGAAACGTTGGCGCGGTTGCCGGTGATGCCCACCGACACCCTGCGCGGCAGCATCCCCACGTACCGCGGGTTTTTCAAGACTTTGTCCTGCATCTGCATCACCAGCGGATACGCTTCGATTTCACTTGACGGCGCGCATCCGTCAAAGACGTCGGTAACGATATTGCGCACGTTGTCGCCGAAGCTCTGCCACGTCGAAAGCCCCGTCGCATTGACGGCATCGTACACCGCGCGGACGTTGTCGGGGTCGAGACCGTGGAGCTGCAGTCCGCCCCGGGCGGTGAGGATGAGCGTCAAATCGTGTTCGGCAACGATATCCGACACCGCCTGAAGCTGCTTCGCTTCAATTCTTCCGCCGGGAACCCGAATGCGCAGCGTAAATTCGTCTTCGAGAAAATCGGTCGTGAAAATACCGAAATCCTGCAGATAGAAGCGATCGCCTTCGCCGAGGTTCTCGAAATCGAGACTGTCGAAATAGCTTTCGTAATAGTCGTACGGGCGCATCTGTGCCTTGTAGCGCTCGCGCTTGTTCAGTTTGACCTCTTCCATGCCGTTCCTTCACAATTTTCGCAACTTTAGCCAATCGAAACACCCCCTGCATTGATATAGGTCAAGGCGATTTCTTTGCAACTGCCCTATTATTGCGAAATGATGAGTATTTTACGCCGCAACACCGACCGGTTCCTGTCGCAGCCGCATCAGCCGTTTTTCGCCGCAGGCATCGTCTGGGCAATCGTCGCGATGACGGTATTCATACTCGGCTACAAAGGCATCGTCGTGCTGTCGGTTCCGCCGGCGTTCTTCCATGCCTATGCCATGCTGTTCATTGTCTTTACGCCGTTTCTGACGGGTTTTATCTTTACGACCTTCCCGCGCTTTTGCCAAAGCGAGGTCATCGCACCGCACCGATGGCGAACCCGCCTGTTCGTGCAGCAAGCCGCCTCCGTGTTTTTCGTCGCCGGCGCCCTTGTTTCGGCCTGGCTGGCCGCCGCGGCCGCCGTAGCCCTTTTCGTTTCGCAGATCATGATCGTTTCGGTGCTGCAGCGCGTCTACGAAACCGGACGCGCCTCACGCATCACGCCCGACCCCGTTTGGATCCTTGCCGGTTTTCACATGGGGCTGCTCGCCCATCTGCTGTTTCTCGTCACGGCGGTCGCCGCCCCTTCCGACGACACGCTGTTTCGCATCGCGGCCGCCATAGGCTTCTGGCTCTATCTGACGTTTACGGTCTTCGCCGTCGCCCAGCGCATGGTGCCCTTCTTTTCGCACGTCATGACCGACAAAACCCCTGCCTTCGCAGCGACGGTCTTCGCTGCACTCGTCGCCAAAGTCGTCTGCATCGTGTTCGGTCTTCATCTGCTTCAGGCCTTTGTCGACGCGGCACTTTTTTTCTACCTGCTGCGTGAATTTCGCCGCTGGAAACTCGGCGCTTTGCACGCTCCCGCCATTTTGTGGGTCTTGCATCTGGCGCTTTACTGGCTGCCCGCGGCACTGGCCGCAGGTGCGCTCGCCGACCTCGCGGCTACACTGGGATACGGAGAAAACTTTTTGAGCCTGCACCTTGCCGCCCTCGGATTCGCCACGACGATGCTCATCGGTTTCGGCACCCGCGTGACGCTGGGGCACTCCGGCCAGACGCCGCATGCCGACCGATTCGCCGTCGCACTGTTTGTACTGGTGCAGCTGACCCTCGTCGCACGCGCACTTTATGCCGTTTCGATCCCTGCCGGCTGGAATGCGCTGTGGCTTTTCGACCTCTCGGGTACTTTCTGGGTGTTACTTTTTTTCCTCTGGGGCCTGCGTTACGGCCCCGTTTTGGCAGTCGGCAAAAAACTTAAAAATTTTTGAAAACATGTTTTTTACCGCCTGTATTCAGTATGGAAACGCTCCCGACACCCGTATTGGCACAGGTTTCGCCTTGATTCCTTTCGCCGGACAATTGATTTAAGTCAAAGACAAAGCGCTCCCTCCTCCGATAGAATAGCCGCGTAACCTGAAGTTAAAAGGCTCTGTATCGCAGGTGCGGCAGGGTGTTTTAAATCAAAAAAGGAGGGTACAATGGCAATGGATAGAAGGAGTTTTCTCAAAAGCGCCGCAGCAGCGTCCGCGGCCGGCGCGATTGGAATGACGGTCCCGACCGACGTCGAAGCCGCCGCATCCAAAGCGCAGCAGGACTGGCGCTGGGATAAAGCGGCCTGCCGCTTCTGCGGAACCGGCTGCGGGATCATGCTCGCAACCAAAAACGGACGCATCGTCGCCGTCAAAGGCGACCCGGCCGCACCGGTCAACCGCGGCCTCAACTGTATCAAAGGCTATTTCAACGCCAAAATCATGTACGGTGCCGACCGCCTCACGCAGCCGCTGCTGCGCGTCAACGAAAAAGGCGAGTTCGACAAGCACGGCAAGTTCGCGCCGGTCAGCTGGAAACGCGCCTTCGACGAGATGGAAAAGAACATCCGCAAAGCGCTCAAGGCCAGCGGCCCCGAAGGCGTGGCCGTCTTCGCTTCGGGCCAGTACACGGTCATGGAAGGCTACGCCGCACAGAAAATGATGAAAGCGGGCTTCCGCTCCAACGCGATCGACCCCAATGCCCGCCACTGTATGGCCTCGGCGGTCGTCGGCTTCTACCAGACCTTCGGCATCGACGAACCCTCGGGCTGCTACGACGACATCGAACTGACCGATACCATCATCGTCTGGGGTTCGAACATGGCGGAGATGCACCCCATTTTGTGGTCGCGCGTTACCGACCGCAAACTGTCCGATCCCGACCGCGTCAAAGTCGTCTCGATTCAGACCTACACGCACCGTACTTCCGACCTGGCCGATATCGAAATCATCTTCTCGCCCAATACCGACCTGGCACTGTGGAACTACGTCGCACACGAAATCGTCTACAACCATCCCGAGGCGATCGACTGGGATTTCGTCAAACAGAACATCGTTTTCGCGGCCGGTCCGGTCAATCTGGGCTACGGCATGCGCCGTGCCGGTGAAAAATCGATCACTCCGGTACGCCCCGACGGCAGTGCAGGCAAATACAGTGCCCTTGAAATGCAAATCATCAACAAAGAGATGAGCAAGAAGGTCTCCGCCAAAGAGGCACCGGCTCTGGAGCCTTACGGTTACAAAGAGGGCGACGTGATGAAAAACACCGGCGGTACCCTCAAACACTGGGAGATTTCTTTCGAAGAGTACAAAAAGTCGCTCGCCCCCTATACGCTCGACTACACGGCGAAGATCGTCAAAGGCGACCCCAACGAAGATCTCGATACGTTCAAAGGCAAACTCAAAGCCCTCGTCGATCTGTATATCGAAAAAGGCCGCAAGGTCGTCTCGTTCTGGACGATGGGTATGAACCAGCACACCCGCGGCACCTGGGACAACACGCTTAGCTACAACGTCCACTTTCTGCTCAACAAGCAGGCACTTCCGGGCAGCGGCGCGTTCTCGCTCACCGGCCAGCCTTCGGCCTGCGGTACCGCGCGTGAAGTCGGTACGTTCTGCCACCGTCTGCCGGCGGACCTGATGGTCAAAAACCCCAAACACCGCAAAATCGCCGAGCACAAATGGCAAATCCCCGAAGGCACGCTCAATCCCGTCGGCAACCAGCACATCATGAAAATCCACCGCGACATCGAAGACGGCGTCGTCAAGTTCGCATGGGTCAACGTCTGTAACGCCTACCAGGATTCCGCCAGCGCCAAACACTGGATCAAAGCCGCCCGCGAAATGGACAACTTCATCGTGACCTCCGACGGCTATCCCGGCATCTCGGCCAAAGTTTCCGACCTTATCCTGCCTTCGGCGATGATCTACGAAAAATGGGGGGCCTACGGCAACGCCGAGCGCCGCACCCAGCACTGGCGCCAGCAGGTACTGCCCGTCGGTGACGCCATGTCCGACACCTGGCAGTGGGTCGAACTCTCCAAGCGTTTTACCGTGGCCGATCTGTGGGGCGAATACACCCTGCGCAACGGCAAGAAACTGCCCGACGTCATCGACGCCGCCAAAGCGATGGGCTACAGCCCCGATACGACGATGTACGAAATCCTCTTCGCCAACGAACGGGCACGCTCGTACAAACTCGACGACAACGATCCCATTCAGGCAGGCTTCGACAACTCCGAGTGCAAAGGCGACAGCCGCAACGTCATCGGAAGCGACGGCAAAGTCTTCACCGGGTACGGGTTCTTCATTCACAAATACCTCTTCGAAGAGTATGCGGACTTCGGCCGCGGCCACGGCCACGACCTCGCACCGTTCGACGTCTACCACCGCGTCCGCGGCCTGAAATGGCCGGTCGTCGACGGCAAGGAGACCTTCTGGCGCTTCAACGTCAAATACGACCCGTACGCCGCCAAAGCCGTCGCCAAAACCGGTTCGAAAAGCACGCACGCGTTCTACGGACCGCTTGCCAAAGCGCTGCCGTCGGGCGACCTGCGCGGTATCAAAGACAAAAAGAAAAAACCGCTGCCCAACAAAGCCAAAATCTTTGCCCGCCCGTATATGGATCCTCCGGAAATGCCGGACGAAACGTACGATACATGGCTGTGTACCGGCCGGGTACTCGAACACTGGCACTCGGGCACGATGACGATGCGTGTTCCCGAACTGTACCGCGCCGTTCCCGAAGCGCTGTGCTACATGCATCCCAACGACGCGAAGAAACGCGGTGTCAAACGCGGTGATCTCGTCACGGTCGAATCGCGTCGCGGAAGCGTCAAGGCCCGCGTCGAAACCCGCGGCCGCAACCGTCCGCCCGAAGGGCTCGTGTTCGTGCCGTGGTTCGACGAAAAAGTCTTCATCAACAAGGTCACGCTCGATGCGACCTGTCCGATGTCGAAACAGACCGACTACAAAAAATGTGCGGTCAAGATCACCAAGGTATAAGAGGTTGACCCAATCGTGAAACAGGACACCGTCAGCGATCGCCGGAAATTTATCCTGAGCCTGGCACGGGGCGCGGGCCTCAGCGCGATGGGCGCACTCGTATGGAGCGCCTACGTCGAAGAGGTCAAAGCCGCACCCTTGGTGCTGCGCCCGCCCGCGGCACGGGATGAAGCGGACTTTCTGAAGACCTGCATCAAATGCGGTCTGTGCGTGGAAGCCTGCCCGTACGATACGCTGCACCTTGCCGCCCCCGGCGAGCACAAGCCCATCGGTACCCCCTATTACACGCCGCGCGAAACGCCGTGCTACATGTGCGACGACATTCCGTGCGTGCCCGTCTGCCCGACCGAAGCGCTGCAGCCCGAATCGGTGCAAAGCGTCGAAAACGGCAAAAAGGTGTGGGATATCGAAAAAATGGACATGGGCGTCGCCGTCGTGGATTCGCAGTCGTGCATCGCCTTTTGGGGCATTCAGTGCGACGCATGCTACCGGGCGTGCCCGCTGCTCGACCATGCGATCAAGCTCAAGTACGAGCAGAATTCGCGCACGGGCAAACACGCTTTTCTCAAGCCCGAGGTCGTCCCCGACGTCTGTACAGGCTGCGGGCTGTGCGAGCACGCCTGCGTTACCGAAAAGGCGTCGATCATCGTCTTGCCGCGCGAAGTCGCGCAGGGACGTGCGGGCAACTATTATGTCAAAGGCTGGGATAAAAACGACCAGATGCGCGTCAAGAACGCGACGGGCGGTACGACGACGACCGAACGCAGCAAACGCAAGGCGATCGACACGCTCAACGATACGGGGGATCTGTTCGAATGAAATACCTGATTCTTCGCCGCATCGTGCAAATCGGCCTGCTCGTGCTGTACGCGGCGGCCAACTGGTACGGGTTCAAAACGATCCTGCAAGGCGACCTCAGCGCCTCGCTGCTGTTTCAAAGCGTGCCGCTGGCCGATCCGTTCGCCGTGCTGCAGATGTTCGCCGCCGGTGCCGCACTGGCATCGACGGTGCTCGTCGGCGCGGCGATCATTTTCGTGTTTTATGCACTGATCGGCGGGCGGGCGTTTTGCAGCTGGGTCTGCCCGGTCAATATGGTGACCGACGCCGCCAACTGGACCCGCCGGAAACTGCAGGTTTCCAAAGTCCAAAAACGGGTCTATATGAGCCGTTCGCTGCGCTACTGGGTGCTCGGCCTTTCGCTGCTTCTGTCGGTGTTCACCGGCGTCGCGGCGTTTGAAATGATCAGCCCGATCTCGATGTTTCACCGCGGTGTGGTCTTCGGCATGGGGTTCGGCGCCGCGGCGCTGCTGGTGATCTTTTTGTTCGACCTGTTCGTCCACGAAAACGGCTGGTGCGGGCATATTTGCCCGCTGGGCGGCTTTTACGCCCTGATCGGCCGGTTTTCGCTGATTCGCGTCAAGCACGATGCCGATGCATGCACCGCCTGCATGCATTGCAAGGAAGTGTGTCCTGAAAAAGAGGTGCTCTTTATGATAGCCAAGAGCAGTGAAAGCGTCCTGATGGGCGAGTGTACCAACTGCGGCAGATGCATCGACGTCTGCAATGACGATGCACTCGGTTTTTCGTTACGCTCGTATGCAAAACAAAGAAAGGAACAATCATGAAAATGACATTCATTCTGGGCAGCCTCGCCGCCGCCCTGTTGATGGTCGGATGCAGCAGCAACGAAGCTGGTGCGACGCCGGGGGCCAAAGCGCAGAACCCGAAACCGACGATTACGGAAGAGTCGCTCGGTCTGCGCAAGACCGATCTGTACACCGAAGAAGGCACCGAACCGCCGGTCGCCAAATTCGATGCGCCCGCACCGGGAACGTCGAAGCGTTATGAGCGCGCCTACGACAATGCTCCGCCGCTGATTCCGCACAGCGTCGAAGGTCTGCTGCCCATTACCAAAAACAACAATGCCTGCCTGGGCTGCCACATGCCAGACGTCGCGTCCGCGATGGGTGCCACGCCGATTCCGAAATCGCACTTCGTCGATTTTCGGCCGACGACGACACTCGACGATGCCGGACACGTCGAAAAAGAAGGCCAGGTCGTCGCCAACGCGGGCGATTTCAAAATGATCGTCAAAGATCTCGATCACCTGTACAAAGGGCGCTACAACTGTTCGCAGTGCCACGTCCCGCAGGCCAATATCGCTCCGGCGGTCGCCAATACCTTCAAGCCCGACTACCAGAGCGAAGAGATGAAACACCGCTCCGACCTGCTCGACGTACTCAACGCAGGAGTCGAGTAAAGTGGCCGATCTCGGGCGTCGCGGACTATTCGGTGCCATCGGTGCCGCCGCAACGAAAAAACAGACGCCCGTGCGTCCGCCGTACGCGGCGGATGTTTCGCTTTTTGGCACGCATTGCCCCGCCTGCGAAGGCATGTGCGGCACGGCGTGCGAGGAAGCGATCATCAAGTTCGACGACCGGCACCTGCCTTACCTCGACTTTTCTAAAAGCGGCTGCACCGACTGCGAAGCGTGCCTGGAAGCTTGCACGCCCGATGTACTTTGCGATAAAATGCAGCCCATACGGGCGACGGTTCGCATCAATCCGGTCAAATGCATGAGCTGGCACGACGTGATGTGCTTTTCGTGCAAAGAGCCTTGCTTGGACAACGCCATTGCCTTCAAAGGCCTGTTCAAGCCCGAAATCGATACGGCACGCTGCACCGCCTGCGGCTTTTGCATCGCGCGGTGCCCGTCCGATGCGATCGAAATTTTTGCGACTTAAAGGAAACACGTGAAAGCAATCTTGACGTTCTTTCTTGTCTTGTCGGCGTGGCTCCATGCCGTGCCGACGCTGCATCCTGCCGCCGAACTCCCCACGAGCGGCCTCGTGACCGATCTTCTTGTCGATAACGGCAAACTCTATGCGGCGACGTATGCAGGCACCGTCGATATTTTCGACATCGCGTCGAAAAAGCGTATTGGACAAATCGCCCTGCCGCACATCAAAGACTTTATGGGAGACGACATTCCCGCGAAGATCTATTCGATCGACAAATTCGGCGACCGGATCATGATGGTTTCCGAAGGCAAAAGCGGCTACCGCAACGTCTTTTTGTACGAACACGGCAAACTGTCGCAAATCATCGACGCGCACGATTACCTGCCGATCAAAAAGGGCCTGCTGCTCGATCACGATCACCTGCTGTTCGGACTTTTGAGTTCGGAAATCATTCTTTACGACATTGCGAAAAAAACCAAACTCTACCGCAAAACGATCGACAACGACATCAGCGGCGGTTCGGCCTTCGACGACATGGTCCTCGACGAAACCCGCACGACGCTGGCGACCTCCGACGAAAGCGGCGACGTCAATATTTTCGATGCACGTACGTTCAGGCACGAAAAACTTCTCAGCGGCCAAAACGTGGACAACGTCTACAAAATCGACTACAAACAAGGAACCGTCATCACCGCCGGAAAAGACCGGCGATGCGCCGTCTATCCGGCAAAAGGCCGTCCTTATTACATCAAAAGTTCTTTTATCGTCTTCGCCGCCGCCCTGAGCCCGTCGGCACGCCACGGTTTTTTCAGTGCCGATGCCGACAACGATATCGAAATGTTCGATACGCAAAGCCGTGAAAAACTGGCCATGCTCAAAGGCCACAACGCGACCATTTCCGATTTCGCCTTCGTGGACGAAACGCACCTTTTCTCGTCGGCGGAAGAAAAACGTATCCTTTACTGGGATCTTTCAACATTACATTAAACAGGAGCATACACTATGAACATTTCAAGCATCGTCGTACAAACCACCCCGAAATTTCTCGACGAAGTCGTCGAGAATCTCAAAGCCTCACCCCTTTGCGACTACCATTTTCACGATGAAAAAGGCCGCATTATCATCACGATCGAAGGCGAAGGCGTCGAAGAAGAAGTGAGCAAACTGACCGCCATTCAGGAAATGCCCCACGTCGTCGCGGCGGATATGTCGTTTGCCTACAGCGAAGAAGAGCTCGACAAAGAGCGCGACAAACTCGAAATCGAGGGCACTGACATTCCCGAATGGCTCAACGACCCAAACGCCAAGTACAGCGATATTCAGTATAACGGCGATCTGAAAAAGAAATTCTAAGGCCTTTTCATGGATACCTCGTTTGACATGTTCCACGAAACCGAAGTGCCCGAAGGCGAACTGATCATTTCACGCACCGATCTGCGCGGCATCATCACCTACGTCAACGAAACGTTCGCCCACATTTCGGGCTACGATGCCGACGAACTGATCGGCAAGCCCCACAGCATCCTGCGCCACCCCGACATGCCCAAAGCGGCCTTCGCCGAGCTGTGGAAGACGATCGAAGCGGGAAAAACATGGGAGGGCTACGTCAAGAACCTGCGCAAAGACAAAGGATTCTACTGGGTACTCGCCCGCGTCAGCCCCGTCGTCAAAAACGGCGAAGTCGTCGCATACAAATCGCTGCGCGCCCATGTGCCCAAACCCAAACGCATCGAAATGCAAAACACTTACGACCAAATGCGCATGGATGCCGGCGAGCCCGTGCGCATCGTCGCGTATCTCGACAACGCCGACTACCGCCGCCTCGCCGAAGAAGCCGAAAACCTGGGAATCTCTCCAAATGCTTTGCTGCACGAAAAGCTGAAGTAAGCACCTTCGACTCATATCACTGCCTTGCGGCACTTATAAAAGTCATAGATTCTTCATCTTTTTTTTGACTTAAGTCAAAGACTTTACAAGCAAAATTCATTTATAATGACTGCAACACTTGAACAAGGAGTGAGAATGAAGAGAATCATCGTAGGTACGGCTGTCGTCATGGGACTGGCCTCGGCGCTCATGGCCAACCCGCCTGCCGCCTTCAAAAAGTGCGCAGGATGCCACGGCGCACACGGCGAAAAATCGGCATTGGGAAAAAGCAAAATCCTCAAAGAAATGAGTAAAGCGGATATCCTCGCCGCCATCGAAGGCTACAAGGCCGGAACGTACGGCGGTGCGATGAAAGGCCTGATGAAAGGTCAGGTTGCCGGACTCTCCGAAGCCGACGCCAAAGCGATCGCCGACGCAATCGGTCAATAACAACTTCAACACAACAAAAGGAATGCACATGAAAAAAATGATCTTGTCTCTGGCGGCTGCGCCTCTGATGCTCTCGACGATGGCGGTTTCCGCACAAGCGGCAGACGGTTTCAATCTGGTCGACGATATTAAACTCAGCGGCGAAATCCGCCCGCGTTACGAAAATGCCGACGTCATCGACAACGATGTCGACGCAGGACAGGCGTTTACGACACGTACAAAACTCAACGCGAGCGCCAAACTCTTCGGTATCGACGGCCTCAACGCCAATCTCGGCCTCATCAGCGTCAACAACTTCGGCTGGAACGACTATAACAGCAAAAGCGCATCGTACAATCCCGGTGCCGGAAAATACGACGTGATCGTCGATCCGCAGTACGCGATGCTTTCGAACGCCGAAGTGACTTACACAATGGGCAAAACATTGTTGCACGCCGGTCGCGGGCAGGTCAATCTCGACAACCAGCGTTTTATCGGTACGGTCGGCTGGCGCCAGCTCGAACGAAGCTACGACACGGTCTTCGTCGCGGACAACTCCGTCGAAAACCTCTCGCTGCTGGCGGCTTGGGTCTACGGATTCCAGGGTGTCGTAGCCGCTCCGACGGCCGAAACGAGCAGTGTGCTGCTGCATGCGGCCTACAAAGTCGCCGATCCTTTGACCGTCACGGTCTACGATTATATGCTCGCATCGATTCACGATACCTACGGAATCGCTCTGACGGGTAAGGTGAATCTCGATGCCGTCAAGCTGAACTACCGTGCCGAATATGCCA
>CAZYEW010000011.1:23287-26693 GCA_964646705.1 uncultured Sulfurimonas sp.
TTCACCACGCCGCTGGCAACCGGCCACAAATTCAACGGTTGGGCCGACAAGTTTCTTGCTACTCCGGCCGGCGGTCTGCAGGATATGAACTTCCGCCTGGGCTACAAAGCCAAAGGCTTCGGAAAGCTGCTGGGTGTCTATCACATCTTCACCGCCGACGAAAAAATGGGTGGCGAAGACGATCTCGGATCGGAAATCGATGCCGTCTACGTCAATGCCGTTCCTGGCGTCAAAGGGCTTAAAGGCATGCTCAAATATGCCAGCTATTCCAAAGGCGAAGTCGCCGGCTTTACGAAAGACGTCCAGAAATTCTGGGTCATGCTCGATTACAAATTCGCGACGAAATAATCATCGTGCCGCCTTCGGGCGGTTCGTTCAAGCAGTAACTGGAACCGGAAGCCTCCTCACAACTTCGATTCACCGACTCCTTGACCTATGAGTTTCTTTAAGGTTACTGCTTGAACGAGCCGCATCGGCCGGCATCATTCGTAAAACGATGCCAGCTCTTTTTTATCCAGTACTTCGATCGTGTCTTTATGCTTTTTGATCAGTTTTAAATCGGCGAATTTCTTGAGAATACGCGAGAGCGTTTCGGGCGCAATATTGAGATCGGCGGCGATATAGCCCTTTTTGAGTTTCGACATCTCGTTTTCGTGCTCGCAAATGAACTTCGAGACGCGTGCCGTCGAGTTCATCACCATGTTGTTGGCGATGACGCTTTCGAGGTACTTGACCTTTTTCGTCAGCGACTTGATGAACTTCATGCTGACCTGCGGGCATGAGAGAAACTCTTTTTCGAATTTCAAATAGTCGATGACGACGGCCGTTCCGTCGGTTTCGAATTCGGCCGAGGCAGGGAACTTCATGTGCTCCAGATTGACCATTTCGGCGATCATCGTTTTTGGAAAGAAATGATGCAAGATGATCTTGTTGCCCTTCATATCGGTTTTGTACACCTGAAGGACTCCTTCGACGAGCACGAACAGCGAGGTGGATTCCTCGCCTTCGAAAAAAGCGATCGAGCCCTTTTTGTAATGCACGATACGCGAAATGGATTCAAGCTGTGCAAAGCGCACTTCATCAAGTTCACTGAAAAAGAAAAAATCCCGCAGAGGGTGCTGTCGACTGTGCTCAGGCATAACGCAAAAAAACTCCGATCATCAAAGAAAGCAGTATCACGACGGAAACCATCACGGCCGTATAGAATTTCTGCGGAATCGGATAGCGCTTGTCGATCCATTCCGTGATCTTCATGGCCGGATAGATCATGAAAAAAAGCATTACGATGCTGAAAACCAGCGTCAGTACCAGATCCATCGCCACTCCTTCGTAAGGGGCATCATTATAATCAAAAAAAGATTTGATGAACATCAATCGGCCACGCGCTGCGATTATGCTATGATTGAAACGATATTCGGCAAAAGGCTATGGCATGCAGACTTTTTTCTACCTGGAGGGCGGCTACCTCATACTGGCCGCGGTCGTTCTTGCCGTGACGCTGTTCGTCACGACACGCCCGTTTATGGGAAAAGGTGCCGTGAAAAAAGGGTTGATCGGCGTCGGGAGCGTGCTTGCCGTCGCCATCGGGGCCCATTTTTACGTGACGACCGCCCGCATGGCCGAAGTGCGCCAAGCCTTTTTGCAAGGAGACCGCATTATCTGCGAAAGCCGTATGATACGCAAAGGGGCGCAATCGGTCATTTTGAGCCGCGCCAACGGCTGGGAGCTCGACGGCGACTATTTTCGCTCCCCCGTCTATGTCCGGCCCTTCTTTACCGCCCGCTGCCTTGTCTACAAACCGTAGGCACGTGTCAGCCTTAATTTTTTCTTATCTTCTATGCATTTACGCAAAAACAAAATTTCTTGACGTATGTCAAAACCTCTTCGTACAAAATCCGTCATAATACTTCGTGCTTTAATTCGGAAAAGGGAGTGTAATGGACACTGTTATCTCGATGCCGCCCATCGCGGCGAACGAGTTTCTCGGCATCTTTGTCGTTTCGACACTGGTTTTGGTGCTGGGCGTCGGGTATGCAGCGCTCATCACGCTGTCGAAAATGGGATTTCTTTCGAAAAAGTGGATCCCGTTTTCTTACCTTTTCTGGATTTTGCAGACCTACAGTCTGTACGACCTGTCTGCTCGGATTCACAGCAGTCCGTTCACCTTCAAAGTGCTCATGGTCGCGATGATGGCTTACCTCTTCGCGCCGCATGTGTACTTTTATTTGGTGGAACAGGCGGAAAAGCGGTACAGTAAAGCGGATGAATCCCGGTCGTGACACACCGGAAAAACAAGGAGGAACTATGAGTAACAAAAGCGCATCGGTCTGGACCAGTATACGGTTCTGGCGCCGTTCCGCGGCATGGGTTACGGGGATGGCCGTCGTGCTGCTCATCTGGCTGACGTTCAACACGATGGGCCAGATCAGCATGGGCAGCGACGCCGATTTGCAAAACGGCATCACCAAACGTATTCCCGCACCGACGGTTATCAACTACCATATCGATTACAAGATGGATGCCAAGCGCGGCCACGAGGTACCTGTGATCGGTGCCAAAGAGCCGTTCTTCGGCAAGCAGTGGAGCGCGGAAGAAGCGGCGGCACTGCTGCACCACGGCAAACTGACCGAACAGGCAAAAAACTGCATGAACTGTCATACGCTGCTGGGCAACGGTGCCTACTACGCTCCTGATCTCACCAAAGCGTGGCTCGATCCCAAATGGGAAGACGGCACCATGGCGGCGATCACGGGAAAAAGCAGCAAAGAAGAAGCGATGGCGGAATTCCTGATGCATCCTTCGCAGTATCCGACACACGCGCGGATGATGCCAAACCTTGGAATCACGCATGACGAAGCCGTTGCACTCGTGGCCTTTTTGAAACACATGAGCGCCATCGACACCAACGGCTTCCCGCGCAACTTCTCGCAGAACGCCAAACGTCTGGAAGGAGGCACGAATGCTCACTAACGCACACTTGCAATACGAATCCCAAAAACTGGGGATGAACTATTTCCGCGTCGCCATCGTTTTGTTCGGCGCGCAGCTGTTGATGGGGATCATCGCCGCCATTCAGTTCGTATGGCCCGGATTCCTGTTCGAGCTGTTTGACTTCAGCGTCGCGCGGATGGTCCACATCAACGCCCTCGTCGTCTGGATGCTCTATGCGATGATCGGCTCGGTCTATTACATGCTGCCCGACGAAACGGGCATCGACGTCGTCGGCGCCAAACTCGGCAAGCTCGCTTTTTGGGTACTGACCGCCGCCGTGACCGTCGTCGTACTGGTCTACATCTTCATTCAGATCGGTTCGGGTTCCGAAACGACGATCTGGCTGATCAACGAAGGGCGTGAATACATCGAAGCACCGCGCTGGGCCGATATCGGCATCGTCGTCGTCGTGCTC
>CAZYEW010000011.1:26793-29483 GCA_964646705.1 uncultured Sulfurimonas sp.
CGCGAAATCGTCGAAATGTGGCTGTGGATCGAAGTTTTGATGCTCTTCGGATCAGGAATTCTCGGCCTGGGTCACCACTATTTCTGGATCGGTACGCCGGAGTACTGGTGGGAAATCGGTGCGCTCTTCAGTTCGCTCGAACCGGTACCGCTGGTTGCGATGTTCGTCCACGTCCTCTATGACTGGGGCAAAGAGCAAGGTCACAAAGAGGCCCATGCAGGCCAGGGCGAAACGGCACACGCCGTCAACAATACGCCGGCGATGGCCTGGATCGCGCTCAACGCCTTCGGCAACTTTCTGGGAGCTGGGATCTGGGGATTCTTCCATACCCTGCCGCAGGTCAATATCTATACGCACGGTACGCAGTTCACCGCGGCACACGGCCACCTGGCGTTCTTCGGCGCCTATGCGACGATTCTCGTCGGTATGATGTACGTCGGCGTGCAGGGGGCCTCGGGCATCAAGAAGATGACGATGACGTTCAAAAGCAAAATGGCGATCGTGCTCATCACCTTCGGGGTACTCGGCATGACCGTCGCACTGACGATCGCCGGCTATGAGCAGGTGCTTGTCGAACGCGCCGACCTCGGCGGCGGCTGGGATGCCTATTTCACCGCGCAGAATCTGCCGTGGATGGCACAGGCCATGGGCTGGCGTCTGGCGATGGGTATCGTCACCTTCCTCGGTTTCGTCTACTTGCTGTGGGATCTGCTGACCATCGGCAAGGTCGAATCGCAAGAGGCGTAAGGGTCATTCCCTCGCGCCTTCACCATATTAAAGGAGTCAATCATGTGGGAAACCTGTACGGACCTGGCATGCAACAACCTGTTTGCCCTGCTTAACGAAGGGCCGCTGACGCTGACCATCTTTTTGCACACGGTCATCATCATTCCGATGTTCTTCATCTACTTTCAGGAAAAGAAGAAGCTGCAAGAAGAAGGCGGCACGCAAGGCGAATGGTAAACGGACGAAGCATATCGATGCTTTGTCGCGGTTTAAGATAAAACATGTATAATACTTTTGAAGCACTTCAAAGTATTCAACTTGAAAAAAGGAGAAACAATGGGACTTGGTAAATTTCTCAGCGCTACCGCTGCGGTTTCACTCGTTGCCGGCTCGCTCTATGCCGGTACATCCAAAATGGATTTCGCGAAAGTCTACGAAAAAGAGTGTCAAGGATGTCACGGCCCGATTCACCAGGGCGGTGTCGGTTCCGATCTGCGCCCCAAAGCGCTGAAGAAAAAAGAGGCCTACTCGCTCGCCGAAACGATCCTCAACGGCCGCGAAGGCACGGCGATGCCGTCGTGGAAACATCTGTTTAGCAAAGACGATGCCGCCGGCATGGTCAACTGGCTGATGAACTGGAAAAACACCGTCGAACTGAAACTCTCGCTCGACGACGTGCATAAAACATGGAAGCAGCTCGCCGACCGTACGGCACTGTACAAAAAATATCCCAAACCGGTCGATGTCGCAGACGTCAAAGACATCACGTTTGCGACCGAACGCGACGCATCGCTCGTCGATTTCATCGATTCGACGACGGGCAAAGTGCTTTCGCGCCACAAGGCGGGATTCGCCGTGCACGTCACCGTCACCAACAAGCGGATGCCGCGCTACGCCTATTCGATCAGCCGCTCGGGCCGCCTGACGATGTTCGACCTCAACGCTCCCGGCCAGCCGGCGATCGCCAGCGTGCAGGTCGGTCAGGAATCGCGCGGTCTGGCCGTTTCGCCCGACGGCAAATACGTCATGGCGGGCAACTACAACCCCGGCGGTGCCGTACTCTGTGACGCCAAGACCCTCGAACCGCTCAAAGTCTATCCGACCTCGAGCGTCATCGATCCCGACGGCAACATCGGGCCCAGCCGCGTCGCGTTCATCGCCGACACGCCGTATGCACCCTATTTCGTCTTCGCCCTCAAAGACGGCGGGCATGTCTATATCGTCGATTACAGCAAACCCGACTTCCCGATCGTCGGCGACGTGCCGAACATCGGGAAAATCCTGCACGACGCGTTTGAAAACGAAGGCAAGCAGATCGGCCGTTTCGTGTACGTCGCCTCGCAGGGAAGCGACCTGATGGGCGTCATCGACCTCAAAACGAAAAAACTCGCCGCCAAAATCTACACCGGCCCGGGCACCAAACCGCACCCGGGTCAGGGAAGTTCGTGGTATAACGACAAATACGGCCAGCTCAACGCCACCAACAGCATGAACGTCGGTGACGTCGTGATCTGGGATATGGAAAACGAAGTCGTCGCCAACGTTCCGACCGCCGGCGGCGGTCTGTTCGTGGGTACGAGCAAAGACACCCCGTACATCTGGTCCGACTGCGTCCTCGGCGGCCCGGCGAACTACAACAAGGTCTACCTCATCAACAAGCAAACCCTCAAAACCGACCGCATTATCGAAGTCGGCAAAAAAGAGGGGCATCTGATCGACGCGCATACCGGCAAGATCCTGCAAAAATGGGATGCGACGCAGTACAACCGCGTCACGCCGAAAGCCGTTCAGTCGAAGATCTCGAAAGAGGAGCTGGTACCGTACACCGCCAAAAAAGGTTCCAAAGTCGCCCATCCGGTTCAGCCGCGCCTGCTGCACGCCGAACCGGCCAACCACGGCAAATGGACGATGATCAGCGAATGGACGACCGGACGCATCGGTATCTACGATGCCAAAACCGGCGA
>CAZYEW010000012.1:0-29464 GCA_964646705.1 uncultured Sulfurimonas sp.
ACCACTTTCGACTCGATCGTCGTTTCGCGGATGAACTTCACTACCTCAAGATGCGCGGGATGCGTCGCGTAGACCTTGAGGTCTTCGACCGTTTCGAACGTCGATGTGAGCACCATGTCCATCGCCCGTTCGCTGCCGTTGAAGTCGATCCCGACTTCCATACTCAAAAGCCCGTCGATACGATCGGGAAGCGCGTTGAGCATCCGCTCGACTTCGGCGATATGCGCCGCCTTGTTTTCCTCTTTGAACTTGAACATTACGATATGGACGATCATGTTTATCCTTTTTGACGCCATTTTACCCGAGATTCGATAAGATTCCTTATGCCGATGAATCCGGAAACCTCTATTGTTTATCTGCTGTGGCAGCTCGTGCTGCTCGCCGTGCTGTTCGACATGACCGCACGCCGCCGTACGCCGGCAAGCATGATCGCCTGGTTTTTGGTGATTTTTTCCATTCCGTATGCGGGCGTATTCCTTTACCTGTTTCTGGGGCGCAGAAAAATTCCCAAAACACCGTTCAAGGCGGACTTCTCCCGGGTACACCGAAACGATGCGGCACGCTTGAGCCCCATCGAAAGCGTGCTGCACCGCCACGGTATCCCGCCGGCGACCGACGGCAACGACTTCACGCTGATCGTCGACGGAACCGATGCATACGCTGCCTTGCGCGATGCGATTGCCCAAAGCCGCCGAAGCATCTGGCTGGCGACGTACATTTTCGAGCCCGACGAGGTCATGCTGCCGTTGATGGAGCTGCTCGCCGCCAAAGCCCGAGACGGCGTCGACGTCAGGCTGCTGATCGATGCCGTGGGCTCGTTCGGGCTCTATGTGCGTCCCTCCCGTCTCGATGCGCTCAAAGCCGCCGGGGTCAGCATCGCCTTTTTCATGCCGCTGCGCCCCTTTTTGCGCAATACCCACTTCAACCTCAGGCTGCACCGGAAAATCTATCTGTTCGACGGTACCGTCGCCTTCAGCGGCGGCATGAACCTCAGCCGCGACTATTTCGGCCCCGATGCCAACCCCAAACGGTGGAACGATCTGCTCTTTCGCATCGAAGGGCCGGCGACCGACTATTACCGCAGCGTCTTCATTTCCGACTGGAATTTTTCCTCGTCCGACCTTCTCGACGTGCCGCCCGCCCAGGCGCCTGCCGCGGGCGGCGAGCGGCTTCAGGTCGTTCCTTCGGGGCCCGATATCGCCTCGGACGCACTGTACGACGCACTGCTCAACGCCGTATTCAACGCCCGCAAACGGATCTGGATCGTTACGCCCTATTTCATTCCCGACGAAGCGACCATGCATGCGCTGCGCATCGCACACACCAAAGGCGTCGATATCAAGATCATCACACCCAAAACCCCCGACCACCATATTTTCGAAATCGCACGCAGCAGCTACATGCGCGAAATTTCCGACTGGGGCGGCGATATCGCCGTGTACGACCGCACGATGCTTCACGCCAAGGCGATTCTTATCGACGACGACCACGTCGTCGCCGGCACACTCAATTTCGACCAGCGCAGCCTTTTTTTGAATTACGAAATCGTCTGCATCGGCCACGGCGGCGCCATGTTCACGGCCGTCGAGCAGTGGATGAACGGCCTGCTCGAAACCTGCCCGCACGGCCTTGCTCCGGCCGGTCCGCTGCGCCGTATCCTCGAAAATCTCGGGCGCATCGTCGCCCCGCAGCTGTAAACCGTGTCGCTGCATCTGCACACCCTCGATCGGCAAAACGACACGCTCGGCAGCCGGTTTTCGCTGCTGTGCTGGAACGTGCACAAAGAGATGGGCACCCCCGCTTTCGACCGAACCTTCTGTGCCCTGCGGCGCCGCTACGATCCGGACCTGTGGCTGCTGCAAGAAGCCCCGTTCACCCCGTATGCGCCGCACTGTCTCGAAACCTACGATTATGCACTCGCCTTCAATCTCAAACGCCACGGCGTACTCAGCGCCGCCCGCTGCCGTTTCGAAACCGCCGAAGCGGTACGCACACGGCGCCGGGAATTGCGCATCGCCACGCGTAAAAGCTTTTTAATCACCCGGCACCGGCTGCAAAACGGTGCAATGCTCACCGCCGTCAACCTGCACGCGATCAATTTCGTTTCCGCCGCCGTATTCGCCGACGAAATCCTGCGTCTGTACGAACGGCTGCGCACCGTCGAAGGGCCCCTGATCGTCGCGGGGGATTTCAATACATGGAGCACGAAACGGCTGCGCAGCCTCGACGAATTTGCCGCGCATCTCAGTCTGAAACAGGCCGCCGTCCATGACGCGCACCATATCAAACGCATGCTCTTCAAGCCGCTCGATCATCTGTTCTATCGCGGCCTTACGCTCCTTGACGCCCGGGCCGTCGATACGCAGCAAGTTTCCGATCACAATCCGCTGATCGCATCGTTCGAAACGTAATCGCGGCGTTCACCCCAATACCGGTTTCCAGAAAAATTTCGCAATCAGTACGATCAATGCGATCCCGACCAGGTTGAACACCAGTCCGTAAAGCGCCATCGTGCGAATTTTGATCACGCCGCTCGACATCGCGATGGCGTTGGGCGGCGTGGCGATGGGGAGCATAAACGCGTAGCTCGCACAGATCGTCGCCACCATCATCAGCAGCGTCGTATCGAGCCCCGACTGTTCCGAAACGGCATAAATCACCGGCAGCATGATCGAAATCAGCGCCGTGTTCGAGGTAATCTCGGTCGTAAACGTAATCATGACCGCGATCAGCAGCAGCAGGTACAGCGGCGTCAAATCGCTGTAACTGATCAGATAATGCGCCACCTGATCGGCAAGCCCCGTTTTCGTAAACGCTTTGGCGATGGCGAACCCCGCTCCGAAAAGGAACATGATTCTGTACGGTACTTTCGCCTTGTCCTCTTCCCAGTCGAGCAGATTGAACGGCGGCGCGAACAGCAGCAGGCCCGCCGAGAGCAAAATCACAGGCTCGCTCATGCCCAGTCCGTCCCACCACGGACGAATCGGCGCGTTGACGAGCAGCAAAACGATCAGGCCGCCGAGTATGCCGAGCACTTTTTTCTGTGCGACGTTCAGCGGCTGCCTCGTTTGCGAACGCTCCAGACGGACATCTTTGACGCCCAGACTCAAGATCGACGCGACGACGACGAACATCACGAACGCCAGCGGAGCGACCATCCACATCCACTGAAAGAAAGGAATCATCGTCATACCGTGCTCTTCCATCACGCCGAGCAGAATCAGGTTCGGCGGCGTACCGATGGGCGTGATGATCCCCCCGATACTCGCCCCGTAGGCGATCGCCAGCGCGAAACGCATTTTCAACCTTGGATCGTCGGAAAGAAACAACGCTATCGTAATCAGCAGCAGCGTCGTCGTGGTGTTCGAGAGAATCGAGCTCATAATGCCCGCGGTGAACGCCAGCGAAAAGATGATACCGCGTGCGGTCGCGGGAAAAATGCCCAGCATTTTGTCGGCGATCCAGGTGTGCAGGCCGCTCTTTTCGACCGCGATCGCCAGCAAAAAGCCGCCGAGAAAAAGGTAGATGATAGGGTGCGCGTAATTGACCGTCGTCGCTTTGGTCGGCAAAATGTGCAAGGCGGGAAACAGCACGATAGGCAGCAGCGAAACCACGCCCAGCGGCAGGCCTTCGTTGGTCCACAGCACGACCAGCAGCGCGACGACACCGACGAGCGCGGCCTGCACACCTGAAAGCACCGTCAGTGCCAGTCCGTAAAATGCCGCGGCGACCACCGCGGCGACGATCAGTTTCCGATACTCCTTCATGTGCCCTCCTTCGCGCTAACGCGTCAGCAGATCGTGCAGGCTCTCTCTGGGTGCTTTGCCTTCGAGAATCTCGTACACCTCGGTCGCGATCGGAAGGTACAGATGCTCCCGCCGTGCGATCCCGTGCAGGGCGTACGCGGTACCGATCCCCTCGGCCACTTCGCCAAGTTCTTCGACGATTGCGTCTTTGGATTTGCCCGCGGCCAAACCCAACCCTACCCGATAGTTGCGCGACATCTCGGAACTCGCGGTCAAAAACAGGTCGCCCGCACCGCTGAGCCCCATGAAGGTTTCGTCCACGGCACCGTAGGCACGCCCGAAGCGCCGCATTTCGATCAGTCCCCGTGCGATCAGCGCCGCGGCGGCGTTGTTGCCGAGCTCCAGCCCGCGGCAGATGCCCGAAGCGATGGCGATGACGTTTTTGTACGCCCCGCTGATCTCCGCCCCCACGACATCGGTATCGGTATAGGTACGCATAAACGCCGGAAAGGCTTCGGCCCATTCCATCGCCAGCTCGGCGTTCTCGCTGCTGATCACGACCGCGGTCGGCAGCGAACGCATCACTTCGGCGGCGAACGACGGCCCCGACAAAAACGCGATCGCGTCACGGTGAACATGTTCTGCGAATATCTCGTTCAAAAAGCGGCCGCTTTCGGCCTCGATACCTTTGGCGGCGACGAGTACCTTCTTGCCGTCACAGCGAAAATGCTCTTTCAGCCATCCGCCGACATGCTGTGCGGGAATCGCCATCACCAGCCAGTCGCACGAAAGGGCCGTGTTCAGATCGACGAAATTTTCGATCTCACGCCGATGACGCGACGTGATACATACATCGTTTTGCGGGTTTTTCGCCAACGCGAAAGCCAATGCCTGGCCCCACTTACCGGCTCCAATGACGGCGATCCGTTTCACAGCTGCCTCCAATGTCTTTTTCGAACGCTTTGATATCCTTATCGTACCCGATGACGACTAAAACATCGCCCGGATCGAGCATATGGTTGTAGCCTTTGGCGGTGAAAATGAACGATTCGCTCATGCGAAAATCGACGACGGCGAGCAAAATGACGTTGTGCGTATTGAGCTTGAGAATCTCGTTGAGGTGCTTGCCGACGGCGCACGAATGTTCGCTCAGTGTGATCTGCGCCACCTGCAAATCGCGTTCGGTGTCCATCAGTTCGCGCATCAGTTTGGTGATCACCGGTTTTTCGAGCAGTTCGATGATCAAATCCGATGCCGTCTGCAGTTCGGCGATGACCTTGTTCGCACCGGCCAGCCGCAGTTTCGCGGCGTTGTCCTGCGTCGAAGCCAGTGCGATGATGATGGCGTCGGGAAAACGGTCGCGCAGCGAAATGGTCAAAAAGACGTTTTCGGCCTCCTCTTCGAACGCACAGATGAAACGGGTCGTTTCAAGGTTGTACGATGCCAATTCGTCCCAGTTGTCGTCGAGGTTCGCCAAATGCGCTTCAAAGCCGTTTTCCTGCGCTTCTTCGACGTACTCGGGATGCAGCGTATAGACGACGAGGCGCGTGTAGTTGTAGCGGATCTGCCGTGCGATCTCTTTGGCGAACTCGCCGTAACCGAAAATGACGATCGAATTTATTTCCATTTGCCGACCTCTTTGTGCAGTGCCACGCGATATTCCTGCAGCATCGTATTTTCGGCGATAACGACGATCAGATCGTTTTCTTCAAGCGCAAAATCGCGCGGCGGGTTGAAAACGAACCGCCCTTCCCGCCTCGATTCGATGCCGAGCAAAACGATTCGCCGCCCCCGAATGCGCAGGTCTTCGACGGTTTTGACGTAATGTGCCATACGCTCGTCGACGAGGATTTCGTCGATCAGCACCCCCGAATGCTCCGCGCGCAGGGCATGAAGCGCCTCGAAAGCGATCGGCTGACCGCTGTACTCGCGCGAAAGCTGCCCGATCAGCTCCTGGGAATAGACGACGTCGTTCACCCCGGCGATTTCAAGTTTTCGCCGGTGCTTCTTGTCGTGCAAAATGGACAGAATCCGCACTTTTTTGTCCAGGGCCCGCATCGTCAGGGTCGTATAGACGTTTTCGACGTCGGTATTTCCGAGCAAAATGACGGCACTCACCTGCCGGCTCATATCGATATGCAGCTTACGTACCGCATCCAGGTTCGACGGATCGATCTGAAGCGCCAGAAACTGCAGATGCCTCGCCTCGGCGACATTCGCTTCGCTCGCATCGAAGATGACGACGTTTCTGCCCAAACGTCGCAGTTTCGAAGCCGTCTGTCTGGCAACGGTTCCGTACCCGCAAATCAGATAGAAATGCTTGAGTTTTTGCATATCCTGGATCAACTTGCCGGTTCGGATCGTATCCATGTTTTCGGTAAACGCCGACACGACGATCGACGTCGCGAACGACAAGACCGCAATCCCCGACACGATGACGACGATCGCCACGACACGTCCTTCGTGCGAAACCGGCGTCACGTCTCCGTAGCCGACCGTCGAAATCGTTACGATGGCCCAGTAAAACGCATCGAACAGCGTATTGACCGGAGAATTCGGATTGAGCGCTTCCATAACGTAGATCAGCACCGACGACACGAACAGTATCAATCCGGCGAACGTCAGAAGCGTCAGAAGCTCGAACTTTTTCGTCCCTAAAATCGTGCCGAACTGCTGCATATTCTGCGTATAGCGAAACAGCTTGAAAACGCGAAAGATAATGAACAGGCGAAAAAGCCGCAGCTCGTGAAAGAACGGCATAATCGCCAGCAGGTCGATAATCGCCGGCAAAGAGGTGGCATATTTCCATTTGGCGTAAACGGCTTTGAAAAGTGCCCGCCCAAAGCGAAAATCGCGCTGAAGCAGCTCGTCTTTTTCGTACTGGGTGATAATGATCTTTGCACTGTCGCTTGCCGACCAGAACCGCAGCACGTATTCAATAAAGAAAATGACCGAGATGATATAGTCGTTGAACACCGCCAGGGCGTCTTCTTGGTGAAATTTGACATCGCGGATCAAAATGAAAACGCTCGAAAGAATGAGCGTCATCATAAAGAGGTCGAAATAGCGTTTGAGCCTGAAGTTGGAGTCGTTGAAAAGCCGGTGGAGGAACCGCCGCGCCTTTCGGTGCGACGCCGACGCTTCCAGAGCGTAAGAAAGATTGACGACCGCTCTGGAAAACAGATTCATAAGATCAGGAAAGTTTCTGCTTGAGCACTTCGTTGACCGCCTGCGGATTGGCGCTGCCCTTGCTCGCTTTCATCACCTGGCCGACGAAAAAGCCGAAAAGTTTCTCTTTTCCGCCTTTGTATTCAGCCACCTTGTCGGGATTGGCGGCGAGGATCTCGTCGACCATCTTCTCGATCGCCCCGGAATCGCTGACCTGTTTGAGGCCGAGCGTCTCGATCACCGCATCGACGTCGCCGCCGTGTTCCATCATGTAATCAAGCACCTCTTTGGCCGCCTTTCCGCTGATCGTCTTGTCTTCGATGCGCTTGACCAGCAAGCCGAGCGTCGGTGCGTCGATCGGCGACGTGGCAACGCTCAAGCCGCCTTTGAGGCGGCCTTGCAGCTCCACGGTCAGCCAGGTGACGGCATTTTTCGCACCGATGCCCTGCTCGAGCATCTTTTCGAAATAGTGCGCCATCTCCAGATCGGCGCAGATGACCGCGGCATCGTATTCGCGCAGGCCGTGCTCTTCGACGAGTCTGCGGCGTTTTTCGTCAGGCAGTTCGGGGATCTGCGTCGCCTGCGCGTACATGGCATCGTCGACGACGACTTTGAGCAGGTCGGGTTCGGGAAAATAGCGGTAATCCGCTGCTTCTTCCTTGCCGCGCATCGAACGGGTCTCCTGCCTGGTCTGATCGAACAGTCGGGTTTCCTGATAGATCTCTTCGTCGTACACGCCGTCTTCCCACGCTTCGATCTGGCGCGCCACTTCCAGTTCGATCGCTTTGTGAATGAAACGGAAACTGTTGATGTTTTTGATCTCGACACGGGTGTAGAGCTTGTCGTCGCCTTTGGGGCGAATCGAGACGTTGACGTCGACGCGAAACGAGCCTTCTTGCATGTTCGCGTCGCTGATGTCGAGATAACGGACGATGGAGTGGAGTTTTTTCAGATACAGCACCGCTTCTTCGGCCGAACGCATATCGGGCTCGGAAACGATTTCGATCAGCGGGGTGCCCGCGCGGTTGAGATCGACTTTGGAGACTTCGCCTTCGTGAATGTTCTTGCCCGCGTCGGCTTCGATGTGCGCGCGGTTGATGCGGATCGTTTTGTGCGTCCCGTCTTCGAAATCGATTTCGAGCTTTCCGTGTTCGACGATGGGCGTGTACAGCTGCGTGATCTGATAGGCACTCGGGCTGTCGGGGTAAAAATAGCTTTTGCGGTCGAAATAGCTCGTCCGGTTGATCGTCGCATCGATCGCGGTACCGAACATCACGGCCTTGTGCAGCGCTGCTTTGTTGAAGACGGGCAAAGCACCCGGAAGCGCCAGGCAGGTCGGGCAGGTGTTGACGTTGGGACGGTCGTTGAAACTGGTAGGACACGAACAAAAAAGTTTGGTTTTCGTATTGAGCTGAACATGGACTTCAAGCCCGATGATGACTTCGAACAAATCGGTTTCCTTATGCGGTTGATTGATCTGCAAAATAGCGGATCGAAGCGAATCCGGCCGCACCCGCGACACGGACCGCCTCGATCTGCGCCGGCGTCACAATGCCGCCGAGCGCGATAACAGGCAGGCTGATTTTACCCGTTATTTCTTTTAAATCCTCTAAACCTTTGGGGGTACCCTTGCCCGGCGTTTCGAAAACGGGGCTGTAGGTTGCCGCATCGGCTCCGAGTGCCGCGGCACGGGCGATCTCGTCGGCCGTATGGGTCGAGACGACGGTGAACAGACCCGATTGCTTCGCTTCGGCGATACGGTCGAATTGGCGTGAGGTCAAATGCACCCCGTAAGCTCCCAGCCGTTTCGCCGCCGCGACATCGCGGTGCAGCATCGCTTTGACGCCGTCGAACTGTGCACAGGTTTCGACGAAATGCTCGGCCAGCTCGGCGTAATGGGGGTTGTGAGGATCGCGGCAAAGCGCAAATTCCGGAAGGTGTTTCGCCAATGCGGCATGGACGCCCGCCCGAAAAACGGCGGGCGTATCGGTATAGTAGCGGCGGTCGGTGATCAGGTAGGCGAAAAACGCCACGGCTTACGCCTTGTCGTCGAGTTTCCCCGCGATGCGTTTGAGCAGCCGCACCTGCTCTTTGGCAAGCTCGTTACGCTCTTTGTAAAGGTGCAGCCCTTCGAGCAGCAAAATGCAAAACAGTGCCCAGAAAATGAAAACCAGCGTCGCAAGAATCGCCAGCGGCACACTGAAATAGACCGTAATTTTGAAAACGAGCAGGGAACCTAAAAAAAGAAGCGCCCAGGCGAACCCGAGCAAAAAGCTGAGCACCGTTTCGAACGTCGAACGCTTCATCGCTATCGGTGCTCTTTGAGCATCAGAGCGATTCTTCGTGCAGCGTCACCGCACCGCCGAGATAGACGTAGGTGAGGATCATGAAGATAAACGCCTGCAAAATCGCACTGAAAGCCAGCAGCCCGAACGGGACGATCGGCAGCAGCCAGGGTGCGAGCAGCAACATGACGGCGAGGAACATGTCGTCACCCTTGATATTTCCGAACAGACGGAAGCTGAGCGAGACGATGCGCGAAATGTGCGAAACGATCTCGATCGGGAACATCAGCGGCGCCAGCCAGGCGACCGGCCCCATGAAGTGCTTGATGTAGGCGACGAACCCGGCGTGGCGGATTCCTTCGAAGTTGTAGTAGACGAAGACGATCAGCGCCAGCGCCAGCGTGAAGTTCAAAAAGGCCGACGGCGCTTCGAAGCCCGGTACGATCCCAATGAAGTTCGCCACGCCGATAAACAGCCCGAGCGTCGCGACCAGCGGCATGTAGCGCTTGGCGTTTTCGCGCCCCATAACGTCCGCACCCATGGCGACGACGCCCTGAAGATAGGCTTCCATCAGATTCTGCGTTCCCGTCGGAACGACTTTGAGATTTTTAACCGCGTACTTCGCCAGCATCACGACGATAACGGCCGTCAGCAGCATGTGCGCCAAGAACAGATAGGCGTGATTTTCGCTGATCACGCCGAAGAAAGTAAAGAGTTCACCCACGAGCATTCCTTCTTGTCGAAATAGTGCGGCAATTATAGCTTTTCAAGCATTAAATCACGCTAAGTTACAGTTCCAATCGGCCGAGGGCTTTTCTCGCCGCTTCGATATCTGCTTCGATCGCTGCGGCGAGTTCCGGCATGGAAGCGAATTTGCGATTCTCCCGCAGCCGCTTGACGAAACTGACCTCGATCTGCGACACCTCCGTCACGGTATCGTCGAGCAGGTGCGTCTCGACGGCGAACGAGCCGTCCGTCGTGAGCCGGTGCCCGATAAAGCTCACCGCCGGCCGGAAATGCTCTTCGTCGTCCAGGCGTGCCAGCGTCGCGTAAACACCCTCTTTGGGCAGCAAGAAGCCTTCGACGCGCATGTTCAGCGTCGGAACGAGTTCTTTGGCACCGATACCCTGCCCCTGCACGACACGGCCTCGGATGGTATGGTTGTGGCCCAAAAAGCGGTTGGCTCCGACGATGTCGCCGATTTTCAGTTTCGCGCGGATTTTATGCGAATGTACCGAATCGCCGCCGATACGCACTTCGTCGATGACGCGTACTTCGCCGCCGAAAAGGCGTTTGAGATCTTCGTGCGAACAGCGGCGGTCCTTGCCGAAACGAAAATCGTATCCCACGACGATGCGTTCAAGACCCGGGAAACGGGTTTTCAGATAGTTCACGAAACCGCGGCAGTCGAGCTCTCGAACCTCTTCAAGCGGCACGTAGACGATCGGATGCGTCGTGAAGCGTTCGCGCTCGCGCCCCGGCGTCAGGTTGGCGTAACCCGTTTCGATGACGACGATCGCACCGTGTTCTCCAAGCGCCTCGAACAGATGCTGATGCCCTTCGTGCATGCCGTCGAAACCGCCGATGGCGACGGCCTTAACGTTTTTCGTAACAGTAGCATGTTTCACGGTTGCCCTCCTTTCCCGTAATCGCTGCCGGCGCATCGGCGACATGCCGCCACCCCCGTGCGGCACAGGCCGCTTCGAAATGCGCCCGTGCCCGTTCGATCGCTTTTTCGTCGGTGACCACGCCGCGGCGGTCGCGCCGTGCCTCGCGCCCCACCTCGAACTGCGGCTTGAACAGTACCACGATCCAGCGCGACGCCAGACGGTCGATATCTTCAAGCACGTGCGTCAGCGAAATGAACGACACGTCGCTGGTGACGAGTTCGTAGGTGCGCCCCGGTGCGAAACGGCGGATATCGGTGCGTTCGAAGCTGCGCACGCGCGGATCGCCGCGCAGCGAAGGATGCAGCTGGCCGGTACCCACGTCGACGGCGTCGACCGACACCGCGCCCGCCTCTAGCAGCACCTGCACGAAACCGCCCGTGCTCGATCCG
Source organism: uncultured Sulfurimonas sp. (assembly GCA_964646705.1). GTDB lineage: Bacteria > Campylobacterota > Campylobacteria > Campylobacterales > Sulfurimonadaceae > Thiomicrolovo. Next base: position 11,259 of record CAZYEW010000012.1, read on the forward strand.
ATATCGAGCGCCTCCATACCCGTGACCGCGAACGGAACCATCGGCAGAAAGCCTTTGAGTTTGTGTGCGGCGCGACTGACGTAACGGTCGGGGTTTGAGACCTCGACCTTCTGCGTTTCGATCTCGAGCGACGCCTTCGTCGCGACGGCGCCGTCCACCTTGACCGAGCCTTCTTTGATCAGACGCTGCGCCTTCGAACGCGTTTGCGCGAGCGCCTGCTCGACAAGGTAGCGGTCGAGGCGCATCAGAACCGCACCTGAATCTCGACATAGGCCGTTCCCAGGCCCATATCGTAACGGGTGTCGTTCGTATCCATCGCGAAGGTGTGCCAGTCGTACCCCGCGTTGAGCCTCCAGCGCGGCCAGATGCGCACCCCCGCACCCAGACCGTAGACGAGCACCGCGGCGCTGCTGTCGTGCGTCTGCGCCCCGGATTCCTGCCAAAACACCTGCCCCGCTCCGAATTTGGCGAACAGATCGATGCGTCCGCCGTAAAGCGGGTAATGGGCCAACGCATTGGCCGAAAAGACGTTGAACGACTCTTTGAGCTTCTCGTCGTCAACAGTCTGTGCATGAAAATCGTTGAAATGGTTCAGCCCGAACTCGACGCTGAAATAGCGGTTGATAAACGCCCCCGCTTCGACACGAAGATGCGTCACCTGCGTTTCGCCGACACGCTCCAGCCGTCCGTCGTCCTCGTACGTCGAACGGCCCGCTCCCGCCGAAAGGTACGGCCCCGACTCCTGGGCACCGGCCATTGCCGCAACCAGCAGCACCGAAACAATGCGCTTCATGATGACGCCGCCATCCGCTGCATCTGCGCTTCGGTAATCGTTTCGACGCCCAGCGCCACGGCTTTGTCGTACTTGCTGCCCGCATCTTCGCCGTAGACGACGTAATCGGTTTTCTTCGACACCGATCCCGACACCTTCGCGCCCAGCGCTTCAAGCTCGGCCTTGATCTGCGAACGCGGGCGGCTCATGGTCCCTGTCAGCACCACCGTCTTGCCCTTGAACGGGTTGTCGGCGGCTTCGGGACGCCGCTTGGGTGCTTTGGGGCGAACGATGTCGATGAGTTTTTCGATCTGTGCACGGTTGACGCGGACGAATTCGAGCAGCGACGCCGCCATTTCCGGACCGAAGCCGTCGATCGCCAGCAGCGCCGCTTCGTCGGCATCGAGAAAATCGAGCCCGAATCGTTCGCACAGCGCTTTTGAAGCGACCTCGCCGATATGCTCGATTCCCAGCGCATTGACGAAACGCCAGCACTCCGTGCCTTTGCTGCGCTCGATCGCCGCGATCAGATTCCGGCTCTTTTTTTCCTTGAACCCTTCAAGCTGCATCAAATCTTCTTCGCGCAGCGTGTACAGGTCGGTCACGCTGCGCACCAGGCCGGCTTTATAGAGCGCTTCGACGATTTTTTCGCCAAGCCCGTCGATATCGAGGCACTGGCGCGAAGCGAAATAGATAATGGCGTTGACCACGCGCGCCTCGCACGAGAGGTTCTGGCATTTGATCAGCGCCCCTTCATCGAGCAGCTCGCTGCCGCATACCGGGCAGTGTGTCGGGCGCTCGAGCGGGCGCTCGCTGCCGTCGCGGCGTTCGGGAATCACCTTGACGATTTTCGGAATCACGTCGCCGCTGCGCAAAATGATGACGTAATCGCCGATGCGGATATCTTTGCGCTCGATCTCGTCGAAATTGTGCAGCGTCGCCCGCTCGACGGTCACGCCTTCGATATCGACGGGCTCGACGACAGCGACGGGTGTCACGACGCCCGTGCGCCCCACCTGAAGCACGATGTCTTTGATGCGCGTCACCTTCTCGACCGCCGGAAACTTGTACGCCACCGCCCAGCGCGGAAATTTGACCGTATAGCCCAGCACCTCCTGCAACGCGATCTGATCGACTTTGACGACCATGCCGTCGAGCATCATCGGGTAGCCGTCGCGTTCGGCCTTCATTTGCCCGTAAAGCCGTTCGATGCCTTCGAAATCCGCGACCGTTTCGCGCAGCGGCGGTGCTTTGAAACCCAGGGAATAGACCCACTGCATGCGGCGGCTGAGCAGCGGCTCTTCCAGGCGGTTTTCCCCGATTCCGTAAGGCAGAAAAACGAGATTGCGCCGGGCCGTGACGCGCGGATCGAGCTGACGCAGCGACCCCGCCGCAGCGTTTCGCGGGTTGGCGAAAAGCGGCTCGCCGGCCTTTTCGCGTTCGGCGTTGATGCGTTCGAATTCGTCTTTGTAAAGCACGACCTCGCCGCGAATCTCGATCAGCTCTTCGTAGGCGATCGCAAGCGGAACCGTGCGGATGGTGCGCGCGTTTTGCGTGACGTCTTCGCCGACGACGCCGTCGCCGCGGGTAATCGCCTGCTTGAGCCGGCCGTGTTCGTAGATCAAGTTCAGGCTGGCCCCGTCGTATTTTGGCTCGCAGTAATACGAAGGTCGCGCGGTTTCGAGCCCTTTTTCGACCCGTTCCATCCACTGCCGCAGCTCCGATGCGTCGAAGACGTCTTCAAGGCTCCACATCCGCGAAAGGTGACGGGCCTTTTCGAACCCTTCGAGCGGTTCGGCGCCCACCCTTTGCGTCGGCGAATCGGGAAGGATCTCGTCGGGATGTTCACGTTCGTACGCCTCGACGGCACGGTAAAGGCGGTCGTACTCCTCGTCGCTGGCGATCGGGTCGTCGAGCACGTAATAACGGTAGGCGTATTTTTTCAGCAGTTCAACGTTCTCAAGATACTCTTCACGGCTCATCGGCAGGCTTTTTTTTAACGAGATTATAGCGCATTCCGGCCTAGAAGCGCTTCCAGAACGACGCGGTAAAGAGGATGTAGACCGTATAGCACTCCAGGCGGCCGATGATCATGCCGACCGAAAAGACCAGCTTGTCGATGTCGCCGAAAAAGCCGAAGTTGTCCGATGGGCCGACGTGCGCGAAACCGGGCCCGACGTTGCCGACGATCGCCAGCGCCCCCGAAAACGCCGTCATTTCATCGTAGCCCCGGGCATAGATGTAAACGCTCAACATCGCGACGGTGATGACGAAGAGCGTGAAAAAACCGAACGTCGAAGCCAGCACGTTCTGCTGCAGCCGTGCCCCGTCGACAAAGACCGAAACCACGGCACGCGGATGCAGAATGCGTTTGAGTTCCGATACGAGGGTCCTGCTGATGACGACGTACCGGATCACCTTGATGCCCCCGGCCGTCGAACCGGCGTTGCCGCCGATCAGCATGGCGATTAAAATGACCGCCACCGCAAGATGGCTCCACGTCCCGTAGTCGATCGTCGCAAAACCCGTCGTCGTCATCACCGAAGCGACGGTGAAAAAGGCATGGGTCGCGGCGTGTGCCAGGCCGTCGGAAGCCAGGTCCATATGCACCGCGGTCAGCGCCGTGCCCAAACCGGCGAAGAGCAGCAGATACCACCGCACCTCTTCCGTCGTGTAACCGCTGGCATCGGCTTTGTAAAAAAGCCGCAGATGCGCTAAAAAGTTGATCCCCGAAAGCAGCATGAACAACGTCGTCGTCCAGAGAATCGCGGCATTGCCGTCGTAAAAACCCATCGATGCGTTTTTTGTCGAGAATCCGCCGGTCGACAGGGTGGAAAACGCATGATTGACCGCATCGAACCAATCCATTCCGAACAGCTTCAGCAACACCGTGTCCATCAGCGTCAATACCACATAGACCGCCCAAAGCCCCAGGGCCGTTTCTCTGATCTTCGGACGCAGTTTTTCGATACGGATCCCCGTCGCTTCGGCCTTGAACAGCGAAAGGCTGCCGGTAGGATTGATGAACGAAAGCAGGCCCACGCTCAGTACGATCACGCCCATGCCGCCGAGCCAGTGCATCAGGCTGCGGTGAAACAGCACCAGATGCGGCAGCGATTCGATGTCGCTAAACACCGTCGCCCCCGTCGTGGTGAACCCGCTGATCGCTTCGAAAAACGCCGAAGCCGGCGATATCGGGGTATACAGCAAAAGCGGCGCGGCACCGGCGATGCCCAGCAGCAGCCACAGCAAATTGACCGAAAGAATACTTTCACGAATGTTGAGCCGTACCGTGTGGCGCCGCAGCGCAAGAAAGATCGCGGCGTTGAGGGCGAAAAAAAGCGTGACGAAACCGATCAGCCGTCCGACCTTCTCGCCGTAAACGACCCCGACCCCGACATCGAGCCAGAAAAAAAGCGAGAGCGTCACGCCGATGAGGCTCAAAAGTTTCAATACATTTCTAAAGTCCATGCAGCCATGCCTTGATCTGCGGGGCATCGTCTTGTGCGGCGAAAACGACGAGCATCGCTCCCGCGGGCACCGTGCCGTCGTAATCGTACCGGCGGCTCCCCTCCACCACGAGCATTTTCGCGGCCGCTCCCGCAGGCGGCCGTGCACGGCGGCCGCGCGGCGCCAGCGGCGCGTCGGCATGACGAATCAAAATGACGCCTTTGCCGCCGCAAAAACGCCGTTCCATCACGACGCCTCCGGCAAAAATGTTTTCCATGATCGCATTGTAGGCACTCATCTTCGGACCGCGGACGACGACGATTCCCAAATCGTGCATCAGATTGTAATATTCGGGTTCGTTGTTGACCGCGACGACCTTGTCGATGCCGTGTTCTCTGGCTTCGAGGCACTTGACGACGTTGTACTCGTCGTCATCGGTCGCGGCAACGGCCATATCGGCATTCCCAAGCCCTTCTTCATCGAAGATTTCCGCACTGCCGTATTTGCAGCTGATCGTCATCGCCCTGCCGCCGAGCATCTCGTCGGCCGCATCGCAGCGCCGGGGATCCTTGTCGATCATTTTTACGTCGACGCCTGCGGCAAGCAGCGCCCCGGCGACCGCAATGCCGAGTTCACCGGCACCGAAAACGACGCATCGAGCGATGTGCGCGGCTTCGCCGTGTTTTTTGGCACAAAGCAAACGAATCGACTTCTCCTCGCCGAAAAGATAGACGAGATCGCCGGCCTCGATCGTTTCTGCGGCCTGCGGAACGAAAAAGTGCCGCCCGCGCTCGATGCCGACGACGGTGTACTCGTCGCGCCGCTCGGCGATCCGCGAAGCGGCGCTTCCCGCACGCAGCGAAATCAGTTTCAACGGCGTGTCCGGAAACGATTTGACGTTGTTCGCACGCGGGTATTCGAGCAGCGCGGCGACCGTCCCCGACGTCAGCGCGAACGGAAACACTGCCGTCTCGATTTCCAGTTTCTCACGAATCGAACTGCGGTCGAAAAACGCATTGCGCAGACGGATGATTTTACGCGAAACTTCCACCGCGTCGCCGACGATCAGGCTGGCGATCAGATTGGCATCGTCCAGATCGGTCACGGCGATGAAAAGGTCGATACGCGAATCGACGAGCTTTCGATAGGTGCGAGGGTCTTCGACGTTGCCTTCGAGCGCGAGAATGTCGAGCGATTCCTGAAGGCGGTTGAGGGCCTCGGCATTGCGGTCGATGACCGTGACGTTATGGGCGCCGCTCAGGGTTTTGGCCAGCTGAAACCCGACCCGGCCCGCACCTGCGATAACGATTTCCATAATCTATTTCTCCTTTCGCTCGCTGCGTGATGCCGGTTTGCGGCTTTTTCGCTCTTTGAGCTCCAGACGTTTGGCCTGCAAACGGGCTTTGATATCGTCGATTTTTCCTTTTTCCTCGTTTTGCAGATCGACTTCGGCCTTTTCGATTTCTTCACCGACGCGCACCTCGAGCATTTCCGACTTGCGCATGGCGAGAATCTGCGACGGAAACACCGAACGGTGCCCGGTGATCAGAAAGCTGATGACCGCACTGAGCGCCGCGTAATGGGCGATCTCGATTCCGAAAAGCTCCACCGCCATAATCGTGGCGGCAATCGGAGCGTTGGTCGCACCGGCAAGGACGCTGACGAAGCCCAGCGCCGCAAACAGCGTCACGTGCGTATCGCCCAGCAGATGCGCGAACGACATGCCGCTCGTCGCACCGATGTAGAACAGCGGCGTGATAATCCCCCCGCTGCCGCCGACGGCAAGGGTGATCGAAGTAAAAAGCGTCTTGAGCAAAAAAGCGTACCACGGCACATCGACGGGAATGTACGGATGCGGGGTGAGCACATCTTTGATGGTCCCCAGCCCCAGGCCGAGATAGCGATCGCCCGCCACCCACGTGAGCACGACAAGGACGACGCCCCCGCCGAACGCGGCAAGGTACGGATGCAGGCGCAGACGATGGACCAGGACACCGGTCCATTTGAGCGAAGTCACGACAAGATCGGAGATGACGCCGAAAAAAATTCCCGCCGCAACCACTTTGAGAATCAACGGCAGATCAAGGGAGACCTTTTGAAAGAAGTGGATGTCGAAATAGGTATATTCGATTCCCAGGAACTGGGCGGTCGTAAACGCTGCAAAACCGGCGATGAACGAAGGCAGCAGCACGTCGTAGAGAATCACGCCGATAATCAGCACTTCGACGCCGAAGATCGCGCCGGCGATCGGCGTGCCGAAAACCGCGGCGAAACCGGCACTGATACCGCAGATGACCAGTTTTTTGCGATCTTCTTTCGAGAACGTCAGCAGATCCGACAGCAGCGAAGCGACTCCCGCACCGATCTGCGCACCCGGCCCTTCTTTTCCGACCGAGCCGCCGGCGAAAATCGTCAGCAGCGTCGCAAGCAGTTTGACGGGAATGACAGCAACGTCGATTTTCCCGTGACGCTTATGCACCGCCTCGATCACCTTCTCCGTGCCGTGCCCCTCCGCATTGGGCGCAAACGTCCGCACGATAAAAACCGTCAAAAAGAGGGCAACGGGCAAAAGGTAGTAATAGCTGAAAGGGACATCGGCACGATGCCCTTCTCCCCAGATAAGGATATTCAAAAAGAGCGTGACTACCGCACCGATCACCACGCCCACCACCGACGACAGCACCACCCATTTGGCGACACTGAGAAAAATGGCAGTCTGTTCAGTAATGTGTTTGCGTATCATCGCATCCCGTTGCAGTTATTTGGAAGTAAGAATAAGTATAACTCAAAAAAAAGAAAAAGACGGCGGCAAAACCGCCGAAATCGTCGTGATCGGCGTCTTAATCCACGAAATCGAGCAACAGGCCGACAAAAACCGAATCGCCGTGCGGACCGTCGATGAAAGAGTGTTCGTATTCGACAACCGTACCGACACCTTCGCCAAAGAGGTATTCCGTGCCGATCCCGGCGACGCCGCCGTTGTCGTAACCGGTCGAATCGAATGCCGCGATCTCCTCTTTTTCATATTCCCAGCCGCCTTTTACGAAAACGCCCCATTGCTCGGTCATATGATAGCTGTAAAGCAGATCCAGCGCATAAGCCTTGTAGCGTGCCGTGCCGCGTTCCGTTTCGGCACCTTCGGCTTTTTTATGTACCCTGTTCGTGTAGTTCGAATAATCGACTTCCATCGCAAAACCGTACCCGAGGCGATAACCGATGTCGACCCCCATCCCGCGGCCGCTTTCGCCCTCGATCGTCTCTTCACCTTCGTCGATATCACCGCCGAGCGAATAAAGCCATTTGAGCACCACGTACATAGCGGGTTCTTCTTCGTGCATCGGTTCGGACACCTCGGCACCGAATGCCGTCGTACCGGCCAGATACAAGGCCAACATCCATGCGATCGTCTTGTTCATTTACATCCTTTGAAAATTAAAATTCAATGATGACACAATCTTTTTTAAATTATAAATAAACGATTTTCGCACCGAACCCGCCAAGCTGCGGCGGTGCGTCCTCGAAACGTTTGACGCTGGGGTGCGCTTTGAGAAACTCCTTGACCGCATGCGCCAGCTTTCCCGTTCCGATGCCGTGATAGATGATGACCTCGTCCCATCCCTGAATCAGCGCATCCGAAAGAAACACGTCCATCTTTTCGCGCGCTTCTTCGGCGCGCAGGCCGTGAAGGTCGAGTTTAAGGCCGCTGCGGCGCTCGACCTTGTTGGTCACCTGAACTTTCGGGCGCGGCTTGGGTTGTTTTCCGGCCGGTTTGAGGTCGCGCCGCTTGACTCGCAGGCGCATTCCTTCGACTTCGATCGTGGCTTCTTTGTCTTTGAGCGCGACGATCACCCCCTGCTCCCGACGGTACTTGACGCGGTCGCCGACCTTGAAGGCGACGGGCTCGGCGCTTTTGGGGGTTTCACGCTTTTTCGGAAGCTGATTGGCGGCCTTGTTCATCGCCCGGTGAATCGCCGCGGTATCGCCTGCCTTGGCCGCCGCTTTGGCCGCTGCGATCGCCGCACCGAATTCACCGCGAAGCTTGCGTTCGAGCGCCTCGTACTCCTGGCGCAATTGTTCGCGTTCGTCTTTGAGCGCACGCGCTCTCGCTTCGAGCGTATCGAGTTTTTCGTCGGCTTGGGCATGTTTTCGGCGCAGCTCACGCTCAAGCTGGCTGCCCCGCTCGATCAGCTGATTGAGTTTTTCGTGCTGCTCGCCGTAAAGCTCCCTCGCCCGCCGTACGATCTGCGACGGAATACCGTAACGCAGCGCCGTTTCGAACGCGTAACTTTTGCCGATTACGCCTTGCAGAAATTCATAGGTCGGACGGCGCTGTTCCTCGTCGTAAATCGCCGCGACGAGCTCGACGTCGCCGCGGTCGGCCATCAATGACGCCAGACGCTTGTGATGGGTCGTCACGACGATTTTCTGACCCCGCGCAATCAGCTCGTCGAGGATCACTTTGAACAAAGCCGCGGCTTCGTCGCTGTCGGTCCCCAACTCGATTTCATCGACCCCGACCAGCGCCGAACGCCGCGACAACAGCTGCGAAAACTGCTGCATCCGCCCCGCAAACGTCGAAATATCGTTGCGCACGTTCTGCGGATCGTCGATAATCGCCTCGATCCGCTTGAACGCCCCGATATGCGAACGGTGCGGGTCGAGCTTCATCGGCAGCAGATATTTGGCCATCAGTGCCGCGGAAAGCATCGATTTGAGCAGCATCGTTTTGCCGCCCGCATTGACGCCCGTCACCATCAGCACCGACGCGGAGAAATCGATGCCCACGGGTTTGGGACGCGAAAGCGCCGGATGCTCGAAACCGTGCAAGACGATACGGTCGTCTTTTTGTGCCGCAACGATATGCAGGGCATGCGCTCGCGCGAAAAGTACCCTGGCCTGGTAATGGTCGAAACGGTCGAACTCTTTGTCGATGAAACCGATAAAGGGCAGCAGCTCGCGCAAGGCAGCCGAGAAACGTTTGGCATAATCGTAAAGCAGCGCCTCGCGCTCCTGCGCCAATGCCCGCAGCTGTTCCTTGCTCTTTTGCAGCGCATCGGGGACGACGTAGAAAAAGCCCGCGCCCGTGCGCCCGACCACGCTGCCTTTGAGCACGTGATTGAACCCGCTGCGTACGAGCAGGCACTCTTCGTCGTTGACGTAATGCACCTGGCTGTCGACGAGATAGTGCCTTAGTTTTTGGGAAAACAGCAGCCGTTTCATCTGGTCGCCGATATCGTTTTTGCGCTGTGCCATGCGCTCGGAAAGGGCGAAAAGTTCGGAATCGAGCGCTTCTTTGAAGGCACCTTTTTCATCGAAATAGCGTTCGATCTCGGCGAAAGCTTCAGGCACCTCGATCGTCGCCATCCATTCGCCGATGATGTTTTCGAACGCTTTGTTGCGCAGCGTCCGGAAATAGCGGACGACCTTGACGATTTCGAAAATCTCCTCGAATCCCAGCACCCCCTGTTTTTTCAGATGGGCGCGCAGCGTATCGAAAGCGCTCGTCTTCGGCGGTGCGGGAAATTCCAGACTGTCGAGCGCCTTGATATACCGGTAATGCCTCCCCTGGTCGCCTTCGATGTAAAACGGTTTTTTGCGGCTGAAAAAAGACTCGATCTGCGCGATATGGCCTTGCAGGTCGAGCTGCTTGACCAACTGTCCGAAATCGCTCATCGGCACTCCGACGCGCTGACGATAAGGCCTGCTTGCGGCGTGCCTGCATTGGCGATGAAACTCTGAGTACCGACGCTGTAGGTATATTCGCCGTCGCTGACGATCAGATCGCCGCAGTGCAAAAGCTGATGACGCTGAAATTTCAGTACCGTCTCGCGTACTTTTGCGTCATGTTCCGCTTTGCGTACATCGTAGATCGCGGCAGCTGCAATAAACAGCAGCAATCCGGCAACGATAGCGCTTTTTTGCCGATGTGAAAGCTCGGTAAAATAGTGCAGCACGAGGTAGAGTGCGGCCAGCAGACCGACGGCGTAGAGGTACCTCATCGTTCTCCCCGCAGCTTGTAGGTAATATCACCCGCGCCGAACCCGATGATAAGCCCCTCGTCTTCGACGCCGACGACGTTGCCGTCGCGAAGGAGTTCCAGCGCACAGTCACGGCGGCGGATATCGTCGGCGAAAACCGGACGGTAGGCGGCGAATGCGGCGGCGAAGTCGATTAAACGCGGTGTTTCGCCGGCTGCCCAGACCGGCAGAATCACCAGGCGGTCCACGCCTTTGAAACACGCAGCGAAGGCATCAAGGTTGTCGATCGTGCGTGAATATTTATGCGGCTGCCAGATCGCGGTGATGCGATCGAAGCCTTGCAGCTTCGCATAGGTTGTCGCCGAAGCCACGGTTGCCGCGATTTCAGTGGGATGATGTCCGTAATCGTCGATCATCGCCGCTTTTTCGTTCGCGCACAGCAGATCGAAACGTTTTTTGATCCCGCGATAGGCGACCAGACGCCTGCGGATCGTCTCGATCGGCATCGATTCGGCGGCCGCCAGAATCGCCAGCGCGGCATCGAGCGCGATGTGAGCGCCAAATCCCCAGACTTCGAAACTCCCTTTCCCGGCCAGCGTAAAACGGGTATACGGTTCGCCGTCGCGCAACACGAACGCGACGTCCGAAATATCTTGCGAGGGATACAGCCGTACCGCCTCGCCTTCGATCGTCGCAAGAAACGGGTCTTCGGCATTGAGCACGCGCAATTTCGCCGACGCGATGAAACGGCGATAAGCGTCGTGGAAGCGTTCGATATCGTAACCGTAATACTCCATATGCTCGGGCTCCGCATTCGTTACCACGGCACAGTAAGGGTTGGCGTTGAGAAAGCTGCCGTCGCTTTCGTCGGCCTCGAAAATCAGCCGTTCGCTCGCGTCGTCGTAGCGCACGTTCGAACCGAACTGCTTCGATTCCGCACCGATAATCGCCGAACCTTCCATGATGGCCGCCAGCATCGCCGATGTCGTACTTTTGCCGTGCGCGCCGGCGACGGCATAGACCTCTTTGTCGTGCAAAATCCGCAGCAGCGCCTCGCGCCGCGGCAGCACTTCGATTCCCCTCGCTTTGGCCGCGACGATCTCGACGTTGTCGGGACGGATGATCGCCGAATGGACGACCAGATCCTGCGTACCGATCGCCGAAGCGTCGTGCGGGATCGTCACCGGTATGCCCCGATCTTTGAGCATACGCACGATACGGTTGTCGGCGATATCGCTGCCGCTGACGGTATTGCCGCGGTGATCCATATACTGCGCCAGGCCCGAAATGCCGATCCCTCCGATACCGATAAAGTGAATTTTCACACACCCGCCTTTTCGCAATAACCCTCTTCGGGACGGAACGCGCTGATATAGAACGTTCCGTTGCGCTGCGTTGCGTCGAGGTCGGCGGCATCGTCGAGAAACTGCTCGAAATCTTTCAGGCGACGCGCACATTCACAATGACGCGCCATCGCCGTGCCGAACGCTTCGTCGTCGGTCAGCCCCGCCAGAATCTCGAACAACGCCGCCGCATCGTCGTTCTTTCCGGCACTGTAGTGCTCGATCGCATATTCGTAAAGCGCCCGCAGCGTCGCGAAATCGGTGACGTCGTCCATTGTCATTTTCCGTGCCGATTCGAGCGCATCGGTCAGATTTTCGAGTGCCAGGTCGAGAATATTGGCATAGTAGGCGATCAGCGTCTGCTCGTCGAAGGTTTCCGTCGCCTCGTTTTCAAGCACGTAAAGCGCGGCGATATCGCCGGCTTCCTGGGCGTCTTTGATCTTTTTCTTGAGTGTTTCGGTCTTATCCATGCCATGCCTTTTTGATACGGTGCAGTGCCGCTTCGGTCCGTTCGGGGGTTTCGACGAGGGCGATGCGAACGAATCCTTTTCCCGGATTCACGCCGTCCGCGTCGGTACGTGCGAGGTATTCGCCCGGCAGTACTTTGAGGTTGTAGTCGCGATAAAGCCGCTGCGTGAAGGCTTCGGCGTCGCCGACGTGCAGCCACAGATAGAAGGTCGCTTCCGGGATATCGACGCCGAGAATCTCATGGGCAAGTTCGAAATTTTTCCGGTAGACCTTTCGAAACGTTTCGACATGGGCGTCGTCGGACCAGGCCGCCGTCGCCGCACGCTGCAGCGGCAGCGGAGACGCACAGCCTACGTAGGTGCGGTAACGGCGATACCCATCGAGAATTTCGGCGTCGCCTGCGATAAAACCGCTGCGCAGTCCGGGTGCGCTCGAGCGCTTGGAGACCGAATTGAGCACCAGCACGTTTTTGAACGTATCGTTGCCTGCCGCGACGGAGGCTTCAAGCAGGCCCGCCGGCGGCGTGTGGGGATAAATTTCGCTGTAGCATTCGTCGTTGAGGAGGACGAAGTCGTGTTTTAGCGCCAGTTCGACCCACCGTTTGAGCGTTTCAAGCGGCAAGCAGGCCGCCGTCGGGTTGCTGGGAAAATTCAAAATCACCAGATCGCACTGCGCAAGCACGGCCTCGTCCGCTTGAGGGACGAAACCGTTGTCCGCCTCCATGCTGAGGTAATGTACCTTCGCCCCCGAAGCGATCGCAGCTCCTTCGTAAATCTGATAGAACGGGTTGGTGAACGCCATCTTCGGCGCCTCTTTGCCGGCCAGCAGGTATTGCGGAAAATTGAACAGTATTTCGCGGGTACCGAAACCCGACACCAGCGCTTCGGCTGCAAGTTTCACGCCGAAGCGGCGTTCGACGAAGCCCCTCATCGCCGCGTTGAGCGCGTCTTCACCGGCGGTTTTGGGATATTTTCTCAGTTCATGCGCAGCATCGCACATTGCTTTTTGAATGAAATCGGGCGTCGAAAACTGCGGCTCCCCGATCGTCAGCGTCAGCGCCTCGCAATCGCACCGCGGCTTGATTCCTGACAGAAGCGTGTTGAGTTTTTCAAACGGATAAGGCTCGAACTGCATAGATCTCCTCAGTGGCTTTTGTAAGCTCTCATTATACAAAAGGACGCCTTTGAGACAAATTCTTAAATCCTCTTTAGATTTCTTCGCTTCCGGATTGTACCAATACGGCAGACATCGTACAGTCGGTAGAATTTGGACGAATAAACCTCATGTTTCAAGGTCACGTCAATATGTTCAAAACACTCCTCGGTTGTTCCTTGCTCCTCTTCACCTTCGCCGGATGCGACGCACAACAAAAAAACGCACCGGCCAAGTCCGTCGCGTCATCGGCAGCCGATGCTTCGAGCGAAGCCGTCGAAACGGTCTCGTCGGCCAGTCTTTCGGAAACGGTTTCGACGAAACTGATCGAACGCAACCGTCACGCTCCCGGCGTCTTGTTTCAAAAATGCGCCGCCTGCCACGGCAGCCATGCCGAAAAATCGGCACTCAACCAGTCCGCCGTCATCGCCGAATGGGATGCCGCACGTATCGCTTCGGCGATCAAAGGCTACCAAAAGGGTACCTACGGCGGCGCCATGAAAACCTTGATGCAAAACCAGGTCAAGGACCTCTCCGCCGACGATATCGAAGCGCTGGCGCACTACATCGCCAACCTTCACGTCAAAACACACTGAGAAGGCTTTCATGGAAACGATGGATGAAACGCTCGTGCGCATGGGACTTTTCGCCGTCTTGCTGGCGATCGTCGCCTTCGTACTGACGCGCAAGAAAAAATAGGATATACTTCAGAAAAAAGGAGTCGCCACCATGCATATCGAAAACGAAACGATGAGCGACCGCAACTGGTTCGTCATCTTCAGCGTCGCCCTCGCGTTCGGCATCGTCTGGCTGTTCGTCGGAGACAGTGTCGCAAAAGTTGTTTACGCCGCCTTGGCTTTCATGCTATTCATTCACTCGGGTATCACGATGGAGCTCAATGCCTATCATGCCGCCCACGACGACGCTCATCACTGATCGGTCGTCCGCTTTTCGGCGTTCTCTTCGAGGACGTCGTCGATAAAATCGATCACCTTCACAAGGTATTCATAGCGTGAAAGTTCCGATGCGCTTTCAAAATATTTTTCCACCGCTTCGATGAGCGTATCGTCGAACTGAAGTTTCCTAAGCCGCTCCACAATACGCGTATCCTTTTCGCAGGACATAACGGAACCTTTTTTTGCCCCAATGATAGTGCGATGATGTGGGGAAAAAATGGCAACGTCGGAAAACGGCGTTATGCAACGATATCGTCACGCCCCAACGCTTTTTTAACCGAGTCGATTTTGCCTACAAGACGCCCCGACTTTCCTTTGCGTATATCGAGTTTCAGGGCCGAATAGACCCGCTCGCAATCCTCGCCGAGCACGTCATAGGCTTGTTGCACGATCGCCAGCGCTTCGGCGACGCTTTGCGTTTCGACGATGGTACCCATCGGGGTCAGGCGATACGGCACGCCGCTGCGGTCGATCATGTCGACGATACGGCTGACGTATTGCGATACCGACGCACCGTCGCGGCAATCGCCGCTGGTTGGAAACATGGAAAATTCGAGCAATACGGATGTCATAAAAATCCTTTTTATCAAATCTATCGTTTGGCCGTACGCCAAAGATATTGCCTGGTTTGTTTCGCTTCGTCTCGTCTTTCAACGGATTCTTTGCTACACTATTGTTGTCGACCCGCATATTTCACGGTACGGCAAAAACAATGTCAAGAGAAATTATATGATACGTTTATTGGTTTTTATTTTATTGCTTTCGACGCATCTTCTGTCGAATGACAAAGAGCGGATCGAAGCGGGAATGGTCGCTTACATTTCGCATGACTACAACCGCTCTTTCTCGCTGTTGAGTCCTTTGGAGTCATCGCATACTCCGGGCATTGACTATCTGCTTGGGAAAATGTATATGGACGGCCATGGGACGGCGTGCAATACGACCAAAGCCATCGCACTGCTGACGGCTGCAGCGAAAGGAAATCATACAAGTGCCATGACGGCGCTGATCGAATATTATTCGCAAAAAGACGCCGACCGGCACGCTCTTCTGCTCGCCCTGCACTGGTACATGCAGCTTCCTGACGAGGAAAAAAATGCATACCGTTTGCAAAGCGCGGATATTCTGAGACGACTCGGTCGCTACCGGGAGGCTTTCGACACCTATAAAACACTCTCGAAACGCTACACCGTACCGGAACCGACCTATATAATTGCACAGATGTTCGAGCAGGCACAGGGACGTCCCGCCAATCTCGCGGCAGCCCGATCCCTCTATCGGGCTGCCGCAAAAAAAGGATACGCTCCGGCGCAATATCGCCTTGGTCTTATGCTTGCAAACGATTGTCGGAGCCGTTCTGAAAAGAATGATGCGATACGCTGGCTCCAACAAGCGGACCGACAGCGTATTGAAGAAGCGAAGATGCTTCTTCAGGCCATTGAAGCAGGCAAAATATGCCGGCTGCCATCCGATTAAGGAGCCTTTCTAGAAATATTCAGGCACCAGATGCAGCAGTTTTCGGTAAATACGTTCAAAGTCGGTGGAGTACACCCGTGTTTCGGCAACAGAAGTGATAAAATTCGTGTCGCGCTCCCAACGGGGCACGAGATGCAGATGAATATGCTCGGCAATGCCTGCGCCTCCGGCTTTGCCCAGATTCATGCCCAGGTTGACGCCGTGCGCCCCGAACCCTTCTTTTAGCATTTTCACGCCCCGCTGTGCCAGCATGCTCATACGCTGCCACACGGCACTGTCGAGGCTTTCGAGCGCATCGGTATGACGGTGCGGGATAATCATGAAATGCCCCGGCGTATAGGGATAGCGGTTCATCACGACAAAACAGTGTTCGTCGCGATAAAGGACGTGCAGCTTCGTATCGTCCTGCGCATGCGAACTGATGTGGCAAAAAACGCAGCCTTCGACTTTCGGCCCCGACACGTAGTCGGTGCGCCACGGTGCGTAAAGGATCTCTTTCATGCGCTAAGTATAGCGCAAATCAGTCGAGTTTGTCGGGGGTAAGTCCGATCGTTTCGAGAAAATGGCGCAAGGAGATAACCGCGTCTTTTTCCAGATGGTCGCCGTGCGGCAGCGGCAGAACGAATTCATGCTCACCGTAAAAAATTTTCGCTTTGTTGTTTTTGGTATGTTCGATCTTGCAGCCGTAATGTTCGAGTGCGTGCAGCAGTTTCTTGACGTCGATATTCGACGAAACAGGATGCTCGAACACTTTCGCGATTTTCATTTTATGCTTGTGTGCCATAAAGGTTTCCTTTGTTTTTTTCGCGCATTATAGTGTAAAAAAAGCGATGCGTCTGCAACCGAAGACGCAAAGGCTACAAAAACGCGAAAACAAGGTCGGGAAACAGCATGACGATGCCGATACTGAGCAGCTGCAAGACGATAAACGGCACGATCCCCCGATAGATATCCGAAGTACGCAGGCTGCTTCCGGCGGAACCTTTGAGAAAGAAAAGCGCCAGTCCAAACGGCGGGGTGAGGAACGACGCCTGAAGATTGAGCGCGATCAGAATGCCGAACCAGACCGGATCGATACCGAACGCATGCGTGACGGGCACGAGAATCGGAACGACGATGAAGCTGATTTCGATAAAATCGATAAAGAATCCGAGCAGAAAAATCGCCAGCATCGCCACCCCGATAAAAACCCAGACGTTACCGATGTCGTGACTGAAAAAGTCCAAAACGACATCGGTGCCTCCAAGCTCGTTGAACACCAGACTGAACGCCGTCGCCCCGATGAGAATCATAAAAATCATACCGCTGAGCTTGACAGTTTCGGCCAGCGCATAGCGCACCATCGCGAAACTGAGCGTTTTGTTGAACGCACTGAGCACCAAAGCTCCCACGACGCCGAAGGCCGCCGATTCGGTCGGCGAGGCGATGCCGGCAAAAATAGAGCCCAGCACCGCACTCATCAGCAACAGCGGCGGTACGACGGCGGCAAGCGTGCGGCGCCAGCCGATATGCTTGGCCGCAGCCGCCGGTGCCGCCTCGGGAAAACGCCAGGCAAAAAGAAGAATATAGACGATATAGAGTCCGACCAGCAGCAGTCCCGGCAGTACCGCCCCCATAAACAAGTCGCCCACGCTGACGCTCATGACGTCGCCGAGAATGATCAAAATGATCGAAGGCGGAATAATCTGCCCCAGCGTCCCGCTCGCCGCCACCGTCCCCGATGCCAGCGCCGGGCTGTAGCCCGCACGCAGCATCAGCGGCAGGGCGATGATGCTCATCATCACCACCGAAGCGCTCACGATCCCCGTGGACGCCGCCAGCATCGCACCGACCAGCACGACGCTTACCGCCAGCCCGCCGCGCAGCGAACCGAACAGCGCACTCATCGCTTCGAGCAGATTTTCGGCCATACGCGATTTTTCCAGCACCAGCCCCATCGCGATGAACAGCGGCACGGCCATCAGCGTCGTGTTGCCCATGATGCCGTAGATACGAAACGGCAGCAGGCTGAACACGTCAAGTCCCAGCCCCGGAACGAGCAGTGCGAACAGCAGTGCGACCCCGCCGAAAACGAATGCTACGGGGATACCGGCAAGCAGGAGCGCCAGCGCCAGCAAGAACATACCGATCGCGATCACGGCAGTTCCTTCAACGCCTGCCAGGTTTCGGCGATTTCACGCAGTGCCTGCAAAATCAAAAGCGAAAACGCCAGCGGAACGAGCGATTTGACGAGAAATCGGTACGGCAGCCCGCCCGGATCCGACGACGCTTCCATCTGCGAAAAACTGAGCAACACGAAATCGTAACTGACGTACACGATCAGCCCCGATACCGGCAGCACGAACAGCAGCATCGTCGCCAAATCGACGACGTGTTTCGTACGCGGCGAAAAACGGTCGTAAAAAATATCGACGCGCACGTGTGCCCCGCGGTGCATCGCATAGGCGATGCCCAGCATGATGACGACATCGAACAGATGCCATTCGAGTTCCTGCAGCGCGACCGAACCTTCATGAAACAAGTAGCGCCGCGTCGCATCGAACACGACCAGCACGACCAGCGCCCCGAGCATCGCGGCACTGAAACCGCCGACGAACCGAATCAGCCGTTC
>CAZYEW010000013.1:0-18443 GCA_964646705.1 uncultured Sulfurimonas sp.
ACCTTCTCGCCCTCTTCGACCCGGCGGCAAAAAGGAATCATCAACACGATATTTTCCATACCGATCACCTCGCGGGCCCGCTTCATCGCCGCACACTCCAGGGCGAAACCCGCTTCGTAGGCCGGATGGGCGTAGCGCGCCGCGCCGCGGAAGCCGATCATCGGGTTGTCCTCCTCGGGCTCGAAAAATTTGCCGCCGAGCAAAGTGGCATATTCGTTGGACTTGAAGTCACTCATGCGCACGACGCAGGGTTTGGGGTAGACGCTCGCCGCGATTGTCGCGACCCCTTCGCTGAGCTGCTTGACGAAAAACTCCGTCAAGCTCTCGTAAGCCCGGGCAAGGTTTTCCAGCTCCTTGCGGGTGGCGTCGTCGACCTTTTCGGGATGTACCAGCGCCATCGGGTGGGCTTTGATGTATGCGTTGATAATGAACTCCATCCGTGCCAGTCCGATCCCGTCAACGGGCAGCGACGCCAGGCTGAAGGCCTGCTCGGGGTTGCCAAGGTTCATCATGATCTCGGTTTTGGGTTTGCTCAATGCGCTCAGGTCGGTTTCGACGACGTCGAAATCGAGCCGGCCGTCGTACACATAACCCGTTTCGCCCTCGGCGCAGCTCACCGTCACGTCCCGGCCGTTTTCAAGCAGCTGCGTCACGCCTTCGGCGCCGACGACCGCCGGAATGCCGAGTTCGCGGCTGACGATCGCCGCATGGCAGGTGCGGCCGCCTTTTTCGGTCACGACCGCCGCGGCAATTTTCATCACCGGTTCCCAGTCGGGCGTCGTCGTCTCGGCAACGAGCACTTCGCCGGGCCGAAACGTGTCGAGTTCGTCGAGCGAACGCACGACGTGGACCTTCCCCGTACCGATCTTCGTGCCGACCGCGCGGCCTTCGGCCAGGACCTTCCCCCGATTTTTGAGCCGGTACATCTTCAAGACCGTCCCTTTTTTCTGCGACTGTACGGTCTCGGGGCGCGCCTGTACCATATAGAGTTCTCCGTCGATGCCGTCTTTGGCCCACTCCATGTCCATCGGCTTGTGGTAGCCCGCTTGTTCGGAGTAGTGTTTTTCGACTTTGATCGCATAGTCGGCCAGCACCGCCACGTCCTCGTCGGTAATACAGAACCGGCTGCGCTCTTCGGGCGCGGTATCGAGATTTTTCGTGTATTCGACGGCAATGTTTCCGGTATTGAGCGTGTCGGTGAAGACCATCTTCTTCTCTTTGCTGCCGAGCCGGCGTTTGAGCACGGCACGAAAACCTTTTGCGTAGGTCGGTTTGTGCACATAGAAGCTGTCGGGATCGATCGTGCCCTGCACGACGTTTTCGCCAAGCCCCCACGCCGCATTGATAAACACCACGTCTTTGAAACCCGTCTCCGTATCGAGGCTGAACATCACGCCGCTGGCGCCTTTGTCGGAGCGTACCATTTTCATCACGACGACGCTCAAGTACACCTTGGCCCAGTCAAAACCGTTGTCGTGTTTGTAGTGCAGCGAGCGGTCGGTGAAATTCGATGCCAGGCAGCGGCGATATGCGTCGATCAGCTCCGCCTCGGTGCGAATGTTGAGGTAGGTATCGTTCTGGCCGGCGAACGAAGCTTCGGGCGAATCTTCGGCCGTCGCACTCGAACGCACCGCCAGCGAAACGTCCTCGCCGTATTCGGCTTTGAGCGCGGCATAGCCTTGGGCAATCTCGCGGTGCAAGTCGTCGGGCACGTCGGCACCCTGAATCAGCGCACGGCATGCTTTGCCCGCGCGCTGAAGCGCCGCGACGTCGTCGTAGTCGAGACCGTCGAGCAGGGCGTGAAGCTTTTCGTCCAGTCTGTTTGTTTCCAAAACATGCCGATACGCCGTCGCCGTCACCGCGAACCCGTTGGGCACGCGCACGCCCTCGCCCGTCAGGTTGCGATACATCTCGCCCAGCGAAGCGTTTTTCCCGCCGACCTCGGGCACGTCGCCGATGCCGACCTCTTTGAACCACTTGATATACTGCATCGTTCTCTCCTTTGAAAAGTGCTAACGTACAACTAACAAACGTTAGAGATAGACCACCTCTTCGGGCTCGACGATATGGGTTTTTTCGTGCAGCGTATTTTTAAGCACACTGCGCAAAATCACCTGTTTGTCTTCTTCGCCGTGAATAAGGAAAATGCGTTTGAGCCCTTCGATCCCCGACACCCAGCGTACGATCGCCTGCTGGTCCGCATGCGCCGAAAAGCCGTTGATCGTATGGATCTGTGCACGGATCAGAATGTCTTCGTGATAAATTTTGACGAAACGTGCGCCTTCGACGATATGACGCCCCAGCGTGCCGACGGCCTGATAGCCGACGAAAATCACGGCGTTTTTCCGGTTCCACAGACGGTGCTTGAAATGGTGCAGAATCCGGCCGCCCGTACACATGCCGCTGCCGGCGATGATAATGGCGCGGCGGTCGATCTCGTTGATTTTCTTCGAATCTTCCACGTCGGGCGTGTAGACGAGGTTTTCGAACTCGAACACCGATCCGGTCTTTTTCTGGTTGCGGCGGCACTGTTCGCTGAGCAGCTTGTCGTATTTCTGATAGACCTGCGTCGCACGCGTCGCCATCGGGCTGTCGAGGAACACTTTGCATTCAGGCAGTTCGCCGCGTTCGTGCATCTCTCGCAGCAGGCACAGAATCTCCTGCGTACGTTCGACGGCAAACGACGGAATCAGCACGTTGCCCCAGTTATGCAGGGTGTCGATGACGATGCGCTTGAACTCGGCGATGCTGCTGTCGCGGTCTTGGTGATTGCGGTCGCCGTACGTCGATTCCACGTACAGATCGTCCGCATGAGCGCACGGCTGCAGCGAAGGAAGCACCATGTCGTTGTCGTTGCCGATGTCGCCTGAAAACACGATGGTGCGCCGCGTACCGTGTTCGGTATAGGCGATTTCGATAAAGGCCGACCCCAGAATATGCCCCGCATCACGGTAGGTGACGTCGACGCCTTTGTGCAGCGTAAACGTTTCGCCGTAGCGGGGATGGTGCCAATAAAGATCGAAGGTCTTTTCGACGTCGCCCTCTTCGTAAAGCGGTGCCCTGACCTTGTCTTCTTTACCGCGCCGCTGCGCCTTTTTGTAGTTGGTTTCGTAGTCTTCACGCATGATTTTCGCGCTGTCGAGCAAAATGACCTCGGCAAGGTCCATCGTCGCCGCCGTCGCGTAGATTTTGCCGTCAAAACCCTCTTTGACGAGTTTCGGAATACGTCCGACGTGATCGAGGTGCGCGTGCGTTACCAGCAGGTAGTCGATCTCCGAAGGATCGAAATCGAACGGCTCCCAGTTGCGTTCTTCCTCACGCCCCTGGAACATCCCGCAGTCGATCATGATTTTCGGGCCGCCTTCGATGTGCAGTACGTGGCACGAACCGGTCACGACTTCCGCCGCGCCGTAGGAAACAACCGTCGCCATCATGCATCCTTGCTGCAGCGCAGCGTTTCGATGCTGCGGATTTTTTCAAGACGCGCTTCAAGCTCGTCGAACACTTTCATCGACGCGTCGTAGTCTTGCTGCAGTTTCGCTTTTTGTGCACGTACCTTCTGAAGCTGTGCGTCGATCTCGGCCATCGGCACCGCGCACGATTTCGCCGCCTGTTCTTCTTTGTCCAACAGCCATTCCGTTACCTTTTTGATAAAATCCGTCATCGTTCATCCTTCAAAGCAGTTCATCGGCGATATCGTCGACATGATCACGTTTGCCGTAGCGCACGTGCAAATAGCCCAGCACCAGGGCACCGGCCGCGCACAAAGCGGCAATCCACGTCAATGAAAACGCCATCCACGCGTAGTAGTCGATCATCCCCGCCAATGCGATGAAAAGCAGAAAATAGACCGCCGAAATTTTGAAAAACCGTTTCCAGCGAAACCCCCTGGGCCGCTGCGCCGTTTTCTTTTTCATGTGCCGAGCACCTCCTTGCCGCGGGCGTTCAAGCCCTCGTCGAACGTATACAGCAGCGGCACGCCCGTGGGAATTTCAAGCGTTCCCACCGCTTCGGGCGCGATGCCTTCGAGCGTCATGACGAGCGCGCGCAGCGAATTGCCGTGCGCCGATACCAAGACTGTTTTGCCTTCGGCAAGTTCCGGTACGACGGTATGCAAATAACAGTGTAGCACCCTTTGGCGCGTATCCGCAAGCGATTCGCCGAGCGGCGGCCGCCAGGGAGACAATGCCCGGTAGCGGGGTTCTTGCGCCGCGTCGCGTGCATCGCCGGGTTCGAGCAGCGGCGGCCGTGCCGCGTAGCCGCGCCGGACGGCGGCAAACGCCGCTTCGCCGACCTCACGGCGCACCTCGTCTTTGTCGCGCCCTTGCCAGGCTCCGTAGTGGCGTTCGTTCAGCTCCCAGCTTTTGCGGCAGTCGATATGCTCGCTCTGCGCTTCCGCCAGGGCCAGCTGCGCCGTATGCACCGCGCGTTTGAGCCACGAAGCGAAACAGACGTCGGGCACGATGCCTTGTCGATGCAGCATCCTGCCCGCCGCCCGTGCTTCTTCCATGCCTTGCGGGCTCAGATCGACATCGGTCCAGCCCGTAAAGCGGTTGTCCCGGTTGTAAACGCTCTGCCCGTGCCGAAGCAGCACGAGCCGGGCATCGCCGGGGTTATGACTCGGCATGCACTTTGACCTCGCCGCGGCCGTAGTTTTCGAGAATCTGACGGGCGGTTTCGACTTCGGCGTCGTCGCCGTGAACGATTACGAGAAGTTTGTTTTCTTTCAGCAAGTGTTCGTACCGTTTGGCCTCGGCGGCTTCGATCCCCATTTCGACGAGCATCGCGGCAAACGCGCTGAGCGCACCTACCGTCGCGGCACCGCCGATCAGGCCCGCAAGCGCGGCGATGACGTGCCCCGTGGCCAAAATCGGGCCGAATCCGGGAACGAAAGCATAGATGCCCCCTGCGAGCAATCCCCACAGACCGCCCCAGAACGCTCCCTGCTCTCCCCATGCGAGAATCACTTCGTTTTCCTTCTCGTCTTCGAACGTCTCTTTTTCCGCTTCTTCGCCTTTGCCGAGTACCGAAATATGACGTTTTAAAACCCCTTCTTTGAGCAAGAGTTTGACGGCTTCGTCCGCATCGCTGTGGTTATCGTAGACTGCGGCAACTAAATATTTAGACATGTTAGACTCCTTGAAAAAATTTCATCGCTTCGTCCACCGAAGCGTTGTTGACCGTTACGGCATAAACGGCATTCGCCATCGCCACCGCTTCGGCAAGCGGGCGTTGGTGGATATTGCGCCCCGTCCCGTTGCCCCGGCTGCCTCCGACGTGAATTTGCGTATGCAGCTGCTGCAAAAAAGCCCGTACGTCCGTTTTTGCTCCGCCTTCACACAGCACGCCGGTACGGCCCGCCGCACCGGTCGCCTCCTGAAGCGCCAAAGCATCGAACGTCCCGTCGCGGTAGGGAACTTTCAGTTTGACGAAATCCGCACCCAATGCCGCACCGACACCGGCGGCACCGGCGATCAGATGGCCGTCGTGCTCGTCGCCGACGAACGGCCCCTTGGGGTAAATCCACAAAACCGCAAGCAGTCCGTGCGCGTGTGCTTCGCGGACGATCCGCGCCGCTTCGCGCAGCATCGCATGCTCATGTTCCCCGCCGAGATAGACCGTGTAGCCTACGCCGGCGACGTGAATACCGCTTTCATGCGCGAAACGCGCGATATCGGCGACTTCGAGCCACTGCTGCGAATAGGGGTCTTTTTCGCTGTAGGGCACGAGATTGGTTTTGGCGTTGAGTTTGACGAGGTAGGGAATATCGGCATAATCGCGCCCGTAGCGCGTAATCAGCCCGAACTGCGTTGCGAACACCCCGATGTTCGCCGCCGAAGCGATCTTGAACAGATGTTCCGGATCGTTGTCTTCGGCGGGAATGCCGGATCCGAAAAAATCGTTGTTGAGATGTTCGACTTTTTGATCGCCGGCGAAGAGCATCAGCCGCCCGCTTCCGCCGGTGATCGCCTCGAAACGCTGCATGAACGCGGCCGTCCGTGCCGGCGGCACGTCGGCGGGAAGGTACCGTTTCATCGTCTGCTCCTTTGCATCATCGTCTTCATAAACCGGTTCCGCGCCGCCGCACCGAATGCTTCGCTGAGCGTCGGGTGCGGATGAATGGCGCCGAGCACCTGCATCGGATTCATCTTGTTCGCCACGATCAGCGCGGCTTCACCCGCAAGCGACGACGCGTCGGCACTGACAACTTGCACGCCGACGATCACGCCGCCGTCTTCGTCGATGACAAATTTGACGAATCCGTCCGTCTCGTGGTCGATTTGAGCTCTGGCGTCGCCGCGGTAATCGTAGCGTTCCGTACTTACCCGCATGCCGCGCGCCGCCGCGGCCGCTTCGTCCAAACCTGCCGACGCGATCTGCGGATCGCTGAACAGCACCCACGAAAGCTTGTCGAATTCGACCCGGCGTTTGTTGACGGGCGCGAAAATATTGTGCACGGCGATACCCGCCTGATAGCTTGCCCAGTGGGCGAATTTCGGACCTTTCGCACAGTCGCCGACGGCATAGATATGCGGCACGCTCGTACACAGTGTTTCGTCCGTTTCGATCCCGTGGCGATCGAACGCTACGCCGATCGTTTCGAGCCCCAGCCCTTCGACGTTTGCCGCACGCCCCGTCGCGACAAGCACCTGCGGAACGTGCAGGGTGTGTTTTTCTCCCGACTGCTCGTACGAAACGGCAAAATCACCCGAATCGCCTTCGATCGCATCGAAAGCAACGTTCAAAAGTACGTCGATCCCCTGCGACTGCATCCGCCGCTGTACCGCCAGTGCCGCGTCTTCGTCGAGACGGCGCAAAATACGCGGACCGCGTTCGAGCACATGGCAGCGTACACCCAGCTTGGCGAACATCTGGGCCAGTTCGCAGCTGATGGCGCCCGCCCCGACGAAAGCGATCGCTTCGGGAAGGGTCGCGCTTTGAAAAACGTCGGCATTGGTCCACGCCCGCCGTACACCCCCGCCCGCAAGCGGCGGCAAATGCGCCGAAGCGCCCGTCGCGACGATCGCATGCGAAAATCCGAATCGTTCGCCGTCGATTTCGACGGTATGTGCATCGACGAAGCGCGCCGTGCCCTGCCGGAACGTCAGCGTCGGCAGCTGCTGCAGCCGTGCTTTCGCGGCGGCGGCACGCTGTGCGAGAATCTGTTCTTTTTCTTTCAGTACCGCTTCCCAGTGAATCTGCGGACCGCTTTGCAGCGTTACGTGAAACTCCGATGCCGCTTTGAGCATCGCGTAGCGCGACGCGGCGTTTTCGAGAATTTTCGACGGAATGCAGCCTTCGAACAGGCATTCGCCTCCGGGCTCGTCGCGCTTGTCGACCAAGAGCACCGTTTTGCCGAACTGTGCGGCAGCCATCGCCGCAGGTGTACCGCCGGGGCCCGCGCCTATCACGAGCAAATCGTACGTTGTCATAATTTCTCCTTGAGGGTATGCAGCGCCTTTTCCAGGACGCCGTGCGTGTGATCGATCTGTTTGCGCACGACACGTGCATTGGCCAGGCGAAGTGCAACTTCGAAGGCGAATGCGGCCGCGAACAGACCGAGCAGATCGTAAACGATATGCGGCATTTTGTGCATGGTGTAAGCTACCGCAAAGCCTGCGGCACCGAAGGTCCCCGCGATCGCCGCGACGATCCACGGCAGCGATGCACCCGTTTCGCGGTAGCGGAACAGATGGCCCACATGGGTGATGCCCTGAATCAGCAGCACGGCGATCGAAGCGACCGTGGCGATCTGCGCCAAATTGAAAAAGAGAATCATCGGTACGATCAGCGCAGCCGAGATCAAAAGGCCTTCGGTATTGTGAAACACGTTGTATTCGTACACTTCGGGCAGATCACCCTCTTTGGCCAGCGTATAGCTGATCTGCGTCACCGCGTACAGCGTGGCGTTGATCGCCGAGGCCGTCGCAAGCAGTGCCGTCGCCGCCATAATTTTGAAGCCCAGCGAACCGAACAGCGGCTTGGCCGCTTCGGCCAGGGCGTAATCTTTAGCCTTGACCACTTCGGCAAGCGGCAGATTGCCGAACACCGCAACCGTCACACTCACGTACAGTACCGCAACCAGACCGATGGCTACAACCATCGCACGCAGCATCGTTTTTTGAGGGTTGTGCATATCTTCGACGCTGTTGGTGATGACGCTGAAGCCCTGATACGCAAAAAACGTCAGCCCGAGTGCATAGAAAATTTCGATGCTTCCGGGCGCCTGCGAAGGCAGCAGACGTGCGGGGTCGATCGTGACCATCGCCGCGACGGCGAACAACACCAGCACACCGACCTTGATGGATACAATGATATTTTCCGAGCGGGCGACGAATGCCGCGCCGAGCAGATTGACGAGCACGAAGACACCCAGCACCCCCAACGCGAACATGTTGGTATAAAACGGCGTTACACCGCCGGCCATGTACGTCGCCGCATAGGTACCGAACGATTTGGCTACCGCCGCAAGCGCGACGAGCTGTGCCAGATAGAAAAGGATCCCGACCGTTCCGGAGAAGAATCCTTCACCGTAGCCTTGCACCAGGTATTCGATAATGCCGCCGCGACTGGGATATCGAATCGCGAGCTTGGCGAGCGAATAGCCGCACAGCAGTGCGATGGCGGCACCGATAAGAAACGACACCGTCACCAGATTGCCCGCAATCGCCCCTGCTTCGCCGATGACGATAAAGATGCCCGCTCCGACCATCGAGCCGACTCCGAGAAACACCGCACTCCACAATCCGAACGCTTTTGTCGTCGTCATGTTCTCTTCCTTTGCACTAATGCTACTCTTTTTCATCTTCAAGCAATGCAACCTTATCGATACTTTACTATTATAATAATTATAAGGTCAATGAAAAGCAAACCGAAGCTTGCGTTCGAAAAAGAAAAAAAGCTACCTCATAATATACCTTTTTACCGTACCGAGAACACGCCCCATGCAATCGTCGCCGCCCCCAGAAGCATAAGCCAAACGAACGGTACCGCTCCCTTGCGGCCTCCGGCGAACCAAAGAGCATAGAATGCCTTGAGGACATTATTGCTGCCTGCGGCGATCACGATGGCAGATTGCAGCTCCGATGCCGCAACGGTATATTTTCCCGTCAGCAGCGACAGGATGAAAGGATCGATATCGGTCAGCCCGACAAGGAACGAAAGCAGTTTCAGTCCGCCGCCGCCGTACGTTTTAGTGACGTATTGCGTCGCGACGATCATGACGACGAAAAGCACGGCGAACAAAAACGCCGTACCGAGTTCGAGCGGGTTTTTGTCGCTTTGGGTGTTTTCCGACGCAACGCGGGAACCGCGCATCATATAAACCGCCGCAATCGCGAACGCCGCGGCGGCCAGCGCCCCAAACGGCAGCAGGAGCGTTTTTCCGATGGCCGCGTTGAAAATGAAAGCGATCACGATCAGACGCAGGTACATCACCGCCGTCGCCGCGACGATGGCACCCGTAAGCATCGGGTTCTCCGGCATCGTCGCGGCTTTGCGCGCCAGTACGACCGTCGTGGCCGTCGAAGAGTAGCTGCCGCCGAGCAGTCCCGCCAAAAACAGTCCTTTATCCGGAAACACGTAGCGCTGCAGCAGGTAACCGCCGTACGAAATCGCCGAGATCACCACCACCGCCAGCCAGATTTTGTACGGCGAAAGCGGCACGAGCGGAATGATGTCGCGGTCGGGAAGCAGCGGCAAGATCACCGCCGAGAGCACAATCATTTTGCCAAGCGTCTCGAATTCGTAGGTATTGACTTTGGTCGTAAACTGCACGATCGACTGGCGCGCATTGAGCACGAAAACGATCAGCACGAAAACCGTCGCGCTCATCCAGACGGGGAACGCCAGCGCAAGCGGCCCGAGCGCATAGACGATCAACATGACCAAAAACAGCAGTACGCTTTGCTGGCCGTGCAGCAGCTTGCGAAAATAAAAAAGCGCGTACAGCAGCGTCATCGCGGCAAGGCCGGTGAGATAAAGCCCGTGATAGTCCTTGTCGAGCAATGCGAACAAAAAGCCCAATATTCCGGTAAAAGTGAATGTGCGTGCACTGCCGAAAAAATCGCGCGGGTCGTCGCGATGGTATTCGCTGCGGTAGGTCTTGACTTCAAGGCCCGCCAAAAAACTGAACACCGTCGTCAGCAAGAATGCGATCATTTCATGACTCATGAAATCGATTATAACCCAATCTTGCTTCTGAAAAACTCCGTAATCCCTTCGTAAAGCCAAAAACGCGGTCGCAAAAAACTGCCTTCGACGAATCCAAGATGGCCGCCGTGCTTTCGGATGGCGCATTCGATCGAAGCGGAAAGCTCAGACCTTCGCGGGATCACCCCGTCTCCCGTAAACGGATCGTCTTTCGCATGTACGATCAGCGTAGGCGTCCCGATGCGTCCGAGCAGCGGTTTTGCACTGCAGCGCGCATAATAGTCGTCGACACCGTCGAAACCGTGAATCGGAGCGGTATAGGCGTCGTCGAAGGCGCGAAACGTCGCAAGCTTGCCCAGTTTCTCGCGCGGCAGCCCGATCAGCGCTTCCATATCGAAGCGGTCGTATTTGGCATCGAGCTGCGCACGCAATGTCGTGAGCAGATGCCGTTGATAGAGCCGTGAGATACCGCGGTCGATACGCTCCGCACTGAGCGCAAGGTCCATCGGGGCGCTCACGGCCGCCGCGGCATCGGGCAGGGCTGACGCGTCCGCTTCGGCCAGGAGTTTGAGCAGCATGTTCCCGCCCAGCGAAAAGCCCGCCGCCACGATTGCCCGGCCGCGATAAAGCTGCCGCAAGTGCCGCAGCCATGCTATGGCATCTTGCGTGTCGCCGCTGTGATACGAACGCGGCAGCCGGTTGGGCTCGCCCGAACAGCCGCGAAAATGCATTGCGACCGCATCGAACCCCGCTTCACGCAGGTGCAGCATCGAACGCAGCATATAAGGAGATTTCGACGAGCCGGTCAGGCCGTGAAAAAGCACCGCAATCGGTTTTTGATGATCCTTTGAAGGCATCGAAACCGCCCAGTCGCAATCGACGAAATCTCCGTCGGGCCGTTCAAACCTTTCGCGAACCATCGCCAGCGACGGATGCGGCGCATACGTCGCGTATAGTGTCTGAACGTGCGGATTGTCGAAGATCTTCACCGCACGCTTTCACTGCTCGGGAGGACAGGTCAGAATGTAACCGTATTTATAGGGTTCTATATGATAGGCGCAGCGGCCTTGTGTTTCGAGGACCACCCGATAAAAACCGGGATGGATCCCCATTTTCAGCCGTTTGAACGGAAGTGTCGCGATATCGCGCCGCCGGGTCGGGAAATCGGCATCGCTTTTGAAATCCAGAATAATCGCGCGAGGCTTTTGGATCGAAAAATCTTTTTGCAGCGTATCTTTCGTTTCGATCCAGACGCTGCCCGGATAAAAAAGAAAACGTATGCCCTGATAATTGGCGATCTCGGCCTTTGCTTTGGGCATAACGGGCGTGACGGACGACGCCTTTGCGGAATGTTCTTCAGAAAGTCCAAGCGATTTCGCCACCTTGATTTCGACGGGAACGAACGGATTTTCTCTTGCTTCGGCGGACGAAAACCACACAAGAAAAAGAACCGGAACCAGTCGTGCGAAACGTTTCATGCTTTTCCTTTGTTCATTCCTGCGGTGTAAGCTCTTTGAGCTCGAAATACTCTTTTTGCAGCCTCGCGTTTTCTTTTTTGAGACGCAGTATCTCGCTTCGAAGCTGTGCTTCGTACGCATTGAGATGGCGCAGCACGGCATACGATGCATCACCGAAAAAGAGGTCTCCGATATACAGCCCGAGCACAACGACACCGGCCGTCGCCGCCAAAACATACCGAAGCTTGAAACCGGTTTTCCGCTCGAACCACGAAAGCTTCCGCCGAGGCGCCTCGGCACGGTGTTCCGCTGCTGTCTCTTCTTCGGCCATCCGCGCGGCCTTAGTTAAAGAGGTCGCTGCCCAGATATTCTCCGTACACAAGCTCGTTTTCGATTTCGAGCAGGCGGTTGTACTTGGCCGTACGCTCGCCGCGTGCGGTCGAGCCCGTCTTGATTTCACCGCAGTTGAGCGCTACCGCGAAATCGGCGATAAATGCGTCTTCGCTCTCGCCCGAACGGTGGCTCATGACACATTTGTAGCCGTTGCGCTGTGCCAGGCGTACCGTCAGCATCGTCTCGGAGACCGAACCGATCTGGTTGGGTTTGATCAAGATCGCGTTGGCGATGCCTTTTTCGATGCCTTCGGCCAATATCTTCGCGTTGGTGACGAAAAGATCGTCGCCGACGAGCTGAATGCTGTCGTTGAGCTTGTCGGTCATCACTTTCCAGCCGTCCCAGTCGTCTTCGCTCAGTCCGTCTTCGATCGAGACGATAGGATACTTGCCGCACAGATCGACGTAATAATCGACCAGTTCTTCCGACGAAAGCGTGCGGTCTTCGGAATCGAGGCGGTAGCCGCCTTCGGCGACCAGTTCGCTTGCCGCGACGTCAAGTGCGATGGCGATCTCTTCGCCCGGTTTGTAACCCGCCTTTTCGATGGCCTGCATAATCACCTGAATCGGCTCTTCGTTGCTCGAAAGGTTGGGTGCGAAACCGCCTTCGTCGCCCAGTGCGGTGCTGTGCCCCGCATCGTGCAGGATTTTCTTGAGGTTGTGATAGACCTCGGACGAGGCCTGAAGTGCCGCGGCGAAATCGTCGAAGCCGACCGGCATAATCATATATTCTTGAAAATCGACCGAATTGTCCGCATGCGAACCGCCGTTGATGATGTTGAGCATCGGTGTCGGCATCACCATCGCGTTGGCGCCGCCGAGATAGCGGTACAGCGGCATATTCAGGCTCTGCGCCGCCGCACGCGCGACGGCCATCGAAACGCCGAGCACGGCGTTCGCACCCAGCGACGAATAGTTGTCGCTGCCGTCGAGCGCCTTCATCTCCGCATCGACCGTCGCCTGGTTGAAGGGGCTCAGACCGATGATCGCGTCGGCAATCTGCACATTGACGTTCTCGACCGCTTTGAGCACGCCTTTGCCCATGTAGCGATCGCCGCCGTCGCGCAGTTCGAGCGCCTCGCGCTTGCCGGTACTCGCCCCGCTGGGAACGATCGCGCTTGCGCGCGTCCCGTCGCTGAGCTCCACCGTCGTCTTGACCGTCGGATTCCCGCGGGAATCCAGTACTTCCATTGCCGTTACGT
Source organism: uncultured Sulfurimonas sp. (assembly GCA_964646705.1). Taxonomy (GTDB): domain Bacteria; phylum Campylobacterota; class Campylobacteria; order Campylobacterales; family Sulfurimonadaceae; genus Thiomicrolovo. Next base: position 13,204 of record CAZYEW010000013.1, read on the forward strand.
TATCGATATAGATCATGTATCTGCCTCGTTGATGTCCGTCACTTCCATTTGCATCAGATTGCTCATGCCCATGGCTTCGCGGATTTTGTTTTCGATTTCAAGCGCAAGTTCCGGTTCGTCTTTGAACTTCTGTTTGACGTTTTCACGCCCCTGCCCCAGTTTCATGTCGCCGTAGCTGAACCAGGCTCCGCTTTTGTCAATTATATCAAGTTTTACCCCATAATCCACCAATTCGCCCTCTTTCGAGATCCCCTCGCCGAACATGATATCGAACTCCGCCTGCCGAAACGGCGGCGCGACTTTATTCTTGATGACTTTGGCCTTGACGCGGTTGCCGATCTGGCTGTCGCCCTGCTTCAGGGTCGCGATTTTGCGCACGTCGATACGTACCGAGGCATAGAACTTGAGCGCGTTGCCGCCCGTCGTCGTCTCGGGAGACCCGTAGCCCATCGTCCCGATCTTCATGCGGATCTGGTTGATGAAGATGATCGTCGTGTTCATCTTGTGCAAAATCCCCGTGATTTTACGCAGCGCCTTGGACATCAGGCGCGCCTGCATCCCGACTTGCATATCGTTCATTTCACCGTCGATTTCGACCTTTGGCGTCAGCGCCGCGACCGAATCGACGACGATCAGGTCGATGGCTCCCGAGCGGATAATCGTTTCGACGATGTCAAGCGCCTGTTCGCCGTAGTCGGGCTGTGAAACCAACAGATTTTCGACATCGACACCGAGGTTTTTGGCATAGCCCACGTCAAGCGCGTGTTCGGCGTCGATAAAGGCGCATACCCCGCCGTTTTTCTGGCATTCCGCGGTAATCTGAAGCGCCAGCGTCGTCTTTCCCGAGCTTTCGGGGCCGTAGATTTCGATGACGCGGCCTTCGGGTACGCCGTTGATTCCCAGTGCAAGATCCAGACCGATGGAACCGGTGCTGATCGCGTTGATCGGTTCGATTTCCTTGTCGCCCAGACGCATCAGCGTCCCTTTTCCGAATGCCTTGTCGATCTGCTTGATCGCCAGGTCGAGTGATTTTTGCTTGTTCGCGTCCATGATCGCTCCGCTGAAATTTAATGATGTACAGTTTATGTCAAATTGCAATCTACTGTCGATTATATTGCAGTTTGACATATTGCAGTTTTTTGTATTGTCGCGCATTTTATCGCGTATTGGCTAAAATGCCCGTAACGGTTCCAACCACTTTACAAGGATTCAACTTTTGAAAACTGTAACCATCGCTCACTCGCCGGATGCCGACGATATTTTCATGTATTACGCCGTGAAATTCGGCTGGGTGACGCTGCCCGACGTGCACTTTGAAAACGTCGCCCTCGATATCGAAACCCTCAACGTCGAAGCCCTCAAAGGCACCTACGACATCACCGCCGTCAGCTTCGCACTCTACCCGCACATCCGCAACGACTACGCCCTGCTTCGCACGGCGGTAAGCTTCGGCGAGGGGTACGGTCCAAAACTGATCAAGCGCAAAGGAGAACGTCTCAAACGGCGTTTCAAAGTCGCGCTCAGCGGCCGCTACACGACCAACGCCATGCTGTTTCGTATCGCATATCCCGACGCACGGATCGTCTATATGAACTTTCTCGACATCGAAACGGCCGTCAAAAACGGCACCGTCGACGCCGGCGTACTGATTCACGAAAGCATTCTTACCTTCGACGACACCCTCGAAGTCGAACGCGAACTGTGGGATATCTGGCGCGAGCTCGCCGGTGAGGAGCTGCCGCTTCCGCTGGGCGGCATGGCCCTTCGCCGCTCGCTGACGCTGACCGATGCCATCGCCTACGAACGCGTCCTCACCGAAGCGGTCCGCGTCGCCCGCGAACGCAAAGACGAACTCTCGCGCAAACTGCTCGAAAACAATCTTGTACGCATCGACGCGCCGACCCTCGATCGTTACCTCGAACTCTACGCCAACGACGATTCGGTCGAAATGAACGACACGCAGCTGCGCGCCGTCGACCGCTTATTCGCGATCGGGTACGAACACGGTTTCTATGACGCACCCGTGCGCGTCGAAGACTTTTTGATTCCGCGCGAATATCCGGACTTTCGATACAGCTGACGCCGCCATGACCAAAACCGTCGATCTTGCCGCGCTCAGTTCGATCGGGATCGGACCCGTCGCCGACGTCTACATGATCGACGACGAAACATTCCCGCGCGATGCCTTTTTGGTCGGCGCGGCCAACAACCTGCTGTTCGGTCCGACACTGCCGCCGCTGATGAAACTGTCGAAACGTTTCGATTTTATCCGTTACGACGGTGCGGCACTGCATATCGGGGCGGCGACACCCGGCGGCAAAATCGTGTCGTTTTGCAAAAAACACGACCTCGGCGGCTTCGAGTTCCTCGCCCACCTGCCCGGCACGCTCGGCGGCATGCTAAAAATGAACGCGGGACTCAAAGAGTATGAGATTTTCAACCGGCTCATTGCCCTGCGCACCGATACAGGCTGGCGGCGCAAGGAGTCGATCGGCCACGGTTACCGCCGAAGCGACATCGACGGCGTCGTGTTCGAAGCGACGTTTACAGCGGAAAAAGGGTTCGATCATGAAAAGGTCGAGCGGTTTCGGTCCATGCGAAACAACCAGCCGCACGACCCGAGTGCCGGCAGTGCGTTCAAAAACCCCGCCGGCGACCATGCCGGCCGGCTTATCGAATCAGTCGGATTGCGCGGGTTTCGCCTCGGCGCTATGGCGTTCAGCCCGCAGCATGCCAATTTTCTGGTCAATCTGGGAGGCGGAACGTTCGAAGAAGCGATCGCACTGCTCGAACTCGCCGAAACGAAGGTTTTCGAGCGTACCGGCATCCGGCTCGAACGCGAAATCGTCGTCGTCGGGCACGCTTAGAAGCGTACCATCACCCCCGCATAGATGCCGCTGTATTCCCCTTTGTCGATGACGTCGCCGAGTTTGTACTGGATTTTATGAATGCGGTATCCCAGCTCGACGGCCGGCTGGATCAGCGGCACGAAAGTCAGCGTCCCGTCGATTTTCAGTCGGGCGTCGTAGCCTTTGTTGTCGGAATAATTCGTCGCCGTGACGACGGTTTCGATGCCCAGCCAATCCAGCGGTTCGAAACGCAGCCGGCCGTAGAGCAGCCCCAACGACGTGTTTTCGCTGTCCATCGTATCCGAATCGGTCGTGACGTATTTAATGTCCAGCCCCACGTCGAGCGTGATCCACAACAGATTGTCCAAAAAGTTGTAATACAAAATGCCGTCGACTTCGTTCACACGAAAACTGTCGGCGCCGTCGGGATCGTGATTCAAGCCGAGGTATTCGATGCGCACGTTCGGAACGACAGGAAGCGGGTGTTTCAAAAACGCCCAGAAATACAGATCGGTCTGCGTGTCGATACCCAAATCGTCTTTGAGTTCGAGATCGTTCCCTCCGGGCAGCTCGAACGAACCGCCGGGTTCCGCGAACATGGCGCCGACCGCGCCTTCGATACGAATGAAATCGGCCTGCACCGACACCGCCATCATCGCTGCGACGAGCAATGCCGTCCATAGTTTTTTCACCGTCATCATTCATTCCTTGATTGCATAAGATGAGAATGAAAACAGTATAACAAAAGGGAAATAAAAAAGGCCGCAAAATGCGGCCTTCAATCTTAAATAAGGAGGGAGGAAGAAAGGGGTAATTACTTGACGGCTTCGAGTGCCGCGTCGTAGTTGGGCTCTTCGGTGATTTCGGGAACGATCTCTTTGTAGATGACCGTACCGTCTTCGTCGACGGCGAAAATCGCACGGCAAGTGACGCCTGCAAGCGGGCCGTCTGCGATCAGAACACCGTAAGCGTTCGCGAAATCTTTGTTGCGGAAGTCCGAAGCGACCGTCAGGTTTTCGATGCCTTCAGTCGAGCAGAAACGACCGGCAGCGAACGGGAGGTCCATCGAAACGACGGTAACGTCGACGTTGTCGAGCTCTGCCGCTTTGGCGTTGAAGTTGCGTGTTTCCGTAGCACATACCGGCGTATCGAGCGACGGAACGACGACGATGAGCTGTTTCTTGCCCTGTGCGCCGCCGACGACTTTGTCCGCGAGTCCGTCCGAGTTCGTTACCGTAACTTCGGGTGCTTTGTCACCGACGTTGACTTCGTTTCCGGCGAGGTTGACTTCGTTGCCTTTGAGTTTTGTAGTTGCCATATTGGGCTCCTGTTTTGGGTTTTGATGCGAGCATTGTACTTGAATCGGATAACTTTTGTCTTAATAGCCCCCCACCCCGACTTCCTTAAGTAAATTTTAAAGTTCACTTTTGGGTGCACAATGCAGTGCTCCCGGCGCGGTGAAGCGGCCCCGTTCGAACAGTTCAATGCCTGCCCTGCCGATCATCGCCGCGTTGTCCGCGCAATATTCGAGCGGAGCGAGCAGCAGCGGTGCGCCAAAAGGCCGCAGCAGTTCCTCGATACGCCCGCGCAGGTACCCGTTGGCACTGGCCCCGCCGACGATCGCGAAACGTTTCGGCGGATGCGTCTTGAAATATTTGCGCAGTTTGCGGTACAGATGCTCGACCGCAATATGCTGAAACGAGGCCGCGATATCGGGGTAGTCGGTTTCGTCGGCCTCTTCGACGGCCAGGCGCACGGCGTTTTTGAGGCCCGAATAGCTGAACGCGAGCTCTCCGCGCTTTTGCAGCGGTACCGGAAACGCATAGCGGTTCGGGTCGCCCCGCTTCGCCAGCGTTTCGATCACGGGCCCGCCGGGATAACCCAGCCCCATCATTTTGGCGACCTTGTCGAAACTCTCGCCGAAGCTGTCGTCCATCGTGCGCATCACCGTCGTCATATCGTCAAGGTCGCGTACTTCGATCACCTGCGTGTGGCCGCCGGAAACGAGCAAAACCGTTATGGGAAATACCGCCGGCTTTTCGATGAACAGCGAATAGATATGCCCTTTGAGGTGATCGACGCCGATCAGCGGCACGTTCAGCGCCAGCCCCAGCGCTTTGGCCATCGTCACCCCTTCGACCAGGGTTACCGAAAGCCCCGGCGCGTTCGTCACCGCGACCGCTTTGAGCGCGGGAAACCACGGCCGGCATGCCTCCAGAATTTTCGGCAGCGCTTCGGCATGCAGCCGCGACGCCAGCTCGGGCACGACCCCGCCGTAGCGGGCATGCTCGATCTCCTGGGAAATCTTTTTGTGAAATATCAGCCGTTTCGTCGCGATTTCCGTCACGGCGATCGCACTGTCGTCGCAGCTGCTTTCAATCGATAGAATCA
>CAZYEW010000013.1:18543-24393 GCA_964646705.1 uncultured Sulfurimonas sp.
ATTTCCGTCACGGCGATCGCACTGTCGTCGCAGCTGCTTTCAATCGATAGAATCACAAGGTTGTCCTTTGCATCACGACGTTTCCGATGCCGTCAATATTTGGTCGATTGCCGCTTTGAACAGCGGTATCTTTTCTCGAATAATCCGTTCTATCAAAGCAAGATTCACGCCTTCGTAATCATGCGCGATAAACAGACGAACATCGTAAGCACCTTTGATGTCGCCGATATCGAACCGCGAAACGATCCACGGCGTTTTGAGCTTTCGCATCGTTTCTCCAATCTGCTCCAAGCACATCAGCAATGCCAGCCGCCCTTCGGCTTCATCTTCCAAAGCGCGCACAACACCCTTGTGCCGCCGAACGATTTCGTCCATATTCGCGATCATTTCTCGTATAAAACGCAGTCGTGCGAGATCTGCCGTTTCAGACACGACGGATTTCTCCCATAATAATCTCTTTTGCCGTGCGGCCCAAGCCGGAAAGATCGGCCAGATCTACCGGCTGTCCCAATCGGCGCTGCAGCATTCCTTTGATTTGACGCAAACGCGAAAATGCCGCCAGCGGATCGCTCTGCCGTACAAAGCGTTCTTTCGTTTCGATAAGAATATCCACATCACTTTGCGGCGTCGCCTCGCCTCGGGCATACGAGCCGAAATAACCGATCAGTTCGATCCCCTCTTCGGCCAGCATCGGTTTGAACTCCCGAAGCACCGAAATGACCCCTTTTTCATCAAGCATTGTTCTCTCCCTGTACCGCTTCAAACATCCACGGCCATGCGCCGTAGCCGCCCTCGGCGTTGATATGGCCGGCGTTTTCAAGCACTTTCATCGGAATGCCCAGGGCCTGCTGCAGCGCACGGGCTTCGTCCTGCGTCATGTACGGGTCGTCGGTAGAAGTGATCAGCATCGCTTCGTCGGCACAGAGCGTCTCGGGCGGCGACACGGGGAAGAAGGTTTTCAGCGTGTCGATATCGCACGTCAGCCGCGGCGGCGCGACGAGAAAAAGCTTTTTCACCGGCGCGATCGTTCCCTCGTCGCACAGATGAAACCACAACGTATTGGCCAGCGAATGGCACGCCACCACGTCGGGACGAAAATCTTCCAGCAAAGCACGCACCTGCTGCATCCAGCGGTTCTTCGACGGAAAATGCGGATGCGCCAGCAGCGGGAAGGCGACCGTGCCGTACGACTTGGCGAGTTCCGCCGCCAGCCAGCTCTGCCAGTGCGGGAAATCGCTGCCGCCCCAGCCGTGCAGCAGCAGTACTTTCGGCGCCCCGTATTCAGCCATCGCACACGCTCCGCCGGCGAATTTCACGGTCCAGTTCGAACACGTCGTCGACGCTCTGCGGCACCTCGTCGTAGCGCTCGAACGCCTCGATCACTTCGCGGGCGATGCCCGTAAAGCCGATTTTTCCGTCGAGAAAACGGCCGATCGCCGCCTCGTTGGCCGCATTGACGACGACCCCGCGGCGCGGTTCGGCCAGCAGCGCCGCTTTGATTTCCCAGACCGGGTAGCGCCGCGGATCGATGCGCCGGAACTCCAGCGTACCGACCTGCGCGAAATCGATCGCCGGGAGAATCGGCACGTCTACTTTTCCCTCGAGCAGCGCATAGGCGATGGGCAGCTGCATATCGGTGCCCGCAATGTGCGCCGTCGTCGAACCGTCGGCGAAATCGATCAGGGCGTGGATCACCGAACGCGTCTCGATGATCGCGTCGTATTCGCCTTCGCCGAACAGCCAGCGCGCTTCGAGCAGTTCGAACAGCTTGTTCATCATCGACGCGCTGTCGATCGTGATTTTTTGGCCCATCGACCAGTTGGGGTGTTTGAGCGCGTCGGCCAGCGTCGCATGCTGCAGCGCTTCGGGCTCCCAGTCGCGAAACGCGCCGCCGCTGGCGGTGATCGTCATCTTTTTCACCCGCCGGCCGCTGCCCAGCAGGTACCACAGCCCGAAATGTTCGCTGTCGATAGGGTGAATGCGCGACGTATCCAAAAACGCGCCTGCGGCGACGAGCGACTCTTTGTTCGCCAGCGCCACACGCTTGCCCGTCTCCAGCGCTTTGATCGTCGGACGCAGCCCCAAAAAGCCCACCAGCGCATTGACGACGAAGCGCGAATCGGCCGCCTCGATCACGCGCAAAATCGCCGCTTCGCCGCTTTGAACGTTGCCGTGCCGCACCCGCGGTACGTCGGCCTCGTTCGCCACGACGACCCATTTCGGACGGTGTTTCGCGATCTGCGCATTGAGCAGGTCGATGTTCGTCCCCGCGACCAGCGCTTCGACGTTGAGCGAAAACCGTTCGGCGATCGCCAGGGCGTTGACGCCGATGGAACCGGTCGAACCCAATACGATCATCGGGCCGCTCCCGCACGGCGACGCAGCGTCACACCAGCCCCCGCAGCAAAATCACCATCACGATCGAGGCGAACAGGTAGCCGTCGATGCGGTCGAGCACGCCGCCGTGCCCGGGCAGAATCGTCCCGCTGTCTTTCACGCCCGCACGCCGTTTGAGGTAGCTTTCGTACAGATCGCCGAACACCGAGGCGATCGCCGTCAGTGCCGAAATGATCATCGCGTTTTCCGCATCGACGATATTGAGCCCCACGGCAATCCCCGCCAGCGTCGCCAGCGTCACGCCCCCGAGCAGGCCTTCGACCGTCTTGTTCGGCGAGGTTTCGCAAAATTTCGTCCGGCCGATCGTACGCCCCACGACATACGCCCCGATATCGGCCATCGCGACGACGACGATCAGCCACGCCAGCGCCATCATGCCGTAGTCTTTGTAGAGCGTCAGAAAAAAGAGCATGCCCGCCGTCGGATAGACGAAGGGCAGGAAGAGCCGCCAGTCGGTTTTGGGGTGATACGCCGCATACGAAGCGAACACCACGCCCATCAGCACGAACAGATCGTCCGGATACGGATAGAACGCCGCCAGCACCCAAATCAGCGCCGCATAGAAAAACGACGCGTTGCTGTGCAGGCCGTACAGCCGTCCCGCCTCGTAGAATGCCAGCAAATATGTTGCCCCCAGCGCCAGCCATGTCAGAAAAAAGCTGTCGATCCAGCCGATCAATGCAACGCCGCCGATCAGCGCCGCCCCCGTTACGATCCGTTTTGCAGTTTCACCCATCGTCGATCCGTTTTTACCGCGATTATACAACAATTATTCAAAAGCGCTGTATCATTGCGCCATGCAACCTGATTCCGCCGTCATCGACATCAAAGCCTGCCGTTTTCGCTATCCGGACGCCGAACGTCCCTGTATCGACATCGACGCTTTCCGCATCGAGCGCGGCGAGCACCTTTTCATCCGCGGCCGCAGCGGCAGCGGCAAAAGCACGTTTTTGAACCTGCTGTGCGGCATCCTTTCGCCCGACAAAGGAAGCATCACCGTGCTCGGTACGAATTTTACCGCCCTCTCCGCCGCGCAAAAAGACCGTTTCCGCGCCGATCATTTCGGCATCGTCTTTCAGCAGTTCAACCTGCTGCCGCATCTGAGCGTCGCACGCAATATCGCCCTGGCCTGCGACTTTTCCCCTCGCAAACGCGCGGCGGCCGCTCCCGTCGAAAAAAGCGTGCGCAGCCTGCTTCGGCGGCTCGACCTCGACGATGCGCTGCTGCACATGCCCGCCTCGGAACTGAGCGTCGGCCAGCAGCAGCGCGTGGCCGTGGCGCGTGCGCTTATCGGCGCACCGGAAATCCTGGTCGCCGACGAACCCACGAGCGCGCTCGACGCCGAAGCCCGCGACGATTTTCTGGCCCTGCTCTTCGACGAAGCCCGCCGACACGGTACGACCGTGCTTTTCGTCAGCCACGATCCCGCACTTGCACCGCACTTTGCGCGCAGCCTCGATTTCGCCGAAATCAACGGAGCGGCCCGATGAGAACCCTGCTTTCGCTGACCCTCGCATCGTTGCGCCACCGCCGTGCCAGTTTCGGGCTCGCCGTCTTTTCCGTCGCGATCAGCGTCGTTTTGCTGCTGGGCATCGACCGCACGCGCCGTGACGTCAAAGAACATTTTCTGCATACCGTCTCGCATACCGACCTCATCGCCGCGGCCCCCGCCGGCGATATCGAAACGCTGCTCGGGCTCGTCTTTCACCTCGGTGACGACCGCACGCGTATCGCCTACGACGACTTTCTGAAAGTACGGCGGATGCCGCAGGTCGCCTGGAGCGTTCCGATCGCACGCGGCGACAGCCTGCACGGATTCGACGTCATCGGCACCGACGCAAGCTATTTTGCCCGTTACCGCTACGGTGACGACCGTCCGCTGCATGTTGCGGCCGGCAAACCGTTCACCCGATTCTACGACGCGGTACTCGGCAGCGACGTCGCCGACGCCCTGCACCTGCATGTCGGCGACACGCTGATCATCGCCCACGGGCACGGCGCCCATGCCCATGCCCACGCCCGCCGCCCCTTTCGCGTCAGCGGTATCCTTGCGCCGACGCTCACCCCCAACGACCGCAGTGTTTTCGTACGGCTCGACGCCCTCGAAGCGATCCATGTCGAATGGCGTTCGGGACGTTTCGTCGATATGCACCTGAGTGCCGACGAACTGCGGCATCTGCACGTCAAACCGACGCACCTGAGCGGCATGCTGATCGGCCTGCGTCACCGCAGCGACGTCCTCGCCGTCAAAGACGCCATCGACCGCGATCCGCAGATGAAACTGCGCGCCGTCATTCCCGCCGCCGCGCTGGCGAAACTGTGGCGGCTGCTCGGCAGCTTCGAGCGCGTCCTCTACGCCGTTTCGGCCGCCGTCTTCGCAGCGGCGCTGCTCGGGCTCACCGCCATGCTGCTCGGTACGCTCGATCAACGGCGGCGGGAAATGGCGGTGCTGCGTACCCTCGGTGCCCGCCCCGTACAGATTTTCACGCTGCTGATGCTCGAAGCGCTGGGTGCCGTCGTACTGGGCATCGCTGCGGGCGTGCTCCTGCTCGAACTGCTGACGCTCGGCGCCGACCTCGCCGGGATCGGGCTGCCGCTTTCGTACGCGATCACGCCGCGTCAGCTCGGCCTGCTTGCGCTGCTGCTGCTCTCGGCACTGTTCGCCGGTGCCGTACCTGCTCTGGGCGCGTACCGGCGCAGCCTCAAAGACGGCATGACGGTACACGCATGATCCGGCTGCTGCTCGTTTTCGCGTTGATAATGGGAGGATGCGCACCGCGCAAAGGGGCCGACGTCACCGACTGGAACACCCTGATCGACCCGGCGTTCGACCAGGCTGCCGTCGTCGCACGGTTCAAAAAAGAGGTCGCACGGTACAAAGAAGGTTCCCCCGAAGAAAAAGCGGTCTATGCCCGTATGCAGGCGGCATTGCAGCACGCCGGCAACAACCGGGCCGTCGACGGAAAAACCGCCTGGCTCTCGGGCTACCTCGTCCCGCTCGATACCAAAGGCGAACGCATCGTACGCTTTTTGTTTTTCCCGACGCAGGCCGCGTGCATCCACGTCCCCGCATCGCCGGCGAACCAGACGATCCTCGTCGAAACGAAGCCCGGCAGCGGCATCGCCCTCGAAGACGCCTACGGGCGCATCGCCGTGTTCGGAACCCTGCACCTCGAACGCCACGACGAAGGCACCGGCACGGCCTCGTTCATCATCCGCAACGCCGAAGCGCAGCCCGCCCCCTGACGGGAAGGCCGTCCGTCTATGGATCCTGAATCAAGCTTAAGATGACGAAAGGCGTCATTCCGGACTCGATCCGGAATCCGCAAGCACATCGGTCCATGATCCTTGAACCAGGTTCGAGATAACGAAGGGGTATGTCGCGAACTTCCGCTACGCCTTGCGTACGCTCAACGTTTCATAGCGGTTGTACAGCACGTTCGCACCCTCTTG
>CAZYEW010000013.1:24493-28786 GCA_964646705.1 uncultured Sulfurimonas sp.
CCTTGCGTACGCTCAACGTTTCATAGCGGTTGTACAGCACGTTCGCACCCTCTTGAATCCGGATCTCGCGGCGGGGCGTGTAATCGACTTCGTAGTTTCCAGGGCTCATGACCGAGAAATCCGCACACAGCTTCGCCGCGGCTTCGAGGACGCTTTGCGGCACTTTCTGCTTGTCGGTCGTGATAACAACGTGGGCCCCCGGCCGGTCGCGCAGGTGCAGCCAGATATCGCGTGCCCGGGCCTGCTGCAGCAGCGCGACGTTGCCCCGCTCGTTTTTACCGAGCTGTACTTTGTAGCCTTCGATCCAGAACGTTTCGATCGCGTCGTTTTCTTTTTCGCGCCGTTTTGCCTGGGTTTTGGGCGGAAAAAGCCGGGTGATATCTTCGACGGTCCGCGCCGAATCCACCGCGGCGATAAAATGCTCAAGGTGGCGTATCTTGCCTTCGAGGCCTTCGCGTTCAATATGCAGATGCTCGGCTTTTTGCTTCGCCTTTTTGGCCAAACGGAAAAAATGGTCGCTGACCTGATGCGCCGAAGCGAACGCGCGCGGCAGCGTGACGTCAATACGGCTGCCGTCGTAATCGCGCAGCGAAAGATGCGTTTCGTACGGACGGATTTCATGCAGCTGCGTCAGCACCAGATTGCCCAGATGCCGCCAGCGCTCCGCCGCCTCCGCCAGTGCCGCCTCGTCGTCGAGCGCTTCGTACGTGCGCTCAAGCCGCCGTTTCTTTTTTTCGAGCAGCGCATGTTTTTGCTTTTTGAGTGCTTCAAGACGCCGGGCCTGTTCGGCTTCGCACACGCCGTAGAGGTAGCTTTGCACGTCATCAAGAGGATACGCTTTGGGCGTATACGACGGCGGCGGCGGCGGCAAAAGCGGCTGGCCGACCCGCACGACGCGGCTCGAGGCCTGCGCATCGATATGGCGCAGCGCTTCGAGTACGATTCCGTTTTCGTCTAAAAGGACGGCATTGGTGTTTTTGCCGGTAAATTCGAGCTGAAGCACCGTGACCGATGCCTTGTAGGCCCCCTGCTGCGCCGCGGTGATACGCAGAATCTTGTCGTCGTTGAGCAGGGAAACATCGAGGATATCGGTCCGGTTGAGCCGTTTGGCGAGCATAACGTCGAACGGGGCCTGGTAGACTTTGGAGCGCCGGATGTCGTGACGGCACATCGCAAGGTAGCCGTGCCCTTTTTGCAGATGCGCGTACAGCGCTTTTTCGCCGTCGAAGATGATTTTAAGCGTCGTATCCGCGACGCGGTGAACGGCCTTGATATGACGAAATTGCCGCAGATACGGCACGATCTGGCGCAGATGGGAAAGTTTCATAGGCGTATTATAGCCGCTTACGCCGACCTCTCGTCGCTTCTTCATGCATAGCGTATTCGATGAAGCGCAATGAGGGCGGTATAATCTCCCCGGTCTGCCGATCTTAGCGCTTGAATATACCGGTCTCTGCCCGGATTTTCCTTTGCCAGCAGCTCTTCTTGCCATTTGACGGGCATTTCATGATGTTGCCTGAGATAGATGTTGGCCAACATCCTCGCCCATCTGCCGTTGCCGTTGAGAAAAGGATGAATACGAACGGCTCGATGGTGAATGCGCGCAGCCGTTTCCGTGAGCTCGAAAGCTCGGTGTTCTTCCCAGTAAGCGATATCGTCACAAAGCTTTTTCAGCTCCGACGGTACGAGATAGGCTTTGACGCCGATGGAGAGCTCGCTGTGCCGCAGCGTACCGGCCCATTCCCATACTTCTGCGAACATTTCCCTGTGCAGCTCCTGCATCCATGCATAGGAAAACGGTGCCTCTTTTTTGCCCGGAGGTGCGGAGAGGTACTTGAGCGTGGCTTTGGCGATATTGCGGGCTTCAGCTTCGTAGATCTCTTGCCTCGTGTAGGTTTTGGGAGAAAGCTTCAATCCCGACATATCGTCTGCCGGCGTCGCACCGTCGATGGACCGGGTTCGATCGCTCATTGTTTCAGGCAACCCAAAGCCGGTCTTTGTAGTCGCCGTTCAAAAAAGCCTCTTCAAACTCCGACATCATCGTCTCCAAACTCTCTTTTTCCAGTCCCTGCATCTCCAAAGAAGAGGTTCCCTGAACCATCGAGGCCATAAGAAGCGCCTTCTCCTTCGCCCGTCTTTGCTTCAGCATTTCAAGCGTCATCGTCTCGTTGCCCGCAAAATCAAGGCCCAAAAAACAGGTAATGCGCTCGACCGTGCTGAGCTTCACGTCTTCTCCGCCGAGCAAACGGTTGACCGTTCTGACACTGACGCCGCTAAGACGGGAGAGATTTTCGATCGTAATTCCCAACATCTCTTTTCTTTTTTTGATTTTCATAATCAAGTCGGTGCGTGTCATCTTCTCCATCCTTGCAAGACATTATGCCATAAGTGGCATTATCACTCACCGACTGCAAAAACGACGATGTCCACACATCGCTTACGCCGTATAGACCAGCGGCACGAAAACGAAACCGGGGTATGCTTCCCGGCGGATCGTTCCGTCGTCTTGTTTTTCGAAACGGTAGATCGTATGCTCCACGGGAATGACCAGTACTCCGCCGGGACGCAGCTGATCGAACAACTGGACCGGAAGCTGCGGCGCACTGGCTGAAACGAGGATTTTGTCGTAGGTTTCTCCGGGGCGACCCAGCACCGCACCGGCCGGGTCGATACGCACGTTCGGCAAGCCAAGCGGCGCAAGATTGCGGCGGCCCGTCTCGACCAGCGCGGGCTGCCGCTCAAGCCCTTCGACGCTGCCTTTCTCGCCCGCAAGATAGCCCAGCAGCGCCGTCGTCCACCCCGACCCGCTGCCGATATCGAGGATCCGATCACCCGCTTCGGGCTGCAGCAATTCCAGCATGAACGCCACCGTCGAAGGCTGCGAGATCGTCTGCCCTTCGCCGATGGGCAGCGGGTGGTCTTCGTACATTTGCGCTTCGAAACCCGGCGGCACGAAAAAACGGCGGTCGACGGCCGCGAACGCTTCGGCGATGCGGGGCGTACGCAGCACCCCTTTTTGCCGCATCGTTTCGATGAGATGGTTCATAGCGTTTTGCATCGTTTCCTCCTTTTTACAGCCGCAAAAACCGGTCGCCGACCAGCGCCGTCGCCAGCATCACACTGTTGATCGCTTCGTGCTCGCGCCACGACGGCACCGACTGGTGCTGCGGATGCTGCCAAAACATTTCCAGTGCCTCGCCCAGCGGCATAAAGGCCTCGAACGCATCGAGCTGACTCGCCAGTACGTCACGATGCAGCACGCCTTCGTTAAGCGCGCGCATCAGCGAAACCCCGTGCAGGCCGATCGCTATGCCGAGTTCGCGAAACGCCAGACGGTACTGCGGCGGCCGGCGCAGCGTCTCGCCCGCCGCAAAACCTTCCAGTCCGCCCGCCGCGGCATCGAGCAGGGCACGGAGCATGCCCGAAAGCGGCAGCTCGTATGAGGCGATCAGCTGGGTCGTGCGCGCCGCGTCGAAAAGCAGGCCGCCGATGCCCAGCGGATCGTCGGTCGCCAGCGGCATCGCTTCGGACATATCCGCCGCTTCGGCAATTTCGCGCGACAATCCCGCATCTTGCGAAAACTGCGTACCGCGTACGGCCAGCTGCAGGTAAGTCACGTACGCATCGAGCGCATCGTGCTGACCCATCGCATCGACCAGCGGACGCGACAAATCGGCGGACATTTTCCAGTACATGCGCAGACGGCCGGCATCGTCGCGATAGACGAACGCACCGTGGGCACGGCGCGCAAGTTCGACTGCCGCGTTCCAGTAGCGTACTTCTCCGGTCACCGCCGCCATCCGGTCAAGCGCGTGCATCCATTTCGTCAGGTAATGAAAATACTGGCCGTCGCGATCCCATTCGCGCTGCTCGTCGTACGCTTCGCCGACGCCGCGTTCTATCAACGGCTTGCCGATACGAAGCCCGCCGCGCGTCGGATGTTCGGCATCCGCACCGCTTAGCCGTCCGCTGCGCGCATCGTCGGGGTGAAACGCACCCAATACCGCATGCACCGCTTCGACGAGTTCTCGCGCATACGTCAGCCACCGGCCTTCACGCGTACGCTCGTACAGCGACACGAAGTTGCACACGGCAAACGCATCGGTCCACAAATAGCGTTCGCCCCCGTTCTTTTCGCGCATCCCGCTTTGGTGCACGAACGCCTCCATGATCCGCGCCGCTCTCTCAACGCGTTCTTGTTCAGAAATCAACATATTTTTCCTCTGTCAAATATTTTTTATTTATTTTTATAATATTTTAACATAAACTTAAACAGAGTGCAAGCCGGAGGGT
>CAZYEW010000014.1:0-7771 GCA_964646705.1 uncultured Sulfurimonas sp.
ATTCCCAGACACCGGCGATTGGCGTCGCGCATTTCGGACATGCTCCCGAAGGATCGAGATGCGTATGGACCCGTTCTCCCAGATGCCCGCGGCGTTCGATCACTTTGAAACCGCACGACGGGCAGTAGGTCGATTCGCGGTCGGTATCGTCGTAATTGCCGATGTAGACGTAGTGCAATCCCTCTTCTTTGCCGATTTCATAGGCACGCATCAGTGTCTGCGGCGGGGTTGGCGGGGTATCGAGCATTTTGTACATCGGGTAGAAGCCGCTGACGTGCCACGGAATATCGGGACTGAGGTCGGCGAGAAAACGTGCAATGGCGCGAATCTCTTCGTCGCTGTCGTTTTTTCCCGGAATCAGCAGTGTCGTCACTTCGATCCAGATGCCTTTGGCATGCGCGTATTTCACCGTATCGAGAACGGGTTTGAGTTTGGCGCCGCAGATGTCGCGGTAGAAGGTTTCGCTGAACGCCTTGATGTCGATGTTCATGCCGTCGAGGTAGGGTGCGAGGGTGTCGATCGCCTTGTGCGTTTCGAAACCGCTTGTGACGTAGATGTTTTTCAGCCCCGCCTCGTGCGCGAGTTTGGCCGTATCGTAGGTGTATTCGAAAAAGACGACCGGTTCGTTGTAGGTGTAGGCGATCGACGCGCAGTCGTAGGCCTTGGCCATCTGTACGATCTGCTCGGGCGGCAGGGACTGGCCTTTGAGTTTGTGGCCGTGTTCCTGGGGATATTGGGAAATGTCCGCGTTCTGGCAGAATTTGCATGAAAAATTGCAGCCGACGGTTCCTACCGAAAAGGCGCGGCTGCCGGGCAGAAAATGAAACATCGGTTTTTTTTCGACCGGGTCGACGTTGACGGCGGCGGCAAGGCCGTAGGTCAACAGTTCGAGCCGGCCGTTTTCGACTTTGCGAATGCCGCAGATGCCGTACTCGCCTTCGTGCAGTTTGCAGTGCTGGTTGCACGCTTCGCACAGAATGCGTCCGTCGTCGAGAGGTTTGGAAAGCCATGCCGGTGCGCTCATAAAATACTCCTTGAATGCTATAAAATAATATATGTTTATATTTATTATACAAAAAAAGAAGGTTTTTGTAAAGCGGCGGCAGACGCGAAGGCCTGAGAAGGAGTCAGTTTCCGCAGCTTCCCGAGGTTCCTTGCGTCGTGCACGCAGCGAGTTCGAGCGTGACCGCAATGGCGCCGTCGCGGTCTTCGCGCGTGTAGCCGTAGCCCCGGTAGGCCGCGATGGTTTCAAGATTGCGGGCTTCCTGGTCGCGTTCGACGATCAGCGTCAGGGTGTCGCCTTTGTAGCCGTTGAGTACGGATTTGAGCTGGTGCATCGCATCGGGGACGGGCAGGCCGCGGTGCGGGTCGAGGGGCATGCCGCGCGTGTCGAGGACATTCCCGTCAAGCTTGAGCGGTACGCGGTATTCTTGCATCAGACGCTTCGAGGAGGCCTTCCAGCCCGCTTTGTCCAGATCGGCTCGGCCGAAAAGTGCGCAGTGGCAGGTGCCGTATGCTTCGATTTCGTCGTCGATGAATTCGCACGGACAGCACATTTTGCGGTCGAGCTCCTTGTCGCCGGAGGGTTCGAAGCAGGGGCAGTAGCGTTTGCCGAAGGTCGCTTCCATTTCGCTGAGCCAGACTTCGAGGTTTTTGCTCATCATCAGGTTCGGATTGAGCGCATAGCCTTTTTGGCGGGTAAATTTGGTGATCCAGCGGTGCTGTTTTTTGACGCCGTCGCGGTATTTCCAGTAGTCTTTCATAAAACCGATCATCATTTTCAGCATTCAAGAAGCCTTTATCTGTTTTTGGAAGTATACATCAACGAAGTATTGGGGAGCGAAACGGCTCGAGTCGCTTCGTTCCATCCGCACAAATCATGGAGAAAAAAAGTGTAGAAATCGTGGAACTCAGCGCGGGTTCAGGTGTTTTTTAAGCGTTCGCGGCAGGTGGGCGAAGGCGACGGTGCGCAGCTTTCCGTCGGTGCCGCGAATCGTGGCACGCATCGTTTTGGCGTTGAAATCCACGAGTTCGCAGGATTCTGTGCCGTATTCGAAGCGCAACGGCTTTTTCGTCGGTTCGGCCGGCATGGTCAGCGTGCGTAGATGCCCGTCTCTTTGACCGTGATTTTGCCTTCTTCCTGCAGCTGTACCAGCGTACGTTTGAAGGCTTTTTTGCTCAGGCCGAAGGTGCGTACGATGAGATCGGGATCGCTTTTGGCGTTGTACGGCAGCATGCCGCCGGCGTCGCGCAGCGGTGCAAGGACTTTTTCCTTGTCCGTGTCGGCCCGCGCCGATCGGCCGACGGGCTGCAGCGCAATGTCGAAGTGGCCGTCTTTGCGTACCTGTTTGACATAACCCTTGCGCGTTTCGCCCACGGTAACGGGCTCGAACACTTCGTTGGCGTATACGAGCCCTTCGTAGGCGTCGTCGACGATCACTTTGAAGCCCATTGGCGTTTTGGCGATCACGAGCAGTTTCACTTCGCGGTTGGGGTGGTATCCGCGGGGTGTATGCGACAGGTAGTTTCCGATGCGTTCGACGCCGATGAGCCGGTCGCTGCGGTCGTCTTTGACGACGCGCAAAAAGCGTTTTTCACCGATGCGAAAAGGGGTTTTCTGACGGTTTTTGGGAACGAAAAGGTCTTTGGGCAGCCCCCAGTCGACGAACGCGCCGAATTTCGTCACGTCGACGACTTCGAAAAACCCGAAGGCGTCGCGCAGAGCTTTGGGGCGCTGGGTCGTTGCGACGAGGCGGTCTTCGCTGTCGGTATAGACGAAAACGTCGAGCAGGTCATCGAGCTGCATCGCATCGGTGACGTACTGGTTGGGCAGCAGCACGTCGCTGCCGTCGGCGGCACACAGGTAGGCACCGGGTGCGGCGAAGCGATCGAGGCGAAGGGTGTTGATGCGGCCCGTTTCAAGGGCAGGAGAAAGGGTTTGATTCATGAACGCCATTATACCCTATCGGTATTTTCTATAATGACTTATAATGTTTCGTATGAAACGGATGCTGTTTGGAATGCTGGTGTGCCTTGCCCTGTATGCGCAGGATTATCGTTTGGGCGATGGACTGGCGATAGGAAAGACGGGAGTTTTTGCGGGCGGATATTTTTCGCTGAATTATTGGCAAAACGATGCACGGACGCGCCAGCTGACGTTCGACGACGCAGCACTGATGCTCTATGGAGGACGGGCTGCGTGGCGTTTTATGGCCGAAGCCGAACTGAGCGACGCCTATGAACGGCGCTGGGGTGTCGGCGAAGGTGAATCGACGGACTGGAGGGTGCATGCGGAACGGATGTATCTGCGCTACGAACCGTCCGAAACACTGCGGCTGACGTTGGGGAAATTCAACACGCCTTACGGGTTTTGGAACCTGATGCCTATCAACGTACTGCGTGATACGACGTCGAATCCGCGTGTCGTCGAAACCGTTTTGCCGCGTTTCACGACCGGCGGTTCTTTGCGTATCGGCAGCGTCTGTTCAGGCAGCACGCTTTCGCTGCTCGTACAGGCAAGCAAGGATCTCGATCACGCTTTTAACGGTGACGACCACTATAACAACTACGACGTCGATGCCCACCTCGGCGGCGTCTATTTTTACGAGCACTCCCGATGGAAGATGCGCTTGAACGCGGGAGCGTACCGTGAACGGCGCGAAGACGAAACGTGGCTGTACGCCTACGGCGGCATCCGTTACGCGGCACGGAAATGGACCCTGATGGCGGAAACGGGATACCGGCGCGACGAGGATGCCGTGCGAAGCGGTTTCGGTGCCTATATTCAGGGCGCCTATCGGTTTTTGCCCAAGCACGCAGGCATCGTCCGCCTGGAGACGGTAACGGATTACGTGCCCGATTCCGACGATGCGATTGTCGTTGCGGGCTACACGTACCGCCCGCTCTTTCCCGTAGCGTGCAAACTTGAATACCAGCATCATGAACGAAACGACGAAAGCCGGCTGCTGACGTCGTTTTCGATGCTGTTTTAGGCTGCGGCGATGCGCAGGCTGATTGCGGCGGTGCTGCTGAGTGTCGGCATTCAGGCACAAGACGACTGGGCGCTGATCGCCCACCCGTGCATACCGGAGCAAATCGAGCTGACGCCGGAGCAGATCCGTATGATCTATCTGGAAAAACAGCGCTATCTGGAGGGGCGGCGGCTTGTGCCGATTCAGCTTCCCGCCGACAATGTACTGCGCCGGAAGTTTGAACGCAGCGTGATCGGTATGAACCGTGATCAGTGGCGCGCCTACTGGATTCGGCGCCATTATCTGGGTGAACGTCCTCCCCGGGTAGCAGGGTCGGTTTCCGCGGCCGTCGCGTTCGTTGAAACGATTTGCGGCGCCGTGGCCTATGTACCGCGTGACGAAGCATTGGAGGCCAATGTGTCGATTCTATACGAAAATCCGGTGACGTTGCCGTGAAAGTATTGTCGTGGCTGCGTCGCCGGCTTGCCTACAAGCTGCTTGTCCTGATGCTCCTTGTCGGCGCCGTTCCTTATTTGAGCCTGCTGTTTTACAGTGAGGCATACGGGGAAAAGGAACTTGCACGCAGTGTGACCGCCCTGCAGCAGGCACAGATGCAGCGTATCCATACAGAACTGCGCAGCCATGTATCGATGCTGGAAAAAGAGCTCTCGTTTCTTGCCGACGTCGGCGTCATGGACGACATCGTCGTACACGATCTCGATCAGCGGATCGAGCAGTTGCTGCACAGCTATAAAAACCATGTCGATTACGCGATGGATCTGGTGGTTCTGGGCAATGAAGAAACGGTTGTCTCCTCGACGGGAAAAGATACGATCGGGCAGCCGTACCGCTATGCTCAGGCATTTCGATCCGCGATCGGAACGGCACGCCCCATTGTCGTCGACGGAAAACTGCTGCTGTTCACGCCCGTCGTCGCTCTGTTCGATCGTCGACGGACACTGGGTTATCTGGTGATGGAATATGCCGTGGACAATTTTGCATCGTTCAATCTTTCGGACGAAAAGATCGCTTCGGCCCTGATCGATCCTGAGACGGGTATCGGCGTCGGATTTTCGAAGCTGGGGATTTCCGTCAAGCGGCTTTCGGAAAGCGACGGAAGTTTTTCGACCGGCAGGTACCTGGTGCTGTATCACCGTATCGACGATGTGCTTCCGGGCTGGTACCTTGTGTTTCGTATCGACAAACAGGCGGCTTTTTCGTTCCTTTCGCGTCTGCGGAATTATCTGTGGTTCGGACTGGTCGGCGGGCTGCTGTTGATTGCCGCCGTATCGCTGTGGCTCTCGCGCCGCGTCAGCGCACCGCTGTCGGCACTGGAACGCAGCGTTGTTTCGATGACCGCGTCGGGGCGTTACGGTCTGCCGATTCGAGTCAAATCGCATGACGAGATCGGTCGGCTGGCCGAAGTTTTCAACACGATGTCCGGGCAGATTCAAAAGGCGATCGGAAAGCTCGAAGCCGAAAACCGGCTGCGCACGCGCCGGCTGACGCAGATGATTACGCTTTTCAACCGGCTGCTGCATACGCAAACGGAGCACGGCTGCATCGAAGCGGCACTCGAAGAAATCGGCCGGATCGTTCCCGATCGTGCGGTGCGTTTCGTCAAAAACGAAACCGATACCGTGATGCCGTCGCTGTACGTGCATGACTTCGAACACGATACCCTGCGCTACTACGGCTCGTTGCAGATTCCCGTCAAGGGCCTGAGCAAAGAAGAGACGGTGTTTTTTCGTGCCCTTGCGGCGATGATCGCTTCACGGATCGATCAGCTTCGCGCTTTCGCCCGCCTCAAAGACGATTCGGAAGCCAAAAGTTCGTTCATTTCGATGCTTTCGCATGATTTGCGTACGCCTTTGCATGCGATTTTGGCACAAACACAGTATCTGATTGCCTATGAAGGCATGAGTGAAATGCAGTATGAAAAAATCGGCGGCATCGAAACCGCAGCCCAGCAGCTTCTGGGCATGATCAACGATCTGCTGGATATGGCCAAACTCGATGCGGGCAAGTTCGAGGCATCGCTGCAGACGCTTGCGGCGGACGAGATCGTTCGCATCGTGACCGAAGTCGTCGAGATGCTTGAACCGCTGGCGGAAGCCAAAGGTCTTGTGCTGTCGATGGAGGCGTTTGAACGCAGCGGTACCGTCGTCGCCGATGCACAGCTGTTTCGCCGCATTGCCGTCAATATGCTTTCCAATGCGCTCAAGTTCACCGACGAAGGATCGGTCGCGGTACGGATGTCTCGGCAGGAAGCGCGTATCGTGCTGGAAGTTTCAGATACGGGGTGCGGGATCGATGCGGCATTGCTTCCGCGGATTTTCGACCGATTCGTTCAGGGGAGTTCGGCTGCAGGCGGCCGCATTGCCGGCAGCGGTCTCGGGCTGGCGATGAGCCGAAGTTTCGCCCGACTGTTCGGTGCCGAGATGGAGATTTCGAGCGGCGGGGCAGGAAAGGGAACGACGGTCCGGCTGCTGTTTACGACACTTTGACGGTATAGCCTACACCGCGGACGGTCCGGATCAGTTCGGGGCGGCCGAGTTTTTTGCGCAGGTTTCGGATATGCACGTCGATGAGGTTGCTCATCGTGATGCGGTCGAAATCTTTGCAAATGTGTTCGTTAAGCTGGTAGCGCGTCAATACGATGTTCTGATGCTGCAGCAGCAGTGTCAGCAGATCGAACTCCGTGGCACTGAGGTGAACCGGAACACCGTCGACGGTCACTTCGCGCGAAACGATATCGAGCGTGACGCCATCGAGCGTGATTTTCGAGCTTTTGACCGGAGCGTCGCGCCGCAGCAGTGCGCGGATGCGTGCGAGCAGTTCGAGACTCGAATAGGGCTTGCACAGGTAGTCGTCGGCGCCGGCATTGAGCGCATGCACGCGGTCGTCCACGGCAGTGTTCGCCGAAAGTACGAGTACGGGAATGGCGATGTCGCGCGTGCGCCATCGCCGCATCAGCTCGATCCCGCTGCCGTCGGGAAGGTTCCAGTCGAGCAAAATCAGGTCGAAGCCGTAGGCATTGACCGCTTCGGCCGCGTCGCTGCGCGATGTGGCGATCATGCTTTTGTAGTGTTCTTGTTTGAGCGTCTGGGCAAGCTGGGCGGCGACGGAGGGTTCGTCTTCGACGATCAGGATCAGCAACGCAGACTCCTTGAAAGAAGATTTGAAAGTATTATACAGCGCAAATTCGTATCTTCATGCAATCTTCATCTTTGCCTTTCATAATACCGGTTGACATCGGACATCAAGGAGGATGCTATGTACGGTAAACGAATGATATCACTGTCGGCGGCCGTGGCAGTCGTTATGGCTTTTGCAGGTTGCGGAAGCAGCGGCGGCTCGGCGGATACGTCATCGGCAGGTGTACGGGAATATAACGGTTATTTGGTCGATGCGGCTGTCGAGGGTGCAGATTACACCGGAAGTCTCGGCTCAGCCGGAAAAACACGCAAAGACGGCGGGTTCACCTTTAAAGAAGGAGAAACGATTGTGTTTTCCGTCGGACGGCTTCCGTTGGGTCGGGTACGGCTTTCGGGAGTATCGGAAGGTGTTGTCGTAACACCGGTCGATCTTGTGCGGGGGACGCCGACGGGCAAACCGGCGCCGTCGGATCTTGCGGACACGAAGGTGCAGGCACTTTTACAGGTGCTGCAGACGCTCGATGCGGACAAAAATCCTGCGAACGGGATCACGATTTCCGAACAGACGTCCAAAACGGTCGATAAGGTTGCCGAAAACGGAACGCTCGCGACTGCGACCCAAAACGACGCTGCCGAACAAGT
>CAZYEW010000014.1:7871-13785 GCA_964646705.1 uncultured Sulfurimonas sp.
TTGCCGAAAACGGAACGCTCGCGACTGCGACCCAAAACGACGCTGCCGAACAAGTTGCCGAAGCGCTTGGAACGCAAGCGGTATCGGCGGAGGATGCGCTGGCACATTTCGAATCGACGTTGGGAACGGATGTTTCACAAAGCAGTGCTTCGGTGTCGCCGCCAGAGAGCGGAGGTACCCATCAGGAAGGCCAGGACGGAGGTGATGCTCAAGAAGGCGGAGGCACTGCTTCGTCTGCGGGAGAAAACGATACGGGCCACGTTGACGGGACCGATACCGAAGAAAACGATCATGCGTCTTCGACAGGAACGTCGTACGGCGGTGAAACTGGCAGTACTTCGTCCGAAGTTCATGACGGAGGAGACGAAGAAGAAAGCGATACGTCGGGCGGCTACGTTTCCTCGTCGGCGAGCAGTGCGACAGGCGGCGGTACCACACCGCCCGCGGCCGGGAATGGCCGGTACACCCTGCTGGCATGGAACGATCTGGGAATGCACTGTATGGACGGCAAAGATTTTTCGGTCTTTTCGATTCTTCCGCCGTACAATACGCTCAATGCCCAGCTGATCCGAAAAGACGGGACCTCGAACAAACACGTACGTTCGGGCGTGACAATCACCTATGCGGCGGCGCCGTCGCTTTCGGGCAAATACAATACTACGAGCCTGCGTGATGCCAACAACAACCAAAAAACGAATTTTTGGGATTACGTCGGTGCGCTGTTTAACGCTTCGCCTGCACCGAATACGGGTTTGACGGGCAATCATGTGCCCGAAGCGACGCCGCATCCGCTGGCGTACAACGGTGCGCACGATTGGTGGGAGGCGACGGGAATTCCGATGACGCCGTACAACGACGACGGCAGCAAAAACTACTACCCGATGGTACAGGTTGTTGCCAAAGATGCGTCGGGGGCGGTTTTGGCGAGCACGAAAGTCGTCCTTCCGGTCAGCGATGAAATGGACTGCCGGGCCTGCCACGGTTCGACGAGCGGCTACAGTGCCGCGAAACCGTCGGCGGGATGGGAAAACGATGCCGATGCGGAAAAAGATTTCAAATGGAATATTCTGCGTTTGCACGACGAAAAATATCCTTCGGCGGTTGCATCGCACCAAAACGCGCTGCAGTCCAAGGGCTACAACGGCTATAATGATGCGGGCTTGTACGCGACGGCCAAAGCCGGCAACCCGGTACTGTGCGCGACGTGTCATGCGAGCAATGCGCTGCCGGGAACGGGTATCTCCGGCATCAAGCCGCTGACGGAGGCCCTGCATGCGCGGCATGCCGGCGTCACCGATCCGACCAACGGTCAAGCGCTCAATGCTTCGACCAACCGCAGTGCATGTTATCGCTGCCACCCCGGTGCAACGACGAAATGCCTGCGCGGTGCCATGGGCAAACAGAGCAATATTCAGTGCCAAAGCTGTCACGGCAGTATGGCTGCCGTCGGGGCACACGGACGCAAAGGCTGGCTCGATATGCCAAACTGCCAAGCCTGCCACCAAAACGGCAAACGCTATGCGACGGCGGTGACGAACAGCAGTACGGGGACGCTGCGTGCGGCACTCGATACACGGTTCGCCACGAATGCCAATACGCCGATGAACGGCGTTTCGCTGTATCGCTACAGCAAGGGGCACGGCGGCATGCAGTGTTCGGCCTGCCACGGTTCGACGCATGCGATCTATCCGAGTTCGCATGCAGAAGACAATCTGCAAAGCATCGCGGTACAGGGACATGAGGGTACGATAGCCGAATGTACGGCGTGCCATACGACGGTACCGTCGACGACTTCCGGCGGTCCGCACGGGATGCACAGTGTCGGGCAAAGCTGGGTGCGCGGGCACGAACATGTGGCCGAACACAACGCGGCACAGTGCAAAACCTGTCACGGATCGGACTACCGCGGCAGCGTGCTGTCGAAAACTTTTGCGGCCCGTACCTTCTCGACGGAGTGGGGAACCAAACATTTCGCCAAAGGTCACGCGATCAGCTGTTACGACTGTCATAACGGCCCCGGCGGCGACTGATATACCTGCCGGTGTTCCCGCCGGGGGCACCGGCATACCGCAACTCTCATATTTAATAATAGATTCAGCATCTTTTAAGTAATATACGCCTCCACTTTGCCGTTTTGAACACACAGCGTTGAGTATTTGCATCTGTTTTTGTGCAAGGCAGCTGCAAGTATTGGCATGGCGTTTTCGCCGGCCTGAAGCGGGCAAAGATGCAAACATTCGGAGCATACCATGAAAGTACGTTCTTCCGTAAAGAAGATGTGTGACGACTGTAAAGTCATCAAACGCAAGGGGATCGTCAGAGTGATCTGCAAAAATCCCAAACACAAACAGAGACAAGGATAAGCATGGCACGTATTGCTGGTGTGGACTTACCCAAGAAAAAGCGCGTCGAGTACGGCCTGACCTACATTTTCGGGATCGGCCTTCATACTTCACGCAAAATTCTCGATGCGACGGGCATCGACTACAACAAGCGCGTCTACGAACTCACTGAAGAAGACGTCGCCGCGATTACCAAAGAAATTCGCGAAAAATACATGGTCGAAGGTGATCTTCGCAAGAAAGTCGCCATGGACATCAAAGGGCTGATGGATCTCGGTAACTACCGCGGTCTGCGCCACCGCCGCGGCCTGCCGGTACGCGGTCAGAAAACCAAGACGAACGCACGCACCCGCAAGGGCAAGCGCCGTACCGTCGGTGCCGCGTAAGGAGCGATTGAATGGCTAAAAGAAAAGCAACACGCAAAAAAGTCGTCAAAAAGAACATTGCGCGCGGAATCGTTCATATTTCCGCATCGTTCAACAACACGCTCGTCACGGTGACGGACGAGATGGGGAACATGATCGCCTGGAGTTCGGCCGGAAGCCTCGGTTTCAAAGGGTCGAAAAAATCGACGCCGTTCGCGGCTCAGCAGGCGGTTGAAGCCGCGATGGAAAAAGCGATGGTACACGGCATCAAAGAAGTCGGTATCAAGGTACAGGGTCCCGGTTCGGGCCGTGAAACAGCAGTGAAGTCCGTCGGTGCAATCGAAGGCATCCGCGTGACGTTCATGAAAGACGTCACACCGCTGCCGCACAACGGTTGTCGTGCGCCGAAACGTCGTAGAGTGTAAGGGAGCATAGATGGCAAGATACAGAGGTCCAGTAGAAAAGATCGAAAGAAGATTCGGCGTCAGCCTTAATCTCAAAGGCGAGCGTCGTCTCGCGGGCAAATCGGCCCTTGACAAGCGCCCTTACGGCCCGGGCCAGCACGGTCAGCGCCGCAAGAAGGTTTCCGAGTACGGAACGCAGCTGAGCGAAAAGCAAAAAGCCAAGTTCATGTACGGCGTTTCCGAAAAGCAGATGCGTTCGCTCTTTGCCGAGGCCAAGCGCCGTTCGGGGAATACCGGTACGAACCTGATCACGCTGCTCGAGCAGCGTCTTGACAACGTGGTCTACCGCATGGGATTCGCGACGACACGCCGCTTCGCCCGCCAGCTCGTCAACCACGGACACGTGCTTGTCGACGGCAAGCGCGTCGATATTCCGTCGTACCGCGTCAAGCCGGGGCAGAAGGTCGAAATTCGCGAAAAAAGCAAGCAAAACCCGCAGATTACGCGTGCGGTCGAGCTGACGAGTCAGACGGGTGTCGCCGCGTGGGTCGATGTTGACGCCGACAAGCGCTTCGGCATTTTCACGCGCCTTCCCGAACGCGAAGAAGTGGTTATCCCGGTCGAAGAACGTTTCATCGTCGAGCTGTACTCGAAATAATTTTTTAGAAAACAAAGGCGCTGTCTATGAAAAAGATCAAAACCTCCCCGCTGCTGCCCGAAGAGTTCGTCGTCGAGCAGATCAGCGACAACGAAGCCAATATCATCGCCTATCCGTTCGAGACGGGCTATGCGGTTTCGCTGGCGCATCCGCTGCGCCGTTTCCTGCTGAGCAGTTCAGTGGGATATGCGCCGATCGCAATCAAGATCGAGGGTGCCAAGCACGAGTTCGACTCGGTACGCGGCATGCTCGAAGACATTTCCGATTTCATCATCAACCTCAAAGGCATCCGCTTTAAACTGAAAAACGATGCCAAAGAGGCGGAGATCCAATACAGCTTCGTCGGCCCCTGCGAGATCAAAGGCAGCGATCTCGCCGCCGATGAAGTCGAGGTCGTGACGCCCGATGCGTTCCTTGCCACACTGAACGAGGACGCGACGCTGGATTTTTCGATCAAAATTCACCAGGGAATCGGTTATGTTCCCAGTGAAGATATCCGTGATGAGATCGAAGACGGCTATATCGCGCTGGATGCCTATTTCACTCCGGTCAGAAAAGCGATCTACCGCATCGAAAACGTGCTGGTCGAAGACAACCCGAATTTCGAGAAAGTGGTGATCAATATCGTGACCGACGGTCAGGTTTCACCGCTCGACGCGTTCAAGAATGCACTGAAGGTCATGCATGCGCAGATGGCGGTTTTCAGCAGCGAAATCAGCCTGCAGGCTCCGGCGACGATCGAAGCGGCGGAAAACACCGAAGAGATTGAAAAACTGACCGCACGGATCGAAGAACTCGGTCTCAGTGCGCGCAGCTTCAACAGTCTGGACCGCTCCGACATCAAGTACATCGGCGAGATCGTCATGATGAGCCAGAACGACCTGAAAAACGTCAAAAACCTCGGTAAAAAATCGTACGAAGAGATCGTCGAGAAACTCGAAGAAGCGGGATTCCGCGTCGGGCAGCCGCTCAGCGACGAGACGATCGCCGTACTGAAAAAGAAAATAGAATCTGAATAAGGAAGAAGCATGAGACATCGTCACGGATACCGCAAGCTCGGCCGCACCAGTTCGCACAGAGCTGCGCTGCTGAAAAATATGAGCATTGCGCTGATCGAAAACGGACAAATCGAAACGACGTTGCCCAAGGCGAAAGAGCTGCGCTCTTACGTCGAAAAGCTGATCACGGCCGCGCGCAAAGGCGACTCCAATGCGCACCGCGCCGTTTTCGCTTCGCTGCAAAGCAAAGAAGCGGTCAAAAAACTGATGAACGAAGTCGCTCCCGAATACAAAGAGCGCAACGGCGGCTATACCCGCATCATCAAAACCCGCACCCGCCGCGGCGACGCGGCACCCATGGCCATTATCGAACTGGTCTGATCCCCGAGAAGGTTTCGCCTTCTCTTTCCCCTTTCTTTTTTTTGTTACAATGGCCGGCGAAGGAGTCGCCATGCAGTTTAGAAAATTCTATCGTGAGTATGCACGATTGGCTGAATATGCGCAAAGTCTGTTTCTTCTGGCGGCACGTCTGGTCGTCGCCTACGGATTCAGCGAAGCCGCACGAATGAAATGGGAGGCGATGCCGGCCGTGATCGAGTGGTTCGGCTCGCTGGGCTACCCGTTCCCCGCTTTTTTGGCTTATTTGGTCTCGTCGGTCGAAGTCGTCGGGATTGTTTTGCTTTCGTTCGGTTTGCTGACACGTTTCATCGCGGTACCGCTGATGATCATTATGAGCGTGGCGATTTTGACGGTGCATCTGCCGCACGGGTTTGAAAGTGTGGACAACGGCTTTGAAATACCGTTGTACTATCTGATTTTTCTCGGCTTGCTGCTTGCATTCGGTGCAGGGCGGTACAGCGTGGATCGCGTCGTGTTTAAAGAGTCTCCATGCAGGAGCTGATGGCCTTCGCCGGCGGGCATTACGATTTTCCGCTGCTGGTTTTTTTGATTCGGGCGCTGCTCGTGCTGCTGCTGATCGCAGGAGCCGCGACACTGATTTACGACCGTTACATTCAGCATGAGAATCAACTGCTGATCAATTATCCGCTGATCGGCCGGATGCGTTACGTCTTTTACGCCTTGCGCGACCCCATGCGGCAGTACTTCGGCGACGAAAAGTTCTATGAATCGTTCGACAAGGTCAAAT
>CAZYEW010000014.1:13885-28775 GCA_964646705.1 uncultured Sulfurimonas sp.
ATGCGGCAGTACTTCGGCGACGAAAAGTTCTATGAATCGTTCGACAAGGTCAAATGGGTTTACAATGCAGCGGAAGGCAAGGGGCTGATGGCTTCGTTTTCACCGGAACAGCCGCTCGGACAGGCCCATTTGACGATTAAAAATGCCAACCTTGTTTTAAATAAGGAGGAGGTTGCGAAAGATTTCCGAGTCACTTTCGGTTCGGGTCTGCCCCGTCCGTTCACGGCGCGTTCGGTGCTCGGGCGTTCGGCGATGAGCGACGGTTCGATTTCGCCCGAGGGTACCCGCGCGTTTGCCCGCGGTGCGTACGAAGGGGGTTTCCCCATCAACACGGGTGAGGGATCACTGACGTCGAACTTTCTGGCGACGCACAGGTACGATCCCAAAGACGCTGCCTATTTGCAGACCGAACGCGGGACGGTGTTCGCCCGCGGAGTCTATCGGGGATTGAGAAAGCTGTTCAATCCCGCCATCGCATCGCGCGTGTATCGGCATATGGTTCTCGATCCCAAGGCGGAAGAGACCTATTTGCTCGATCCCGATACGCTCGTATGCTACCGTGTCGATTGGGATGCCCCGTTGTCGGCTTTTCCGCAGGAAGTGCCCGACGATCTGCCCGACATCGTTTTGCAGATCGGCAGCGGGCTCTACGGTGTGCGCGACAAGGCGGGCAAGTTCGATCCGCGGCGTTACGAGAAGGTGATGCGTTTTTGCCGAATGACCGAAGTGAAGATTGCGCAGGGCGCCAAACAGACGGGAGGCAAGCTGCTGGCCGAGAAAGTGACCGACGCCATCGCCTACTATCGCGGTGTCGAGCCGCATAAAGATTTGTTCAGTCCCAACCGTTTTCCGTTTGCGCATACGCTGGAGGAACTGTTCGACTTTCTGGGTGAGCTCAAGCGCCTTTCGGGAAAACCGGCAGGCATCAAAATCGTACTTTCGTCGCCCGACGCTTTCGAGCCGTATGCGGCACTGATCGAAAAGCGGCTGGCGGAAGGTTCGGACGCTTACCCTGATTTTATCACGCTCGACGGCGCCGACGGCGGCAGCGGTGCCGCACCGCTGGAAATGATGATGACGGTAGGGATGGAACTGCACGAGGCGCTTTATATTGTCAACAAATCGCTCGAGGCGGTCGGGGCGCGCGACAACGTCAAGATTATTGCCAGCGAAAAGGTGCTCACACCCGACGATGCGGTGGTGCTGCTGTGTCTGGGTGCCGATTTCGTCGCGATGGCGCGCTCGTTCATGATGAGTGCGGGCTGCATCCGTGCCCGGGTCTGTTCGGGGGCCGGCGGTCATCATTGCCCGGTAGGGTTGGCGACGCAGGATAAAAAGAAGCGCGCATCGTTTCTCGTGGCACAAAAAGGACGGCGCGTCGCGAATTACCACCGGCAGATGATCGAAGGTATACGCGGGCTAATGGCGATTATGGGCGTGAAAACGCCTGAAGCGTTTGAATCCGGGCAATTGGCGTTCAGAGATGCTTCGGGCAGCAGTTACGGCGATATCGATGCCTATTTTGCTTCTGCTGTCGGCAGGCATTCGGATTAATGCCGATAGCAGGGAATTTGTATTATACTTGGTGAATTTCAAGGAGGTAAAGCATGAAAGTCGTACTGAAAAAAAGTGAAGCCGCCGAGCCGTTTACGTTCGCATTCGTCGAAGACGGGAAGACCGTTGTGCGCAGTGAAAACTACAAAGCCAAGAGCAGTGCGCTCAACGGGATAGAATCGGTTCGAAAGAATTCCCAGGTCGATACGCGTTATGAATTAAAAGCATCCAAAAGCGGAAAATTTTTCTTCAATGTCAAAGCGACCAACGGCCAAATCGTCGCAACGAGCACGATGTTCGCCACCGAAGCCGACAGAGATGCGGCGATCGCGTCACTCAAAGCACACGCTCCGTCAGCCGAACTCGAAGAAGCCTGATACACGCTTCATTGGCCGTTTCGGCCATATTCCCCTGTCGTGCTGCCGGCGTTAAGAGCAAAAGAGCATGGCGGTACTGATATCATTCCTGCAAGAGAAAGCGAAACTATACGGCGGCATTTATGGCACGTTAAGCGCAAATGCCCTATTTTACGTTTACAAAGCCAAGCAAGGAAACCAGCCATGATCCCATTTACAGACGAAGAACTGCTCGAACCGGTCAAGAACGTCATCGACAAAGTCCGGCCGTCACTGGCGCTCGACGGCGGCGACATCAAACTGCTCGGCGTGAAAAACGGCGTCGTTTACGTCCAGCTCGGCGGTGCCTGCGTGGGGTGCGGCAGTGCCGGAAATACGCTTAAATACGGAGTCGAACGGCAGCTTCGTATGGATATTCACCCCGAACTCAGCGTCGTCAATCTTCCGTTCGGTATGGAAAACCAGATGGAGTCACTTTAAATTTTTTTAAGATTGTGCTATACTCTAAAGAAAATTGAATACATTATTTCAAGGAAGAGCAGATGAAACCAATCAACAAATCTAAAACGCTTGCCCTTGCCAACGAGAATTTCAGCCGTGAAAAATACGATGTGGCGCTGCGGCAGTACGCCGAAGTTCTTAGGGCGCACCCCGACTCGAAAGAAGCCTACAACGGCGCGATTCTTGCGGAGATGGCAATGAGCGGCGAAGAAGCCGCCGAAGCGCTGTTCGACTATTACGAAATCCTGCGTGAGGAAAACGCCGAAGAAGCCGATACCGTCATCAGCGAGATCCTGCAGACGATGGACGGTACGATGGAACAGCTCAGCACTCTTTTTACCGAACCGCGCACGCAGCGGCTTGAATACGAAAACGGCATTATGTACGCCGATTTCAAACGGCTGCTCGACGAAGGCGGCGATTTCAAGACGCTTTTCGAGAACATCATGTTTTCGACGCGGGTGCTGATCACCGAACGCGAGGATTTTATCGATTTTCTCGAGCAGCTCAGCACGCACGGGTATTACGAGATGGCCTTCAACTATATCGAGAACGCCCTTGTTCTCTATCCCAACGACGAACACCTGCGCAGCGTGCTGCGGCAGCTGATCGAAAGAACTCCCGTTGAAAATCGCACTGCCTGATCGGCCGTACCGTTACGTTACGGAAAATTCCGCGGAGTGCGACGCCGAAACGGCCTTCGTACTGACCGAACTCAATCGCCGCTATCTCGACGATGCGAAAGCACGGGGTGCGCATTCGGTCGTTTCCGCTGCCGACATCGCGCCGCTTTTCGGGCTTGAGCGCATCAAGATCGTCGGCATCACCGGAACCAACGGCAAAACGACGACGGCCAGTGCGCTTTATTCTACGTTGCTCGATCTGGGTTACAAAGCGGCCATGCAGGGAACGCGCGGTTTTTTTATGAACGACCGGTGCGTCGAAGGCAAGACGCTGACCACGCCGACGCTGCTGACGACGTATCGCCGTATCTATCAGGCGGCAGCACAGGGATGCGACTTTTTCATTATGGAAGTCAGTTCCCACGCCATCGTCCAAAACCGTATCGAAGCGATTCCGTTCGCGCTCAAAGTGCTGACCAATATCACGCAGGACCATCTGGACTACCACGGCACGCTCGAAGCCTACGTTGCCGTCAAGAACCGCTTTTTTCAAGACGAAAGCGCCAAACTTATCAACAAAGACGAACCCAAGGCGCAGTTCAACGTCAAAAACACCTACACCTACGGCATCGAAAACCCTGCGAGCTACAAAGTGTCGGCATTTTCGCTCAACGACGGCATCAGTGCGGTCTTGCAGCATTTTGAACAGGTGCAGACCTTTCACAGCCCCCTGCACGGTTTTTTCAATCTCTACAACCTGACGGCCGCCGTAGCGGCGGCGCACCGGCTGACCGGCGATCCGCTCGAAAAGGTTTGCGAAGCGGTCGAAGGCTTCGGCGGTGTCAGCGGGCGGATGGAAGTCGTCAGCGACGATCCGCTCGTGATCGTCGATTTCGCGCACACGCCCGACGGGATGGCACAGGTGCTCAATGCCCTCAAAGAGAAGGAACTGCTCGTGGTTTTCGGTGCCGGCGGCGACCGGGACCGCGCCAAGCGCCCGCTGATGGGAAAAGTGGCCGAAAACCTGGCCAAAAAAGTCTATGTCACCAGCGACAATCCCCGCAGCGAGGACCCCGACGCGATCATTCAAGATATCGTGAAGGGAATGGAGCATCCGCAAAACGTCGTCGTCGAGCCCGACCGCCGCAAGGCGATCGCCATGGCGCTCTCCGAGCGTGAAGGCGACGAGGCGGTCGTGATACTTGGCAAAGGCGACGAGACGTATCAGATCATTTACGACCGCCGTTTTCCATTCGACGATCGGGAGGTCGTGCGGGAAGTGTTAAGCGAAACTGCTTTATGATTACGGCAAAAAAGGCGCCGCATTTGCGAAGAATCCTGATGCTTTTATTGGTGACGGCGGCCCTGGCGAGCGGTGCCGAGACGGTGACGCTCGGCATCGGAGCGGTCGGATCGAACGAATATTTCACCGTGTCGAATCCGGGAATACCCGCGCGCGATGAAAAAACGATGTTCAACGCCGTTCAGATCAAGGTCGGCTACGGCGACATCAAAGCGTATGCCGTCGAAATGGATATCGGCTACGGCCGTTACGACAAAAATATCTTCTCCGCGGAAGATACCGATTACATCTATGCCGATATCGCGTTGCTCAAAGCCTTCGACTTCGGATTCGGCGCCTATCCGTTTCTCAAAGCCGGTTTCGGGACGGGCGAGCTCGAAATCCGCCGTTCGCTGGTGCACTCCATCAGTGCCGGCGATTTTTTTGCCGGCGGCGGCGTCTACGTACCCCTGGCGTGGGGGCTTGACGTCGAGGCGAGTGTCGTCTACCGCGACAAAAGCTGGGAAGACATCGATATGATCGGTGCGCAGACCGAGACGGCCTCGTATATCGTCGAGCCCTACATCGGGCTCAATTACCGGTTCTAAGGATGAAAATGGTTCAAATACTGCCGGTACTTTTCGGTCTTGTGCTTATGCTCGGAGGCTGCGGGGAGACTCCCGACAATACGCCGCTTGCCGGCGATATCGAGGGCATCGGGATCGAAGCCAATGCGACCCGCATCCTCGCGACCGAACAGGCAGCCGTCGAAGCGACGGTGTACTATACGCTCGATGTTCCCGACCGCAACGTGACGGAAAATGTCGAATGGACGTCGTCGAATACGTCGATCGCGACGGTCAGCGCCGACGGGATCGTCAGCGGTGCGGGCGAAGGCGGGGTCGTTTCGATCAAAGCCGAGTACAAACGTTTCGATGCATCGACGGATATCGAAGTGATCGCGCTGCGTTCGCTGGAAATCGTCGCGGACGACGCGAACCTGTCGCAGGAACGCTACGTACCGCTGCACTGCGAAGGCACGTTCGAAGACGAAAGCCGCCGGGACGTGACGGGCGCGGTCACGTGGCTTCTGGTCGCTTCGGGCGAAAGCAATGCGTCGATCGACGCCAACGGGACGCTCTATACCGGCGATGCCAACGGCAGCCTCGTCGTGAGGGCGGAGCGGTTCGATGTCAATACGACGCGAACGTTTACGGTGACCCCTTAAACCGAAGCGCTAACGTACCCGGCTCAAAAAGCCGGCGTGCGATTTGGCTATAATACGCGAAAATTTTTCCATACGGAGTTTCAACATGGGCGTACCACAGCCGGCATTCTACATTTTCAAATGCGAGCAGTCCGCACCTCCGGGCATGCCGAAACCATCGTGCGTCAATCCGCAAACGCAGGACCTTTTTCAGCATTTAGCGCAGTCTTTGATGCAAAAAGGTATAATCGGAACGGTACAGCCGATCCGTACGGCGTGTCTTAACCGCTGCAACGTCGGACCGGTGATGCTGGTCGAACCCGGCCACACGATGTACGTCGGGCTGACGAAAGAGAAAATCGATCGGATTATCGACGAGCACATTCTCGGCGGCAATCCGGTCGAAGAATACATCATCGACGAGGAGCTGTGGGATAAGCCCATTTCTCCGAGCGAGATGCAACAGCAAATGGGAAGATAACGAAACAGTCATGACGATCGAAATGCTCTACAGCAAAATTCACCGTGCGACGGTGACCGACGCGAACCTCAACTACGTCGGCTCGATCACGATCGACGAAGAGCTGCTCGAAGCGTCGGGCATGCGCGTCGGTCAGAAGGTCGAAATCCTCAATATCAACAACGGCGAGCGTTTCTCGACCTATATCATTCTCGGCGAACGCGGCAAACGCGACATCTGCCTCAACGGTGCCGCCGCGCGCAAAGTGCACAAAGGCGACAAAGTGATTATCGTCGCCTACGCCACTTACGACGAAAGCGAGCTCGAAACCTATCGCCCCACCGTCGTACTCGTCGACGACGACAACGCGATCACCGACGTACTGCACGATATTTGACGATGTTCGACAAACTCAACCTCGGCGATATGGGCAAGATGCTTGAAAGCATGCAGGAGCAGGCACAGCAGCTCGAAGCGGAAATGGCCGAACGCACCTTCACCGTCAAAACGGGCGGCGGCATGGTCGAGCTCACGATGAACGGCAAAGGCGAAGCGGTCGATCTCACGATCGACGACAGCCTGCTCGAAGACAAAGCATCGTTGCAAATCCTGCTGATCGCCGCGATCAACGATGCGGTCAAAATGGTTGAAGACAACAAAAAACATTCCGCCATGAACATGCTCGGCGGATTGAACCCCTTCTCACAGCACTGATATATCAAACAGATGCTACCATTTCGCCAGTGAAACAGGAAAAGGGCATCATGGAAGAATTCGAACGCTTTTTAATGGGGAAACTTCCCGAAGCCGAAAGCTTTCATCCGCATTACAACGCCGCGATGGCGAAAATGCTGCGTGCCGGGGGGAAACGATTCCGTCCCGCACTTCTGCTGGCGGTGGTACGCGCGTTCAACCCTCTATTGCTCGATGCCGCGAATCATGCTGCGCTGGCGCTTGAAATGCTGCATACCTATTCGCTGATCCACGACGACCTTCCGGCAATGGACGACGCCGATCTGCGCCGCGGCGAACCGACGCTGCACGTCTGTTACGACGAAGTGACGGCGATCCTCGTCGGCGACGCCCTCAATACCAAGGCCTTCGAAATACTTGCCGACGCACCGTTTTCGGATCGTACCCGCGTAAGGCTGATCCGTATCCTCGCCAAAAACGGCGGCAGCGACGGCATGGTGCTCGGTCAGGCGATCGACTGCCATTTCGAGCATACCCGCCTGAACCTCGAAGAAGTGAAGTTCCTGCACACGAACAAAACCGCCAAACTGATTGCGGCGGCTTTGCAAATGGGAGCGGTGATCGTCGGCGAATCGGCACTGGAGACAGCGTTGTACGATTTCGGCATCGACCTGGGGCTGCTCTTTCAGATTCAAGACGATATTCTCGATGTGACGATGAGCCGCGAAGAAGCCGGCAAACCGACGCACAACGATGCCGCCAAAAACAGTTTCGTCACGCTTTTGGGGCTTGAAGGGGCACTGGCCGAAGCCAATGCGCTGGCGGCGAAACTTACGCAGCGGCTCGAAAGTTTCGACGAGGGTTTGAGCAACGAACTTTCACCGATGCTTTCGCACTACATCAACCGACACAGACAAGGACAGTTATGAGCGACAACACAATGCGTAAAAAAATGGCGGACACGATTCGCTTTCTTGCGGCCGATATGGTCCAGCGGGCCAATTCGGGTCATCCGGGTGCACCGATGGGGCTGGCGGATATCGCCGTCGTGCTCGGCGAGCATCTGCGCCACAATCCGAAAAATCCCAACTGGCTCAACCGTGACCGGCTCGTTTTCTCCGGCGGCCATGCGACGGGGCTGATCTATTCGCTGTACTACCTGTGGGGTTACGGACTCGAACTCGAGGACCTCGAACGGTTCCGTCAGCTCGATTCGCTGACGCCCGGCCACCCCGAATACGGCCATACGCCGGGCATCGAGATCACGACGGGCCCGCTGGGGCAGGGAGTGGCCAACGCCGTAGGCTTCGCGATGGCGGCCAAATATGTCGGCGCACAGGTCAACTCAGAAACGGCGAAGGTGATCGACCATCACGTCTACTGCCTCTGCGGCGACGGCGATCTTGAAGAGGGAATCAGTTACGAAGCGTGTTCGCTGGCCGGTCATCACGCACTGGACAACCTGATCCTCATCTACGACTCGAACCGCATTACCATCGAAGGTTCGACCGATTTGAGCATCAGCGAAAAGATCGGCATGCGATTCGAAGCGCAGGGATGGGACGTACTCGAAGTCGACGGGCACGATTACGACGCGATCGACGCGACGATCACCGAGGCGAAGACGCGCAGCAAACCGGTGCTGATCATCGCCGACACGACCATCGCCAAAGGTGCCGGTCCGCTGGAAGGTTCGGCACATTCGCATGGCGCGCCGCTGGGCGACGAGATTATCGCCGAGGCGAAAAAACGTGCGGGCTTCGACCCCGAAAAAACCTTTCAGGTCGACGAAGACGTGCTCGCGCGTTTTCGCTGCGCCGTCGAAGCGGGCGATCTGGCCGAGCGTGCATGGAAACACAGTCTTGCAACCCTGCCTCTGGCCGAGCAGAACGCCGCGCTCGAAGCGCTCAACGACCCCGATTTCGACCGCATTCAGTGGCCGGTTTTCGACAAAGCCGAAGCGACGCGCAGTACCAACGGAAAGATCCTCAACGCGATCGCCAAGGCGATTCCGGGCTTTTTGGGCGGTTCGGCCGACCTGGGGCCGTCGAACAAAACCGAGCTCAAAGATATGGGCGATTTCCCGCGCGGCAAAAACATCCATTTCGGCATCCGCGAACATGCGATGGCCGCGATCACCAACGCGATGGCGCTCTACGGTCCGCTGATGCCGTTCAGCGCGACGTTCTTCGTGTTCAGCGACTACCTCAAGCCTGCCGCACGCATTGCCGCGCTCAGCGGGATTCAGCACTTTTTCGTCTGGACGCACGACAGTATCGGCGTGGGTGAAGACGGCCCGACGCACCAGCCGATCGAACATCTTTCGCAGTTTCGCGCATTGCCGAACTTCTACGTCTGGCGTCCGGCCGACGGCAACGAAAACGTCGAAGCGTGGAAATGGGCGCTTGACAAAGGCGACGCGCCATCGGCCTTCGTCTGTTCGCGCCAGAACCTGCCGGTATTGCCCGCGGCGGCAAAAGGTTCGGCCGCAAAAGGCGGCTACCTTGTCGCCGAGGAGAAAGACGCGACGATGACCCTGATGGCGTCGGGCAGCGAGGTGGCGCTGGCACTCGAAGTCAAAGAAAAACTCGCACTTAACGGTATCAAAGCCAACGTCGTCAGCGTGCCGTGCTTCGATCTGTTCGCCGAACAGGATTCCGAATACATCGAAACGATTGTCGTTCCGGGTACGAAAACGGTTGCCATCGAGGCGGCCCGTGCACAGGAGTGGTACCGTTTCGCCGATCGCGTCATCGGCATGGAAAGCTTCGGTGCCAGCGCGCCGGCGGGCGACTTGTTCAAGAAATTCGGCTTCACCGCCGATGCGATCCTTTCCCGACTGATCTGACGTTTCGTCCGTCGCGGCCGAAAGGAGTGTTATGGCACGCATCGTTTTCGTTTTGTCGCTGCTGCTTTCATCGGTGCTCTTTGCGTCGTCTTCGGTCAATCTCGTTCCCGAAAGCCGCTACCTGATCGACACGCAGCATCGCTTTCAGGCCCAAAACGTTCTCGAGCACCTGGACGCCTTCAGCGCGCCGAAGGGGGAAATCTACAACTTCGGTTTCGTCGAAGATCCGATCTGGATTTTGTTTCAAGCACATGTCCCGACAGGATCGCGACGGATTTTGCGTATCGACAACCCGCATATCGACCGTTACGACCTTTACCGTATCGAGGGCGACCGTCTTCGGCCGATTGCCGCCGGCGGTGACCGTACGGCGTGCGAGACGGCACCGCAATGCCGGACGTTTCAGGAGTTTTTGCCGCGCAGCGGCCGTTATATGCTGCATCTGCAGACCGAAGGTGCGCTGCAGGTTCCGCTCTATCTCGAAGCGCCGCAAGACGCCCAGCGGCAAGAGGCGCTTATGAATCTGCTGTTCGGTTTTTATTACGGCGTGCTTTGTTTGCTGCTGATCTACAACCTGGTGCTCTACGTCGTCGTGCGTGAAATTCACTATGTCAACTATTTGCTATTTCTCGGCTCGTACATGCTGTTTCAGCTCAGTTTCGACGGGGTGGGGCGCGAATGGCTGTGGCCCGACAGTGTTTGGATGGCCAACGATGCGATGGCTTTTTTCATTTTTCTTTCGGCGATGTTCGCTTTTCGTTTCGCACGCTATTTTCTTTTGCTTCGGCAGTACGAGCCAAAGGTCGAGAAGATGCTGCGTGCGGCGGAGGCGGCTTCGCTCGCCGGCGTGGCCGGTTCGCTGCTGCTTTCGTACCATACGGCGATCACGCTGGCGGCGATTTGGAGCGCCTTGACGCCGTGGCTGCTGATTTACGCGGGCTTCAAGGTACTGCCCCGCTACCGTGCGGCACGCTATTATCTGGCGGGGTGGATCGTTTTTCTGCTCGCGACGATTCTCGTGGCGCTGAACAAGCTGGGAGTGGTGCCGATGCATCCGGCGATGCTCTACGCCCAGCAGATCGGTTCGCTGCTGCAGATGATTTTGCTGTCGTTCGCGCTGGCCGACCGCATCAACATGATGAAACAGCGCCATATGCGCAAGCTTCGCGAATACAACGACAAGCTTCAGGAAAAAATTCAGGCGAAAATTGCCGAAATCCGCGAAAAAGACCGGATGATGATTCAGCAGTCGCGCCAGGCGGCGATGGGCGAGATGATCGAAAACATCGCCCATCAGTGGCGGCAGCCGCTCAATCAGCTTTCGCTGGTGCAAAGCGGCCTGTTTTTCGATTTTCAGCTCGGTACGCTCGATGACGAGAAGCTGCGGCGCTACCAGGAGCAGGCCGAATCGCTGATGGCCTACATGACGCAGACGATCGATGACTTTCGCAACTTTTTTCTGCCCGATCGAAAGAAAAAGCGTTTCGACGTCTGCCGCGGTATCGAGCGCAGTCTCGAGCTGCTGGAGCCTTCGCTGCGGCGTTACGGTATCGACGTACGCCTGCAGTGCCCGCAACCGTGTACGGTCGTGGGGCACGAAAACGAGTTTTCGCAGGTCATTCTCAATATCGTCAACAACGCCAAAGACGCGATGGTCGGCCACGCTGTGGCCGATCCGAAGATCGAGATCGGTGTGCAAAACGGCGCCGATGCCGTCACGGTGCGTCTGTGCGACAACGGCGGCGGCGTGGACGAGGCGATCGCCGGAAAGATTTTCGACCCCTACTTCACCACGAAATTTCAGTCGCAGGGTACCGGTATTGGCCTGTATATGGTTAAAATGATCGTCGAGAAAAGTTTTGCCGGAACGGTACGCGTCGAAAACGTCGGCGGCGGTGCCTGTTTTATCATCACATTGCCCAAGGAGCGAACGGATGCGGACTGAATCGTTGGTGCAGTTTTTCAAAAAAGAGTCGACGGTCGGTTTGATGCTGATCATCATGACGCTGGCGGCCATGGTGATGGCCAATTCGCCGCTGCGCGGGCTGTACGACGATTTTCTCGAAATTCCCGTTGTGGTCAGTTTCGCAGAGTTTGCCATCGCCAAACCGCTGCTGCTGTGGATCAACGACGGATTGATGGCGGTCTTTTTCTTTATGGTCGGGCTCGAAATCAAACGCGAGGTCCTCGAAGGTGCCCTGCGTGAACGCTCCAAGGTGATCGTGCCGGCGTTCGCGGCGTTCGGCGGCATGCTCGTACCGGCCCTGATCTTTGCGGCGTTCAATCACGACGCCGTCACGGCGATGCGCGGCTGGGCGATTCCGATGGCGACCGATATCGCGTTCGCGCTGGGAATCTTGTCGCTGCTCGGTGATCGGGTCCCGCCGGGCTTGAAAGTGTTTTTGCTGGCGCTGGCGATTATCGACGACCTTGGCGCCATCGTCGTCATCGCACTGTTCTACGGGCACGGGATGTCGCTTGCGGCCCTGGGAACGGCCACGCTGATCGCTTTGATCTTGCTGTTCATGAATCTTAAGGGAATACGCAACCATACGCTTTATCTGCTGCTGGGCATCGTGATGTGGGCGGCGGTGCTCAAATCGGGCGTGCACGCCACGATCGCGGGAGTGATTTTGGGGCTGCTGATTCCGCTGCGCGGCAACCGCGACGCGTTTCATGCGCTGGAACATTCGCTGCATATGCCGGTGAACTATCTGATCCTTCCCCTGTTCGCCTTCGTCAATACGGGCGTCAGTTTCGCCAACGTCACGGCCCGTGATTTCGTCGACGGCATCACACTCGGTATCGCGGCGGGACTGGCGGCGGGAAAGACGACGGGAATCTTTTTGTTCAGTCTGCTCGCACTCAAGCTCAGGCTCGGCAAACTTCCCGAAGGGGTCGATTACAAGGCGCTCTTCGGCGTGGCGATGCTCGGTGGGATCGGTTTCACGATGAGTCTTTTTATCGGTTCGCTGGCATATGAGTGCAGCGGCGATGCCTGTTTCGATATCGTCGACGAGCGTATCGGTATTTTGCTGGGGTCGCTGGTGTCGGGACTGAGCGGATTCGTCTATTTGAATCTGGTGCTGCGCCGACGGTAGCGCCGGTTATCCGCTTGTCAGCGGAACGGGCCGGTCACTGCGCCAGATAAAGCGTGTCGGGATGACCCGGACGGGGGCGTCCGTTTCGAGCGAACCGCATCGCTCGTCGACCATGATGAAACCGTTCGAACGCGCCAGCGGCGAGATCATGCCCGGTGCGAACTTGTCGCAGATTGTAAAGCGTTCTCCGTCGAAAAAACCGGGGATCAGCGTACGGCGTCCGGGGCGCAGTTTCAGCGGGGCGGCGAGCCGGGCGGCAATCGTATTTTGATACGGGCGGGATGTACCGCTAAGATGCGTGATCAGCGCCTGGCCGAAGAGTTCGAAATTGAGTGCCGCGGCCAGGGGGTTGCCCGGCAGATTCAGCACGAAGGTATTGCCGACGGTTCCGACGGTGGTCGGTTTGCCGGGCTTGACGTCGACTTTTTCGAACAGCGGCGCAAAATCGAAACGGCCGAAGGCTTCGCGGGTGTAGTCGGCATCGCCGACGCTGACGCCGCCGCTGGTGATGACGAGGTCGCTTTGCAGGGCAGCTTCGATATGTTCGAGCAGGTCGTCGAGGGTATCGGCGGCCGTGCCGATAAAGTGGACGTCGCAGTCGAGTTCGCCCGCGCGTGCGGCGAAGGTCGGCGTGTTGGTGTTGTAAAGCTGGTGGGCCTGCACGGTTTCAAAATGCATTTTCAGTTCGTTGCCCGAGGCGAACAGTGCGACACGGGGCTTTTGGTAGACGCCGACGTGGCTGATGCCCTGGGAGGCGAGCAGGGTGATGTGATGCGCGGAGAGCTTTTCGCCGCGTTCGAGCAGGACGTCTCCGGCCTCGATGTCTTCACCGCAGAGCCGAATGTGACGACCGGGAGCGAGAGAATCAGGAAGGGTGACGTGCCGGCCTTCGACCGTGACGTCTTCGATCGGTACGATACATTCGGTGCCCTCGGGCAGTCTCGCGCCGGTCATGATGCGGGCGGCTTCACCCTGGATGATTTTGAGCGTGCGTTTGTCGCCGGCGAAAATCGTCGTCGCTTCTTCCACCGTCGTGCCGGCATCCGCGCAGACCACCGCGTAGCCGTCCATCGCCGAGTTGTCGTAGGGCGGCAGGTTGTGCACGGCGACAAGGTCGTCGGCGAGGATCCGGCCGCAGGCGGATTCGATCGGAATGAATTCCCGCCGGCGCCGGACGGGAAGGGAATAGATGCGTTCAAGGGCTTCTTCGATGCTGACAGCCATGACGGGCCTTTGGAATGAAATGGCTTCGATTATAGGTAAATTGGGGTAAAATCCCGGTTATGGATATGATGTACGATGCAAGTTTGCAAATTCATTACGGGCTCGTTTTTATCTGGATGGGAATCATCGCATTCAACGCGGCCATGGTGCAGCTTTCGGTCAATGCCGCGGTCTATGTGCGGCGTGCGCGTATCGCGATGCCGTTTTCGGTGATGGCACTGTTCGCGATCGCGTTTACGGGGGCGGTGATGATGGCGGCGAAACATCTCGACTTCACCGTCGAGAACGTTGCGATGATCGCGGCCGCGATCGTCTTGACTGTGCTGGAGAGCCGCCGCTACAAGGTTCTGCGGCGGTTGCGCACGAAGGTCGACGATGCGCTTGAACTTTACCGTCCGTTCGCCTTGAAAATTCTGGGAGCCGAACTGCTGCTGACGCTGGCGATGACCCTGTGGATGGAGTTTCGGTGAGGTTTCTGTTTCACGACGATGCCGGCTCGGATACGGTCGTGCTCAAGGGTGAAGCGTATAAATATGTCGTGAAAGTACGGCGCCATCGAGAGGGCGAGACGGTGGCGCTCAGACGCCGCGACGACGAGGAGATGCTGCACCTTTACCGCATCGAATCGATCGACGGCCGCCGTGCCGCGTTGCATCTTGCGTCGTCGAAGCGGCTGCGCGCGGGTGCGGAAAAAACGCTGCACATAGGCTGGTGCGTGATCGATCCGCGGTCGGTCGAAAAGGTGCTGCCGCAGCTCAACGAACTCGGTGTGACGACGATCACTTTTATCGACTGCGACCGTTCCCAGCGGCAGTTTTCACCCGATTTCGACCGCCTGAACCGGATTCTCGACGCGTCGATGCAGCAGTGCGGCCGGAGCGTACGCATGCGGCTGGCACGGTGCGATTCGATCGAAGTTTTCATCGGAGACAATCCCGATACCTGCGTGCTCGATTTCACCGACGAGGTCCTGCACGAAGCCGAGGGCATCGCCACGGTGCTGATCGGCTGCGAAGGCGGTTTCAGCGAAGCCGAACGGCA
>CAZYEW010000015.1:0-14605 GCA_964646705.1 uncultured Sulfurimonas sp.
CCATCCCTCGCACCGTGTAGACGAACGCGATTTTCGGTTCCTGCGACCGATTGGCGTCGGCATGATGCAGCGTGCGGCAGTGAAACAGCACGACGTCGCCCGCGTACAGGTCGAAGCGGGTTTTCGTCGCGATCAGCTGCGCGTTTTCATCCAAGTCCGGCCGGAAACAGGTCTTGGCATCGAAGCGTTCGGGAGCGAAATCGA
The DNA here is from genome assembly GCA_964646705.1 of uncultured Sulfurimonas sp. Classification (GTDB taxonomy): domain Bacteria; phylum Campylobacterota; class Campylobacteria; order Campylobacterales; family Sulfurimonadaceae; genus Thiomicrolovo. Next base: position 205 of record CAZYEW010000015.1, read on the forward strand.
GCCGATGGCTGCCGGGAATGAACTCCAGCACGCCGTTTTCCGCCGTCTCTTCGCCCAGCGCAAGCCAGACACTGAGCAAATTGTCGTTTTCGAAATGCCAGTAGCGGCGGTCCTGATGCCAGCACGTTTCGGTGCTGCGGCCGGGCATTTTCGTCATGATCGAGTTGTGGTGAGCCAGTGTCAGCACCGGCGTCTCGCCGAGCAGCTGTGCCAGTGCCGGCCGAATCGCCGGGTCGGTCATCCATGCGCGAAACCGCGGATCGCGGCCGTACACCTGCCGCAGCCGCCGCAGGGTCGGGTTGTCGGCACCCGCGTATTCGCCTTCGGTTTCGACCGGAGGCGTACGCTCGGCGATCTGTTCCAGCGCAGCCGTACGAATCGCCGCGACGCGCGACGCCTCGGTGAAACCTCGCAGCAGCAAAAAGCCGTCGCGGCGAAACGCGGCGATCTGTTCTTCGGTCAGCTTCATTCGCCGACCAGCTGATAACGTGCCGTCGTGTCGTCGTCCAGATCGATCAGCCCCCTGCGCCGCAGGTCGGCGAAAACCTCGGCGTCGCAGACGACGTCGGCGGGCCATTCGCGCGTGAAACCGTCCATTTGGTCTTTGTTGGTGCCGTCGATCCCGATCATCGGCTCGAACCAGATGTCGCGTGCGGCGTCGATATTGTTCGTTACGCGCCAGACCAGCATATAGGGGTTGTCCACGTCGTTTTGGCGGGTATCGACGAAAACACAGACGGCAATATGTTCCGCCAGCGGGGCCAGGGCATCGAACACTTCGCGGGCGGGGCGGCGTTTTTCGTACTGAATCACCGTCACGGGATTGGCGCTGTCGGTCAGGTACTGGCGCAGTGCGACGATATCGCCGTGCAGCGCCTGCGCTTTTTGCAGCAGCTGCGCGTCGTCGAGGAGCCGAACGCTGCGCGCAACCGCATCACCCGTTGCGTCGATGCCGAGCTTGCCGCCCACGAGCGGCCGCGGGGCGGCGTGGTCGAGGGCATCGAGAATGCCCGTCGATACCGTGATCTTTTCGGGCGAAAGCCGGTCGAGAATATGACGCGCGAGCGCCTCGTAGTCGCCGAGCTTCGGCGCCGTCTCGTCGACAAAAACCGCATGTTTGACGAAACTCATCTGCCCCACGCCCCACAGCGCATGCATGATCTGAAGGCTGTGCCCCGGGTACTGCGGCGCGATCTTGCACAGAATCAAATTGTGAAACACCCCGTTCTCGGGCATTTTGTAGTCGATGAGGTCCGGGGCCTGGGTCTGCAGCAGCGGAAGGAAAATCCGTTCCGTCGGCAGCCCCATATATTTGTCTTCGAGCGGCGGTTTTCCGACGACGGTCGCGTAATAGACGGGATCGGTTTTCGTCGTGATTTTGCTCACTTCGAGCACGGGGTAAGGCTCTTTGAGCGTGTAATAGCCCGTATGGTCGCCGAACATCCCTTCGATTTCGGTCACTTCGGGATCGACGAAACCTTCGATCACGATGTCGGCGTCTTCGGGCACGTACAGCTCGTTGGTCAGGCACTTGACGAGGCGGGCCTTTTCGTTGCGCACGAAGCCGTAGAGCATCAGCTCGAAGATGCCGTGCGGCAGCGGCGCCGTCGCGCACCACGTATAGAGCGGATCGCCGCCGATCGCAATCGACACGGGCATCTTCCTGCCCGCTTTTTTGTACTGATGGAACAGATGATTCGAATCTTTGTGAATCTGCCAGTGCATGCCCAGCCGGCGGTCGTCGTAGACCTGCAGGCGGTACATACCGACGTTATGGACGTCGCCGTCGAGGCTCTGGGTGTACACCTGCCCCATCGTGATGAACCTGCCCCCGTCTTCGGGCCATGTCTTAAGGATCGGCAAGGCCGAAAGATTTTCGATTTCACGGGCCTGACACGCCCCTTTGCCTTCGAGACGTTTGGGGAAAACGTGCCGCAGGTCGAAAAGAAATTTGAACGTGTCGAGTTTATCGGCAAAGCTTTTGGGCGGCTTGAGCTTGAGCGCGCGCGCCACCTTCGCCGCAATCGCATCGGGCGGCGAGCCGAAAATCGTCTCGACGACGTCGTCGTTGGCGAAAATGTTCATGACGACGGGCATGTCGTAGGCCCTGCCGCTGCGTTTGTCTACAGGATTCGTAAACACCAGAATTTTCGGGTCGGGCTTCTTGATTTCGGCATAGGCGATATGCGGAATTTCCAGTTCGACGTCGAGCGGTTCGTCGATCGTGCGTATCCAGGGTGAAAGGTGCTGCATCAAATTCATCATGGCGTATTGTAGCAATTCTTTGCTATCGGGCCGGTTTGCAAACGACATCGAACGTTTGAACGCGCGCTTGGGTCAGCTGCTTGTATAATGCCGCAAAAAAAACGGAGAGATTCCATGAACGTTCCGAAAATCCGAAAATTCTGCCGTCCCTTTCGCATCATCCTGGGATTTTTGCTCATCGGCTACGGTGCCTACAGCGCCAACCCGTGGTTCTACCTCGGCGTCGTCCCGCTTGTCGCGGGCATCATGAACTTCTGCCCCTTGTGCAAAATCACGGGGCAGTGCGAGATCTTTTAGCGCTATTTCGTCTCGACCTTGCGCGAAAAGTAAGGTTTCGGATGGCCGCAGACCGGGCATTTTTCCGGCGCCTTCTTGCCGTAATGCACGTGCCCGCACACTTCGCAGATCCAGACCTCTTCGTCTTCGCTTTCGAATTCGTATCCTTCGCTCAGGCGTGCAAGCAGCTCCCGGTACATTTTTTCGTGTTCCACCTCCACCTTGCCGATATTTTTAAACAGTCGCGCCGCCTCGTCGTGCCCCTCTTCTTTGGCGATCTTCGCGAACTCGGGATACATCGTCAGGTTTTCGTAGCTCTCGCCGGCGATCGCGTCTTGCAAATTGGCGATCGTATCGCCCCATGACTGTTCGCTGGCGTTTTTCATGCGGTTGTGAAGGGCCAGTTCAAGCTTGGCGTGCTGTTTTTCGTTGTCCGCCGCCCGCTGAAAATGCGCCGCGATATCCCGGTAGCCCTCTTTTTGCGCCACCTTCGCGTAATATTCGTACCGATTGCGTGCCTGTGATTCCCCGGCGAAGGCTTTGAGCAGATTGACCAGTGTCAGGTCGTCGGTCACACGGCGCATCGCCTGGCCGCAACAGTGCAGCGTGCCGCCCCCGACTTCCTGAACTTCGACGACGTTCCCGCAGATATCGCATTTGTAACTTTCATACTGTCGCATGCGTACTCCTTTTTTTGTATTATCCAAAAGTATACTCCCGCCGAGGTAAACGGCGCTGCAGGTGATAAATCAAGCTTAAAAAAACAATAAGATCGAACCGCATCGTCGCTTGGCCGAAGCTCTCGTAAGCATGCCGTTCTATAATTACGAAAATTTCTTTCGAGGCATCACTGATGAAAGCCATTATCCAAAAGACCCTTCCTCTTAGCATGATCGTCGGCCTGCGTTTCTTCGGCCTGTTCATCGTGCTTTCCGTCTTGTCGCAATATGCGCTCGAACTGCCCGGCGGCACCCCGTTTCTCGCCGGGGTCGCGTTGGGCGGCTACGCCCTGACCCAGGCCTTTTTGCAAGTACCCTTCGGGGTGCTCAGCGACCGTATCGGACGCAAAAAAACCATTCTGATCGGCCTGCTGATCTTCGCCGCGGGTTCGGTGCTGGCAGCCCTGGCCGACAACATCTGGATGCTGCTGCTGGGGCGCTTTTTGCAAGGCGCCGGCGCCATCGGATCGGTCGTCACCGCGATGATCGCCGACCAGGTGCGCGAAGACGAACGCGCCCACGCTATGGCCGTCATGGGTATGGTCATCGCCATGAGTTTCGCCGCATCGATGATCATCGGCCCCGTCGTCGCAGGCGTCTGGTCGGTTTCGTCGCTGTTCTGGCTGACCGCGATTCTCTCGATCACCGCCCTTGTTATCTTGTTCACGGCCGTCCCCGAACCCCCGCAGATCGTTCACCATTACAGTGAAGAAGAAGCGCAGATCAAGCATGTTTTCAAAGACAAAGAGCTGGTCCGCATGTACATCACCTTCTTGTTTCACAGCTCGACGATGGCCATCGCCTTTTTCCTGATTCCCATCGTCATGAAACAGCAGTTTCATATGCCGACGACCGAGTTTTGGAAGGTCTACCTGCCTGCCGTCGTCTTCGGTATCGTCGCCATGGGCCCTGCCGCGGTGTTCGGTGAAAAATACGCCAAGGGCAAACAGGTTTTTCTAATCTCCATCGGCTTTATCGCCGCGGCCTTCGCATTGATGGGCTTCACCTCGTCGTTCTGGGCGTTTGCGGTCGGCGCGGTCTTTTTCTTCATCGGTTTCAACATGTTCGAACCGCTGCTACAGAGTTTCGTAAGCAAATTCGCCAAAGTGCACCAAAAAGGTGCCGCCCTCGGCGTCGCCAATACCTTTGCCTACGTCGGCATCTTCATCGGCGGAGCGATCGGCGGGGCACTGTACCAGCACTTTTCCAAAGAAGGTGTCGCAATTTTCGTTATCGCCGTCACGGCGTTCTGGTTCTTCTGGATCGCCGGAATGCGCAATCCGGGACTGCGGGCGAACCTCTTTTTGGATTTCGACGCCTACGACAAAGAGAAACTCGCCGCACTCAAAGGGCTCGAAGGACTGACCGATTTCTACATCAACGAAACCGAACGCCTGATCGTCATCAAATACGATTCCGAAGTGCTCGACGAAGCGACGCTCAAAGCCAAAATGCGCAAAGACGGATAATCCGCCCCGCCGCGTGACGGGACGGCGAACCGCCCGCCAAACCTCCGAAATATTCTCCCGCTAATAAAAGCGTCCCAGCATCAGCTGAAGCGATACCCGGCCGTTCCATTCGTTGCGCGTCAGGGTATAACTGCACGTTAGCCGTCTGTGACGGGGCAGCTCGAAACGGTGCCGAAAGGCCATCAAATCGACGGTTTCGTCCAAACCCCGGCCCAAACGCAGCGTGATTTTGGAGTGATCTTTTTCGCGGCCGATATGGCGTACGCCGACGATTTCAGCCTCCTCGAGCAAAAAACGGGGGCGCGGATTCGCTTCGCCGTAGGGCTCGAAGCGTTCCAAAAGCTCCAGCAGCTCGAAATCGATATGACGCGGATCGAGCCGGCCGAGCAGGGTTTCGCTCTGCACGAAAGCGTCCGGATCGAGTGCGGCAGCCTCGCGGTTGATCCCCTTGCGAAACGCCGCAATATCGGAGGCAGCCAGCGACAGTCCTGCCGCCATCGTATGGCCGCCGAAGCCTTCGAGCAAATCGGCCTGCGACGCGATCAGGTCGTAGATGCTTACCGACCCCAGCGAACGCGCACTGCCCTTGGCGCGCGCTCCGTCGATGCTCAAAACAATCGCCGGCCGTTCAAAATGCTGCACCAGGCGCGATGCCACGATCCCGACGACCCCTTCGTTCCAACCCCGGCCGGCGACGACGATCACCCGATCGTCGGAATCGACCTGAAGCATCGCCTGTTCCGTCGTATCGGCCTCGATTTGTTTGCGCACTTCGTTGAGCCGCGTCAGCTGCTCGAACCGGCGGTAGGCCTCCGCTTCGTCGGCCGCCGTCAAAAACGCCAGCGCGATCGATGCGTCTTCGAGCCGCCCCGCGGCATTGAGGCGCGGAGCGACCTGAAACGCGATATCTTCGGAAGTGAGTGTACCTTTGTCGAGTGCCTCCCGCACAATGACTGACATCGGGCGCGACGAACGTTCCATCTGCCGCAGTCCGGCTTTGACGATCGCGCGGTTGATACCTACAAGCGGCATGACATCCGCGATGACCGCCAACGCCAAAATTTCGAGAAACTGCCCCAGCTCGATCGAAAGTCCAAGCTCTTTTTTCAGCAGTGCAAGAAGCAGCCAGGCCACCTGTGCCCCGCAAATTTCCGGAAACGGATAGGTATCGTCCGTACGTTTGGGATCGACGACGGCATAAGCGTCGGGCAGCGTAGCCGAGGGGGTATGATGGTCGGTGATAATCAGGTCGATGCCGCGTGCCTTGCAGATCTCGGCGGCCGCGTGGGCGTTGATCCCGTTGTCCACCGTCAGCACGACGTCCGCATCGACGCGTTCGAGAACCGAAGGCGAAACGCCGTAGCCGTCGGTAAAACGGTTGGGGATCGTCACCGCAAGCGGGTAGGGAATCTGGGCGAAAAAGAGCGAAACGATCGCCGTGGCGCTGACCCCGTCGACGTCGTAATCGCCGACAAGGGCGATCCGTTCACCGCCGCGCACCGCGTCGGCCAGCCGTTTGGCTGCCTTCGAAGCGTCTTTGAGCAGGGCAGGATCGGGAATGTCGGAAAGCCGTTCATAGGGGGTTTGAAGGCGTGCACGCAAAATCCGCTCGACGGCGGCCTTGTCGAGCAGCGGAACGTCAGGCGCCTTCGGCATGGGCCAGCGTCGCCTTCACGAAGGCGTGGATCGACGGATTGGGCGTTTGCAGCCGCGACGTGAATTCAGGGTGGAACTGAACCCCGAGGAACCACGGATGTTCGGGAATTTCGACGGCTTCGATCAAACCGTTGGATTCACCGGTCACGACCATTCCCGCCTTCTCGAGCTCCTCGCGATAGGTCGGATTGGCTTCGTAGCGGTGGCGGTGGCGTTCAAAAATCATCGGTTCGCCGTAAGCCTCGCGCAGCAGCGATCCCGGTTTGGTTTCGCACGGGTACTCGCCCAGCCGCAGCGTCCCGCCCATCGGCGACGTATGCGTGCGCAGTTCGGTTTCGCCCGACTGGTTGATGAAGGCATCGATCAAATAGACCATCGGATGCGTCGTTTCGGGATCGAACTCGACGGAATTGGCATCGTCGTAGCCAAGCACGTTGCGGGCATACTCCACGAGGGTCAGCTGCATGCCGAGGCAGATCCCCAGGTAGGGCACCTTGTTGACGCGGGCGTATTCGATCGCCTTGATTTTGCCTTCGATACCGCGCGATCCGAAACCGCCGGCGACCAGTACCGAATCGCAGTCTTGCAGCAGCACTTCGGCGCCGCGCTCTTCGATGGCCTCGCTGTCGACCCAGCAAAAATTGATTTTGGTGTCCAGATGCGCCCCCGAATGGATCAGCGCCTCGATCAGCGACTTGTACGACTCTTTGAGTTCGAGGTACTTGCCGACGAATCCGATCGTGACCTGCTTTTGCGGCGAAACGATCTTTTTGACCAGGGCATCCCATTCGGACATGTCGGGAACCAGTTCGCCGAGCTCGAGGTCTTTGGCGATCGGCGCGAGGATGTTTTGCTGCATAAAACTGATGGGCACGGCGTAAATCGTCGCGGCGTCGAGCGCCTCGACCACGCTGTCGGGCGAAACGTCGCACGAAAAGGCGAGTTTCTTTTTGAACGCCTTGGGAAGGGGCTGTTCGCTGCGGGCGATGATCATCTGCGGGGTAATCCCGATGCGGCGAAGCTCCTGCACCGAGTGCTGCGTCGGTTTGCTTTTGTGTTCGCCGGCGGCTTTGATGTAGGGAATCAGCGTGACGTGAATGAAAAAGGTCCCTGCAACCTCATCGTCGTGTTTCATCTGCCGTACCGCTTCGAGAAACGGCTGCCCTTCGATATCGCCGACGGTACCGCCGAGCTCGACGACGAGAATGTCGTGGCCCTCGCCCGCTTTTTTGATGCGGTCGACGATTTCGCCGACGATATGCGGAATCACCTGGATCGTCTGCCCCAGGTAGCCGCCGGAACGCTCGCGTTCGATGACCGAGCTGTACACCTGGCCCGTCGTGAAGTTGCTCGTACGCAAAAACGAAGTATCGAGAAAACGCTCGTAGTTTCCGATATCGAGGTCCGTTTCCGCCCCGTCTTTGGTGACGAAGACCTCGCCGTGTTCCAGCGGGCTCATCGTGCCCGGATCGACGTTGATGTACGGATCGATCTTGAGCATACCCACGTTTTTGCCCGCATGTTTGAGCAGCGCCCCGATCGACGCCGCCGTCACGCCCTTGCCCAGCGAGCTGAGCACGCCCCCGGTTACGAAAATATATTTTGTCATCGCCGCCCCTGACAGAAAGTTGATGCCGCAATTATATCGGGCCTCCCCTTATCGGCGTTTGATATACTTCCGGTAAAAAAAGCACCGCTTATGGAACACGCCCTTCTCTATGCCGTCGCCGCCCTGGCGATTTCGATCGTTCTCAACCTCGTCCTCGTACGCATCGGCGTCTCGCAGGTCATCGGCTACATCTTTACCGGCACCATCCTGGTCTACGCTTTCGATCTGCGCCATCTCAACGACTCGCACGTGCTTGAGCAGATCGCCGAATTCGGCATCGTCTTCTTGATGTTCACCATCGGCCTCGAGCTCTCGCTGCCGCGGCTGGGTGCGCTTAAAAAAATCGTCTTTCTCAACGGCGCGATGCAGGTTTTGCTGACGGCGCTTGCCGTCTTTTTCGTCACCCGCGAAATTTTCGGCATCGCCCTGACCCCTTCGATCATCATCGCCAGCGCCTTCGCCCTCTCCTCGACCGCCGTGGTGCTCAGCTACCTCAAAACCTCCAAGGAAATCTACCTGCCCTACGGCCAGCGGGCAATGGGAATTCTCATTTTTCAAGATATTGCGGTCATTCCTATTTTGCTGCTTATCGGTTTTCTTTCCAGCGACGGCGGCAACTGGCAGTCGACGCTGCTGCATACTCTCGAAAGCGCCGTCGCGGTCATGCTCCTGCTCTTTTACGTCGGCAAACCGATCATGACCTGGCTGCTGCATTTTTCGGCCGACAGCCGTATCGAAGAGCTCTTTTTGGGCTCGGTGCTCGTCATCGCTATCGGTGCCTCGCTGCTCGCGCACCGGATGGGATTCACCTATTCGCTGGGCGCCTTCATCGCCGGCGTCATCATCGCCGGCACCAAATACCACCACAAAGTCGAAGCCGACATCGCCTCGTTCAAAGACCTGCTGCTGGGCGTCTTCTTCATCACGGTCGGCATGAAAATCGACCTCGGTTTCTTCGTCCAGCACGGATGGGAGATCGTCCGCAACCTCGCCGTCGTCATGGGACTCAAAAGCCTGATCATCTTCGCGATCATCCGCCTTAAAAGCCCGACGCCCGTTGCACTCAAAACCGCACTTTCACTCTCGCAGCTCGGGGAATTCTCTTTCGCCATTTTCGCCCTCGCCGCCGCCAACCGGCTGCTCTCGCCCGAGCTGGAACAGATGCTGATCATGATGGTCGTGCTTTCGCTGGTCATCACCCCGTTCTACCTGCCGTACGTCCACCCGTTCGTCGTGCGCCGCTTTCGCCAGGAGGGACTGCACGACGACCTCTCTCCCATCGCCGAACGCCGGGACCACGTGATCGTCTGCGGCTATGCGACGGTCGGCAAATTCGTCACGTCCGAGCTCAAACGCCGCGGCCTCGACTACGTGATCATCGACAACTCGCTCAAACACGTCAAAGAGGGGCTCGAACGTAAAGAGCCCGTCTATCTGGGCGACCTTTCCAAACGGGCCATCGCCGAGGTATTGCACACCGAAAATGCCGCCGCCGTCATCGTCACGCTCGACAACCCCGAAAAAAAACGCCTGATCTGCGAAACGGTGCTGTCGATCAACCCGACGGCGAACCTTATCGTCAAAATCACCACGCTCGAAGAAAAACGTGCACTTTCGGATCTGAATATCAGCCATATCGTCGACGGAAAAGCGGTCGTTGCGGAAGTACTGGTCGAAGAAGCGATGCACTGCCGTATCGGCACTGTGTGAGAATGTGCGGTCCGGAGAAAAGGAGGGGAAAACCGGACCGAACTCATAGTGTGTTGCAAAGGAGTGTATAAATGAAACTCAATGACTGCGGTTGTCGTTGAGACATTGAAAGTATGCCAAAGCGCCAGTAAACCGGGCGTAAACACCTCCGGGTACAGGCCATATTTATGTTTAAATTAAGTTGAATAAATACTGCTTTCTTCCGTCGCCGCCCCGCCGTTCTTGCATCGCTTACCTTTTTTTCGACCAAAGGCGGCTATAATGCCGTTATGCGATGGCGAAAACTCAAACAGAAAAAACATTCCCGGTCCCAGCCGCATCGGCCTAAAATCCGCTATGCCGACTTCAAAGAGCGGGCGATGGCCTTTACGACCGATATTTTTATGATCGGTATTCCGATCACGCTCGTCATCATGATACTTTTCGGACACGACCAGATGATGCACAGTGCCGGCGGGCTCGACGTCATCATGGACCCGGTCGAAGCGAAAAAACATGCGCCCAACCCCGTCGCGTCGATCGTTCAGATCGTGCTGTACTGTACGACCTTCGTGCTCTTCTGGCACGCCAGCGGCCAGACACCGGGCAAACGCATGATGCAGATCAAAGTCGTCGATGCCAAAACCTACGAAACCGCCTCGTGGGGCAAACTGCTGCTGCGCTTTTTCGGCTACTTTCTTTCTGCCCTCACGCTCGTCGGGTTTTTCATCGGCATGTCCCGTTCCGACGGACGCGCCCTGCACGACCTCATCGCCGGAACGGCCGTGATAAAGGCGTAAATGGTACTGCCGATCAGCGCATTTTACTTCTTCTACTTCGCCGTCATCGGCGTCTACGTCATTTTCATGCCGAAGGTGCTCGCCACCGTCGGCTACGAGCCGGCGCAGATCGGCGTCGTCTTCGCCGCGGCGCCGCTGGTACGTTTCGCCGTGCCTTTCGCGTTCATCAAGGGGCTCAAACTCACCCGCACCGTCTTCAATGCCGCGCTCGTGCTGATGATCGCGAGCGTGCTCGCCTATTTTCCGGCGCTGCATAGTTTTGGATGGCTGGTACTCGTCAACGTACTTTTCGGCATCGGGCTCAGCCTGATTCTGCCTTTCGTCGAAGTCATCGTCCTCGAACACATCGGCAAAGAGCGCTACGGCAAAGTTCGGCTGTTCGGTTCGATCGGTTTCATCGTCGTCGCGCTCGTCCTGGTGCGTTTTCTTTCCTCGCCGCAGGTTGCACTTTCCTACCTGGCGGCGACGACGATTGCGACGGCACTGTTCGGCTACGGCATCGCCGCACGGGATCACCGCAGAAACAGTGCGCAGGGCATCTCGGAGACCGCCGTTCGGCGCTTCTCGTTGCGGCGCCATGCGGGGCTTTGGGCAGGTATCTTGCTGATGCAGATAAGCTTCGGCCCGTTTTACAACTTTTTCACCATCTACGAAACCGACCACGGCATCGGCATGGACACGACGATCTACCTGTGGAGCTTCGGCGTCGTGGCCGAAATCGTCCTGTTCTACTTTCAAGGACCGCTGCTGCGCCGCAACCTCCACCGTCTGCTCGAATTCGCCGCGCTCGTCACGGCGTTTCGCTGGGCGCTGGTATGGCTCTTCCCCGACAATCTTCTTGTACTGTTCGCCGCACAAAGCCTGCATGCGGTCAGCTTCGCCCTGTTTCATACCGCCGCCATCAGCCACTTGTATGCGCTGTATTCCGAAAAAAAGCTCGCCCAGCAGTTTTTCTTCGGTATCAGCTACGGACTGGGCGGATTTTTGGGTGCGGTCGGCGCAGGGTACGTTTACCAGTACTGGCCCTCCGCACTCTTTCTCGCGGCGGCACTGACGGCGCTCGGTGCATTCGCGGCGCTGCGCAAAGGGTAGTCAGAACTTGTACTTGATCAGCGTCTGCTGGGTGAAGTCCTCTTTTTTGACGTCGACAGCCGGCACGGCATCGTATTCGTAACTGATATAAAATGACACGTAAAGCTGCTTGTAGACGCTGACTTCGACATTCGCGGCGACGATAGCAAGATAGTCGGAAAAATCGTCGATTTTCGGCTGGAAGTACCCCACGACGGTGAACAAGCCGGCCTGTTCGAAGGTGAAGGTGTAGGCCAAATAGGCATTGATGCGGACGTTGCGCTCGAGCGGATCGGCTTCGGTCGCATACCCCACATATTCGTAAAATGCCCCAAGCCCCAAAAAGGCACCGCCCCATTCGGAATCTTCACGCGCCGCTTTCCAGCGCAAACCGCCGCCTCCAAGCGAACGATTCTTGATCGATTTGAATTCATCCGCCTGAATCTGCGCGAACAGTTCAAAGGCGAGAAAGTTCCCGGTCAGGTTCTGGATATAGCGGAAATGGCTGAACACGTTGTTGACGTTGCGTTCGCCGAGCGCTTCTCCGTACTCCCCGCGCAGCATACCCCACGCCAGCCACGAAGTATTGCTGTCGTATTTCATTTTCAACGAAAGCGTATAGTTGTCTTTGTCGGTATTGCCCCGCTTCGTCTGCAGCGCGACGGCGATCTCTCCGCTCGTACCGGGGTTTTCGCCGACTTCGCGCGGTTTGATCGGTACGATCCCCCACGCCGTCGTCACGAAAAAGACGATGACAAAAAGCAGACGCATCATGTGTTCCCTTCGATCGACAACAAAACGATACGTCCGTTCAGCGGTGTTCAGTAGTCGATGATGAGCGACGTCATGAACGTCGTATCGAGACGCTTGTTGCCCTCAGGGGGAAGGTTGGCGTAGTTGGCCTTGTAGCTGACGCCCAAAGAGAACATATCGCTGATTTTGCTTTCGAATCCGGTCTTTGAAAAAATAAAGTAATTTTGAACGTCGTCGAAACTGACACGGTAGCTTGCCTCTTCAACAAACTTGAATCCTTCGACGATCACCCAGCTGAAATTTCCCTTGAGCAGCGCACCGTAGTAGTCGTCGTACAGTCCGTCTTCGACCCGTGCGGCACTCCCCGTCCCGTCGGGATAGGGATATTTGATCTCGTCACCGTTGGCATCGTAGTACTTTTTCATCGTCTCGTCGATATTGTAGAGCACGTTGCCCTGGAAGTCGAGATGGAAGACCTTGTCGTCAAGCGCAATGTACTTCGCACCCGGGCCGGTGAAGAACTGATAGTCGAAACCCGAAAAACGGTCGCGTTTGTAACCGGCGACGTAATTGACGGTAAAGTGTTTGGCGAACTGCCAGTTGTAGTTGAACTCGCCGTAAAACCGGTTTTTGTTCTCCACCTTGTCTTCCGTCCCGTAGATGGCATCCAAATCAAGCTGGGCACTTTGCGCACCCCACTCCTTTTTGCCCTTGAAATCGAGGGCGAATGCCGTGGTGTCGGTATTTCCGCCGGTTTGGACATAACTAAGCTCCGTATGCGTTACGAACGCGTCGGGATTCCGGTCCGCAGCCGCCAGAACACCACACGCCGCCAATGCGATCCACATGATTTTTTTCATACCGTTTTTCTCCGATGATATAGATTATCCCGACATGTATGCGGGAATTTCCGCGAAGTATACCACAGGCGAAATGACAAACTTGGCAGGGAATAATGGTATAATCGCGCAAACGTTTTCCCGGGCACGGCATCCGGGCACCAAAGGCAGATACCATGGGTCAGACCATTACCGAAAAAATTTTTTCCGAACATGCGGGCCGCACCGTGCATGCGGGCGAAATCGTCCGCGTACCGATCGACATGGTCATCGGCAACGACATCACCACGCCCATCTCCATCCGCGCGTTCGAAGAGAGCGGTGCGACCAAGCTTGCCAATCCCGACGGCTTTTGCATTGTGCTCGACCACTTCATTCCCGCCAAAGACATCGCATCGGCCAATCAGGCGCGCATCAGCCGTGATTTTGCCAAGAAACACGGCATGAAGCACTTTTTCGACGAAAAAGATATGGGGATCGAGCATGCCCTGCTGCCCGAAAAAGGGCTTGTCGTCCCCGGCGACGTCATTATCGGCGCCGACAGCCACACCTGTACCCACGGCGCACTCGGAGCGTTCAGCACCGGCATGGGCTCGACCGACCTTGCGTTCGCGATGATGACCGGCGGCAACTGGTTCAAAGTCCCTGAATCGATCAAGGTCGTCCTGTACGGCAAACCCGGTCCGTTTACGACCGGCAAGGACATCATCCTCGAAGTCATCCGCCGCATCGGCGTCGACGGGGCGCTTTACCGTACCCTCGAATTCACCGGCGATACCATCGCGCATCTGAGTATGGACGACCGTTTCAGCATGTGCAATATGGCGATCGAAGCGGGTGCCAAAAGCGGCATCGTCGCCGTCGATGAGATCACCGAAGCGTTTCTCGCCGACAAACCGCTCGCACGCGAACCGAAGATTCATTACAGCGACGACGACGCCGTCTACGCCGAAACCCTCGAAATCGACGTCGATGCGCTCGAACCGGTCATCGCCTACCCGTTTCTTCCTTCCAACGGGCACAGCCTCAGCCAGGCAGTTTCCGACAATATCAAAATCGATCAGGCGTTTATCGGCAGCTGCACCAACGGGCGCTTGAGCGATTTGAAAATCGCCGCAAAAATTCTCGAAGGCAAACGGGTCCACGACGACGTCCGCCTTATCGTCACGCCGGGAACACAGCGCATTTTGCGCGAAGCGACGAAGCTGGGCTACATCGACGCCATCGTCGATGCCGGGGGCGTCGTCTCCAACCC
>CAZYEW010000015.1:14705-15944 GCA_964646705.1 uncultured Sulfurimonas sp.
TTCTTGCTGCCGCGCTGCTGCTTGGCACCCTTCCCGCCGCCGCCTTCGATATGGGCGGGCTCGCCGATGCTGCCGCCAAAGCCGGCGGCGTTTCCGCCAAGAACGGCGGACTGGTCAGCGATCTCGTTTCTCAGCTCGGCGTTACGCCTTCACAGGCGACAGGTGGAGTCGCCGCACTGCTCGGATCGGCCAAACAGAAAATGCCCGCGCAGGATTTTTCGAAACTGACCGCTTCGGTTCCGGAACTCGGAACACTGCTCAATTCCGGCGCCGCAGCGGGCCTTGCCCAAGGGCTTTCCCTCGACAAACAGTTTGCCGCACTCGGCCTGGATCCGTCGATGATCGGCAAATTCACTCCGATCATTATGCAGTACGTTCAAAAACTGGCCGGCCCGGAAGTCTCCCAGCTGCTCGCCGCAGCCCTGTAAATTTTCACGTGTTCGATCTGCCCTGCGTCATTTTTGCCGGCGGCAAAAGTTCGCGCATGGGACGGGACAAAGCCCTTCTTCCCTTTGGCGGTCGCCCGTCACTCGCACAATTTCAGTACGACCGCCTCGAACCCCATTTTCAATCCTGTTACCTCAGCGTCGATACGGCAGATAAAATAGGTTTTCACGCCGACTGCATCGTCGACGTACCTTTCAGTGTCCGTGCGCCGTCCGTCGGCTTCGTTTCGGCGTTCCGCGCCCTCGACGCCGAACGTATCTTCGTTCTCAGCGTCGATACCCCTTTCGTCGACACGGATATCATCCGCACACTGGTGCTCAACGATACGCCCTCCCTCGATGCCGTCGTCGCTCGCTCACCTTCGGGGCCACACCCGCTTTGCGGCATCTATCACCGATCGCTGCTGCGTGCCTTCGAACGCTCGCTTGCAGCCGGCAGCCACCGTATGGGAGCGCTCCTCGCGGCACATCGCACGCACTTCGTCTCTTTCGATAACGACGCACCCTTTTTCAATCTCAACCGGCCCGACGAATACGCCCGCGCCGTCGAACGCTACTGAAGTGCGGCGTCGATCGTTTTGGAAACGGCGTCATAAACTTTGGATACCTCCGAAATACAAGCCGTTCCCTGGTCGAAATACTTGTTGGGATCAAGCGTGATTTTCTTTTTTCCGATCACTTTTTCTTTGGTCAGCGCCGCGTAATCGGCGAGCATGGCGTTGAGTTTTTCTACCTGGGCTTTGGAAACGAGCGGATGCGCTTTGAGGAATTTTACGGTTTCAACTCGGTATTT
>CAZYEW010000015.1:16044-20195 GCA_964646705.1 uncultured Sulfurimonas sp.
CAAATGAAGCTAACCCACCTCGATGAAAAAGACCGTCCGAAAATGGTCGACGTCTCCGAAAAAGCCGAAACGACGCGCGTCGCCGTCGCCAGCGGCACCATCCAAATGAGCCAAGAAGCGTACGTCGCGGTCGTCGAGGAAAAGGCGAAAAAGGGTCCGGTCCTGCAAACGGCGGTCATCGCGGCCATCATGGGGACGAAACAGACGCCCAATCTTATCCCGATGTGCCATCCGCTCCTGCTCAGCGGCATCGACTGCGATGTTCAAGAACTGCCAGAACTGCCCGGTTTTCGCCTGCGCGTCACGGCGAAACTCAGCGGCAAGACGGGGGTCGAGATGGAGGCGCTCACGGGGGTGAGCATCGGCCTGCTGACCATCTACGACATGGTCAAGGCGATCGACAAAGGCATGGTCATTTCCGACATCTGCCTCGAATCGAAAACAGGAGGAAAAAGCGGTGAGTACACACGTCAGTAAACCTCGGCTCAAGACGGTCGAAGAAGCGACCGGCGATCAGAAGCTCGAACTCGAGTATCCGTGCAGCTGGTGCTACAAAGTCGTCGGAACCGAACGGGAAAAGCTCGAAAAGGCCATTCGCGAAGTGATGGCGGAACGCTCACACGAGCTCAAGCATTCAAAGACGAGCAGCGGCGGCAAATACATCAGCCTCAACCTCGATCTTCTCGTTCACAGCGATGAAGACCGGCAGTTCATCTACGACGCACTCAAAAAACACGACGACGTCAAGATGGTACTTTAAACAAAGGAATTTCATGGACCTCGAAAAGCTTCGGCGCGAACTGCGCGACCGGTATGAAAACAGTGACGCCCCGACGCTCGATGCGCGTATCGAAGAGCTTGTGAAACACATTGAACGTGACGATGCACCCGCCCTTTCCCAAGAGGCGATCCAGCTCGTCGTCCAAACCGTTCTCGATGCCGAAACCCGGCAGCTGCAAAGCGAACTCGAAACGCTACTGGCAGAAAAAGAGCGTATCGATCGGCGCATCGAACGCACGAACCGCCAGCTTCAGGAAGAAAAGCACACCCTTTTCAACGCCCTCGACGAGGCGATCGGCGAGCGCTCCCCCGAAGCGCATGCCATTTTGCATCAGGTCAAACTTCGCTCGATCGACCTTTTCGATATGCTCGAAGAGATGATCGAAACCGCGATCATCACCACGCTGGAAAAGACGACCGAAATCGAAGAGACTATCGAAGAGATCACCCGGGAAATTACCTACGAAACATTGAACGAGGGACCGCTCGAAACCGGTCGGATCCGCATGGTCCTCGGTGCCATTTTGCACCGGGCCGTCGGCGTCGGCGAAGCGACGCCAAATCAGGCCGAACCCATTTTGCGCGGTACGCTTCTGGGCGTGCGAAGCGGACTGATCAAAGCGATTCAGCGCCTGAAAAAACAGCTGCTTTTCATGCCCGAAGAGCTCAAACTCACCGAAACGATGCCGACCGAACTGCTTCGCACCGACTCCCTGTTCACCCAGATCATCCACGACGAAGCGCTGCGCTGCGAACCCGAAAGCCGGCAACTGCTCGACAAACTTGCCAAAGAAATCCGTTACGATCTTGGCGAACTTGTCGAAGTCTCACGCGAAACCGTCGACGTCATGAAAGAACAGCTCAGCCAGATGCTGCAGCGCTCGAAGCTGCTTAATTCCAAAACCGCCGAAGAAGCCAAGCGCATGGGCGTATCCGCCTGGCGCTCGGCCAAGTCGGCTCTGGGCCATGCCCTGGGCAAAAAAAGCGACGAAAGAGAGTGACCGTGCAAACCCTCGTATTCCGTCTCGATGCCGCCAAAGCCGAAGCACTGAAGGCGTGTGCCCGCGAGCTCGGCGCCGAAGTTCTCGACGAACGCCGGATAACGCTGCGCTGCCGATTCGAAGCGGCGCTGCAAGCCTACCTTCAAGACCCTTCGACATGCATCCCCTATCACAAAAGCATGGAAGCGCTCGATCGCTGGATCGAAGAGGATGCCTCATGACCGTCTGCTGTACGCCGCTTTTCGAAACACAGCTCAAAGCTCTGCTCGCCCCGCTGGCAGCGAGCGATCCACGTGCGGCTAAAAGCGTAAAGCTCTACCTCGACACGGTGCTGATGAACCTGCCGAGCAAAGCACACAAATACAAACCTTCGCGCTTTTTCGACGACGAACGCGTACGCGACGCGCTGCATCAGGAGTGGGTCATTCCCTTCTATTACGATGCGTCCAACGATGCCTACGTCATCCTTGGAATCGCCGAAAAAAACGAACAATCTTTATCATAACTTCCGGTAATTCTGATGGTTAAAAAAAAGGCATTTCGTTAAGTTTTTCTGTGCATTATATTTTGAATAAATTTACATCAGGAAAAATAATATCTTTTTGTTTCATTTCGTAACGAGAAATCGTCGGCAGCGGTGTGCGATACGGGTTTATATACCTGAATACAGTACAATTACATTTGATAAGAACGTGATATCAAACAAACACTTGCTTGACCGCACGGCTCTTGACCATGCTCTTTAGCGTGGCGATTAACTTTCAGGGCACCCTCGAGTACCTTCCCTCAAGGCGCTGGGGGGTGCCCTCAAGAGTACTACTTAAACTGATTCGACAATCGAAAACCAAAGGGAGGAAGAATGAAGCATACAAATTCTCACATCGGTACCGAGCCGGTGCTCGCTGACAGCGCATCTGCCCAGACCGATCGCAGAGACTTCTTTAAGAAGACTGCCGCGCTTTCCGCCACCGCGTTGGCGGGAACGGCACTGTTCGCCGGCACCAAAGCCAGTGCGGAAGACGATCCGTACATCATGAACACGCCGAGCTGG
The DNA here is from genome assembly GCA_964646705.1 of uncultured Sulfurimonas sp. GTDB lineage: Bacteria > Campylobacterota > Campylobacteria > Campylobacterales > Sulfurimonadaceae > Thiomicrolovo. The sequence goes on from CAZYEW010000015.1 coordinate 18,877, forward strand.
GGCACGAAACTCGGCGATCCGGTCACCAAGAACCGCTATGGAAAACCCTCACCGTACGAGCACAACGTTACACGCCGTAACGCCAAACTGCTGTCGTCGGGGAACTGGCAGGCATCCATCGCGATGTGCCCGATCCAGGACCTGCACGGCATCATTACGCCAAACGGTCTCTTCTTCAGCCGAACGCACGGCGGGGTCGCCCACATCAACCCTAACGAATGGCGCCTGATGATTCACGGTCTGGTCGAAAAGCCGATCGTTCTGACGCTCGATCAGCTCAAACGCTATCCGAACGTCAGCCGCGTTCACTTCGTCGAATGTCCGGCCAACGGCGGCCCCGAGTGGCGCGGGCCGCAGTTCAACTCCATTCAGTTCGCGATGGGGATGATGAGCTGTGCCGAATGGACCGGCGTCTATCTCAAAGACATTCTCAAAGACCTCGGCCTCAAACCCAATGCCCGCTGGATGCTCGCCGAAGGCGTGGACAGCTCGCATATGGGACGTACGGTTCCCATCGACAAGGTTCTCGACGACGCGATTCTCGCCTGGGGACAAAACGGCGAAGCGATCCGCCCCGAGCAGGGCTATCCGCTGCGCCTGATTCTGCCCGGCTGGGAAGGCAACCTCTGTGTCAAATGGCTCGGTCGCCTCGAGTTTGCCGAAGAGCCTTTCTACTGCAAAGAAGAAACGGCGAAATACACCGCCCTCAAACCCAGCGGCAAAGCGATTCAGCACTTCTACGCCAACGAAGTCAATTCGATCATCACCTCGCCGTGCCCCGAGCGCCCGTGGACCGATCTCAAAAAAGGCGACCTCGTCGAGATCGAAGGACTTGCATGGAGCGGTATGGGCACCATCGAAGGCGTCGATATCAGCTTCGACGGCGGCAATAACTGGGTTGAAGCCAAGCTCAAAGGCCTCGTTCTGCCTAAAGCATGGACGCGCTTCAGCTATATGTACAAATACGAAGGCAAACCGCTCATCCTCGCCAGCCGCGCACGCGACGACGCCGGATTCATCCAACCGACGATCGACCAGGAAGTCTCCGTCATGGGCGTCGAATCGGTCTATCACCGCAACGGCATCCACACGTGGGAAGTCACGGCCGACGGTAAAGTCAACAACGTCCAGATTCGCTCGGAGTTCAAGGACGTCGACGGCAAAATGATCATTGTAGAGGAAGGGTAAACTATGCTGAAAATCAATCGTAAAATCGCTTTGTCCGTCTCGGCCATGAGCGCGGCCGTCCTCATCGGCGCCGGCTGTGCCGAAAGCAGTGCCAATGCGACACCGACCGTTTCCAAAGGTACGGCGAACGC
>CAZYEW010000015.1:20295-23253 GCA_964646705.1 uncultured Sulfurimonas sp.
CACGGCGACTTCGGAAGCGGCGGCGGCGGTTACCCGTCATTGTCGAAAGGCAATGCCTATGAAAACCTGGCGACACTCAAGAATCAGCGTGTCGGCGGCAACGACGAAGGGCCGATCCGCGTCTTCGGTAACTACTGGCCGCAGGTAAGTACACTGTGGTGGTATATCAAAGAAGGTATGCCGCATCCGCATACACGTTCGCTGACCGATGACGAGGTCTATGCACTTGTGGCATATATTCTCAACATCAACGAAATGAAAATCGACGGCGAGGAAGTTGACGACGAGTATGTCCTCAACCGCGAAAAATACGCTAAAATTGTCATGCCGAACAAAGACGGTTTCATTCCGAAAATCGACGGCCCGAAAGGACCGGACAATGTTCGCGCGTTCTTCGACGATCCGAAGAACTACGGTGCACAGAAGGTCAAGGCGAACGAGCGCTGCATGACGAACTGTCAGAACAAAACGGCGAAAGTCGTACACATTAAGATCGAGCAGAAAAACTTCCTGCCGCCGCTGTCGGAAGTTCGCGATCTTCCCAAAGTCGAAGGCGCTTCCGCCGTCGATACCGAAGCGAAGAATACCTACGAATCGAGCTGCGCCGTCTGTCACGGCAATGCAGGGATGGGTGCTCCGGTCGTCGGCGACAAAAAAGCATGGGCCGCAGTCGTCGGAAAAGGGATGGACAAGGTCTATGCCCGTGCCATCAGCGGTACGGACGGCGGTATGCCTCCCAAAGGCGGGACGGATCTGTCGGACGAAAAATTCAAGGCCGTGGTTGATTACATGATCAGCCAGAGCAAATAATTAATCTCAACAGTAAGGAAACAACATGGAAAGAAGAACATTTCTGAGCCTTGGCTTCGGAGCGCTGGTACTCGCAGCCGTTCCGGCAAGCGTACGCGCGGAGGACTTCCGCAAACTCAAGCCGAACGCATGGACGGCGAAAACCGTCGACGATGCGGTAAAAGCACTCTACGGTACAACGGCGACGATCGCTAAAGGCGTTACCGTCGTCACTCCTGACGTTGCGAGCAACGGCGGTGCGGTTCCCGTCCAGGTCACGTCCGATATCGACGCCAAAACCGTCGCTATTTTTCAAGATGCCAACCCCGAAAGCTGTGTTATCGTCTACGATCTGAACGAGCACAGCATCATCGACTTCTCGATCAAAATCAAAATGAAAAAATCGGGTACGATCAGCGCGGTCGTCGAAGGTAAAGACGGTAAACTCTACAGCGGTTCAAAGTCGCTTGAAGTCGCACTGGGCGGATGTGAAGGCTAATTGCCCTCACAGACTTTTTGAAAATAGAAAGGTAACAGCATGAAAATCAAAGCAAAACTCAAAAACGGCGTCGTTTCCGTCAAAGCGATGGCAAAACACAAAATGTGGACCTACGATATCGCGAAAAAGAAGACCGGAAACCGTAATGACGCAAACTTCATTACACATATCAATGCCAGCGTCAACGACAAAGTCGTCTTCGATGCATCGACAAGCCAGTTCCTGTCGAAAAACCCGATCTTCAAATTCAAGTTCAAAGCGGACGGTTTCAAAAAAGGCGATAAAATCGTCATGACCTGGGTCGATCTCAAGGGCAATACGAAAACCAGCAAAAGCAAAATCAAGTAATCGATCGTGGGCATGGCCCACGCCCGAACGAAGGCACTCCATGCTCAAATTGTTTCCCCTGCTAGTCATCATTGGCATCACGACGTCTCTGCTTTCACAAACGATTAAAATCGGCACCCTTGCCGCCGAAGCCTCGAAAAACGGCAAACATCTGTTTATTTGGCTGCACAAAACCGGTTGCGGATATTGTGAAGCGATGCAGGAATTTACGCTCGAAGAGGAGCATATCAAAGCCCTTGTCGCGCGTGCATTCACCTTTGTCCCCGTCAATGTTTACGAAGACGACACCGTCGTCTACAAAGACTTCAACGGCTCGGCGAAAGCTTTCGCCGTTGAGCTCGGCTACAACTTCTATCCGTCCTCGCTTTTTTTCGACAAGGATGCCGACCTTGTTTTCGCCGCTCCAGGCTATGTAGAAGAAGATGACTTCATGAATATTCTGCGGTATATTGCCGATGACGCTTATCAAACAATGAGCTACGATGCGTTTCGACGAAAAGGGAGGCGCTAACATGAACGGAACGGTACTTGCGCTGTTTATCGCCGATCCGCACCAACCCGGCCGAACCGAAACTGCCTCGCTGCAGCTTGCCGAAGAAGGTATCTTCGGTGACAAATTCTTTGGAAAAAGCCCCGAACGAAGCATTTTAATTGCATCGAAAAGCAGCTACGACATGGCCGAAGATGCCGAAATCGACATCGCGTACGGTGAACTGGGTGAAAACATTGTCGTCGATATTCACCTTTATCATCTGCGCGCAGGTGACCGCATAGCCATCGGCGAATGTATGCTAGAAATCACGCAAAACTGTACCCTCTGCAAGTCGCTTACCAAAGTTGACAAAAGGCTGCCCAAGCTGCTGCGCGACGATCGCGGTATCTTCGCCAAAACGGTAAAGCCCGGAATCATAAATAAAGGTGATGAAGTAAAAATTCTCTGAGCTTTTTACATTGCGTGTTGCAATAACTCCTCCCCCGACAGAAAGCGTGCTATAATGGGAAAAACCTCGAAAAGGATTTTCTATGCGACGCTTCTGGATTATTTTCTTTATTTCCATCACGCTTACCCTGCCTATGCTTCACGCGGGCGGACAAGACATCCGTATTTTCAGTGCCGCCAACACACAGGGAAAAATCACGGGCAAGAGCATCGAGCAGGCATTTGAAAAAACCGGCTTTCTGATCGACGGCAACAACGACATGAACAAGCCCTTCGCTGCCAGGTTCGGCAAAACATTCTACAGCGTCTATCGCTTGGCCACCGTCCATGATCCCGACCTCACTGCAAAGCTGGTCAAGGTCAATCCGAACATTGCACTGCT
>CAZYEW010000015.1:23353-27366 GCA_964646705.1 uncultured Sulfurimonas sp.
GAAATGGAGCCCGTCGGTTTTTTGTTTCCGGGATTTATCGATCTTAACGACGAACTCACGGAACGCGGCATCGAAACCTATGATTTTTTTGACACCTACTCGGTCTGCAAACTCGACGTCATCTATCCCGTCCACCAAACGCATCCCGAAGTCGGCGCCTTCGCTCCCTGTACGTTCTATCTTTACAAGAAAAAAGGAAGCGATTTTGTGCACATGGGATTTCCGTCGGTACAAAACTGGATCGCATCGACCGATATCAAGGATAAACAGTCGCTCGATCCGCTTGTCAAAGCGGAACAGCTTTTCATTAGCGTCCTAAAAAGTATCAGCGAGTAAATGCGGCGGCCGGTTCCCTGCCGCTTGCATAAACAGCACGCAAGTTTTCTTCTAATTCACGCAACAACCTCGGGTCGTATCCGTTTGCTTCGACGAACGCTTTCATAGCGCCGACTGCGGCATCGATAACAGCGTCGTTTTCTACGCTTTCAAGGACAAAACGTGCGCCAGAGGAAGATGTCCATGTTCTAAGCATCTTTGAAGCGCTAAGGGCATTTCTCGAAGCTGTTTTCGCTATTTCCAGTCTTGACGCTTCCGATACCTTTTGAGCCTGTAAAACGGCGGCAATTTGCGCATACAATGCATCTTCCAATTTTACCAGCAAATGCTCGCGCGCATCGGCACGGGCTTCTCGCAGAGCATAATTCTCGCCGAGCGCATTGGCAGAAGCCTTTCCTGCCGCAACGAACGGTCCAAGACTTTTTGGAAGCCCGCACACCCACTCCGGTGCGTATTTACCCTCGACGACACAGCCGTTTTGTACCGGCATCACGGGCACCGGTTCTTTGCTTCCGCACCCTGCTCCGCCCAACGCTACGGCCGAGGCGATTATGACGAAGGCTATCTTCTCTTTCTTCATCGAAGCCCTTCTCAACGCTTTTTCAAACGATCATAGCACGCGATCGCTTGAAGAAACGTTCTGCCGCACAAATGCGGCAGAGGGTCGATTATTTAAACGGCTTTTCGAGTGCTTTTTCGATATCGCCGGGGACTGTAGCGATCGTCATGAACTCACCCATCGAAAGCGTCGGATAGCTGACGGCGATGTAATATTTCGCCGCAAGTGCCGTCGCCATACCGTTTTCGATCAAAACAGTATAGGGCAGCAGTTCGGCATTCTGGGTACCGATCTTCTCGACGAACTTGTTGATCTTGTCGCCCAGGTCGACACCGACCAGCGTCGCACCGTTGCCGAGATCGAGTGTGAAGACGACCGCTTTACCGCCTTTGTAGCTTTTGAGCTTGGAAAGCAGCTCGGCGTTCTTGCCTTCGGCCAATTCATAGAAGTCTTCATAATACGGCATACCCATCATGAAGTGATAACCTGAAAGATCGTCGTAATCGTACGTATCCGGCGAAGGCTTGGCATCGCCAAGTGCCTTGTGAAGCTTTCCTGCCACTTTCGCTGCGATGGCGTGGTTGTAATCGTCTTCGAGAAACGTCTTCTCGAAATAGATCGGATTCGTATAGGCAACACGCTTGTGATCGTTGTCGACCAAAACACGCATCACGGCAGCAAACCCGCGCGTCGGTTTCGAAGCCGCCTTTTTCAAACCGGGGCACGTAATAACGATACTTTCAGTGTTCTTGCTCGGTTTGTAGGCTGCAAGCACCTCGAAACCTGCCGCCTGCAGGTTCTTCTTCACCGTATCGGCATCGGCATAGGGTGCATAATAATATGCAGGGATTTTCTGCCCTTTGGGCTCTTTCATGGTTTCGGGGCTCGTCGCTGCCGAAGCACATCCGCTAAATCCAATCAGCAGCAGTGCCGCCGCCATCATTACGATTCTTTTCATTTTAACTCCACATTTATCTTTGCAGTTTGACCAGGCCAAACGTTGCGTCTAGCGCGAATTGGATCGATTCGTTTCGATCGCCTCGGTGTAGCCATTCCGATTGCGTAATCAACCGGTTATCGCTTTCTATTCTAACATAAATTTGTGATAATTACATAATGTTTTTTTATTTTCAATCAGCTGATGTTACCTTCCGTTTCAGAGATCAAAAAAAGAGAAACGAGACTGCTCAAGATTTATTTTATTTATAAGAAGAACTGCCTCCGAAGAGGCAAAGGAGAAAATAGTTACTGCGTTATTAGAACGCGAAGTTAAGTGCTACGGCAACCGATGTTTGACTGTGCTTCGTTTCCGTTTCACTTTTGACGCCTTGAACAATTTGTCCAATTTGTGCAGGCGGAACACCCTGATCTTGCATGCGCTTCGCAACCATTGCCTGCGTCATTGCCGTCGTATTGAACGAATCTGCAACTTCCGGCGCATAGGCAATACCGAAATCAATCGATGTTTGCTTTGTAATGTCATAGGTGACACCGGCCGTCACATGTGATGTTGTCGTGGCAGGGAAACCAAGAGCGTTGAATTGATTGATCGTACCGTTTTTGATCGCTTCCATATTCATCGAACCGTCCGCATTGAACGCGCTTTTCGCATCGAGCTCGTCAATCGGGCTGTTGGCATAGTTGTAACCGATACGAAGCGTAAGCGCACCGATGCCGTATGCAGCACCGACGGCGATAACGTCTTGGTCTTTCCATTCGAAATCTTCGTAACCTTTTGCCGAAGACCATGCGATATGACGATAGTCTGCCGTCACGAGCAGTGTATCGAGCGTATACGCTACACCCAGACCAAATTCCGCCGGCTGCTGAAGGTTGTCGCCGAATCCTTGGGGGACCCCTGTCGCATCAGGATTGATTCCGAAATCTTTCGATGCCGTCGAAATCTGATTTTTATACTCCATATCGATCGCCGATTTATAATCGGCACCGAACGTCAGGCCCAAAGATTCAAGTTTATAGGCAATTCCCAGCTCGAATCCAAGGCCAAAGTCTTGAGACGAACCGTTTCCGACATTGTGGACATCCTTGCTCGATGTCGGATCGTAAGGATTATATGTCGGGTCGTAAGAAATTGACAGCAATCCATATTGGAGTACGGCAGCCGCACCGATGGAAAGGCCGCTGATCGGCTCCCATGCAACCGAAGGAGCCATTTTCATCAGCTGCAGATTCGTCGCCATACGGAAAGCCATCGGGTTTTTGTCGCCTTCGCGGTAATCGACACCCATCCCGGCAGAACCGAACATTCCGATCCCCAATACAACACTATCGGTAATATGCCCGGCAATCGAAACTTCAGGAATGACGTTCATATTGGCATCGCTTGTATCTTCACCCTCCATCGTCATATACATCGGGTTCGTGTCGCTGGGCGGTTGCGTCTGATCAAACTGCGGATTCGGAACCGTCATCGATGCAGAGTTTTTGACATTCGGCATAAAAATCGTACCGCCGAAAGACATTTGCGTACCTTTGACATTCGTCAGCAACGCAGGGTTTGTCAAGGCACTTTCTGCGCCGTAGAATGCTGCAACACCGGTCCCGCCCATTGCTCTCGATTTCGCACCCAAACCGATAAGGTTGTCTCCGTTTGTAGCAAACGCCGAAGTAGTGCCAAGCGCCATCGCCGCCGCCACGGCGAGTTTGATTGTACGTGTCATTAATTCTCCTAAGAATATTGAAATTGACAGAAAGCGTGTTCGCTTTCAACTGCAGGCATTATAGATAAGAAATTTTAAATCGAGTCTGAAGGCTGCAAGCTTGTTTTTCAGCCCTGCTTATAACGATATTAAGCAGAAGGCCAAATGTCTACAGATGAAAAGATAGTTATTTTTTGAAGTTATCAATCTTGGGTATAGCTAATATTTTTTAATCATTTTAAACCAATAATTGATATTGATAGAAATGCGATGAAATTTTGAGAAAATTATTACATTGATACAATTAGTAACAGTGTGGAGAAATATATATAAAACTTTTATATATTAAACGCAAAGAAAACAGGCAAAATGATAATTACATAAAAGATAGACGATTGAAAAAAAGGAGATAATTCCAACGAGCCAGGCGGCGACCTACGTTTCCACTCCCGGAGGGG
>CAZYEW010000016.1:0-26965 GCA_964646705.1 uncultured Sulfurimonas sp.
CGTTCGAGAAAACGGCGGTAGTGTTCGAGATCGTCGGTGACGGGTGCGAGATAGACGACGATGTCGCAGTCGCCGATCGCTTTGAGTGCCTCTTCGAGCATGAAGCGGTTGAGTTTGCGCTCTTTTTCGTGCAATCCCGGCGTATCGACGAAGACGATCTGATCACCTTTGTGCATGACGATGGCATTGAGGCGCTTTCGCGTGGCGTTGGCTTTTTGGCTGACAAGCGCGATTTTTTCACCCAGCAGCGCGTTGAGCAGGGTGCTTTTGCCGGCGTTGGGGCGCCCCACGAGGGCTGCGAAGCCTGCTTTGCTCACAGGATGTACCTTGAGAGATCTTCGTCTTCGATGACAAGATCGAGTTTTTCGTGCACCAGTTCGCGGGTGACCGTATAGGTTTCACCTCGATGGTCTTCGGCGTCGAAGCTGATTGCTTCGAGCACCTTCTCCAGCACGGTATGCAGCCGTCTGGCACCGATATCTTCGGTTTTTTCGTTGGCACGATGGGCAAGCTCGGCGACGGTTCTTACGGCGTCGTCGTCGAATTCGAGCGTGACGTCTTCGACGGCGAGCAGAGCTTTGTACTGTTTGAGCAAAGAATTTCTCGGCTGGGTCAAAATGGCGTAGAGCGCTTTTTCGTCGAGCGACTGCAGCTCGACGCGCAGCGGAAAGCGCCCTTGCAGTTCGGGAATCAGATCGCTGGGCTTGGCAAGATGAAACGCTCCGGCGGCGATGAAAAGAATATGATCGGTTTTTACGGGGCCGAATTTCGTTGTGACGCTGCTGCCTTCGACAATCGGCAGCAAATCGCGCTGCACACCCTCTTTGCTCGGATCGTTGCGCCCCTGGCTTTTGGAACTGACGGCGATTTTGTCGATTTCGTCCAAAAAGATGATGCCGCCGTTTTCGGCACGGCGGATCGCTTCGGCGCGGATGGCTTCCATATCGAGCAGCGCTTCGGCGGCCTCGGCATCAAGGATGCGGATTGCGTCGGAGACCTTGACCTCTTTTTTGATCGATTTTTTGTTAAGTGAAGCGAAGAGTTTGGAGACCGATTCCTGCATCTGCGCCATTTCGGGCGGCATGCCGGTATCGTTGAATTCAACACCGTGTTTCGAGATCTCGATTTCGATGGTCCGGTCGTTCATTTCGCCGTCGATGACGCGCTGCCGCATCCGTTCGCGCGACGCGGCATATTCGGCTTTTTTCGCTTCACTTGCCAGGGGCGGCAGCGGCGGCAGGAGTTTGTCGACGATTTTGTTCAGAACATACTCCTTGATCGCATCTTCGTTGGCGTCTTTTTGTTCCTCTTTGACGAGAGCGATCGAAACCGTCACCAGGTCGCGGACCATCGATTCGACGTCGCGTCCGACGAAGCCGACTTCGGTAAATTTGCTTGCCTCGACCTTGACGAAAGGAACGCGCATCATTTTTGCAAGCCTGCGCGAGATTTCGGTTTTGCCGACCCCCGTCGATCCGATCATCAAAATATTTTTCGGAACGATTTCGTGCTGCAGGTCGTTTTTTAGCTGCATACGCCGCCAACGCGTTCGAAGGGCGAGGGCAATCGTTTTTTTGGCCTCTTGCTGACCGATAATATATTCGTCGAGGTAGGCGACGATCTCTTTGGGTGTCATGTTCATCGATGTTTTCCTTGCAGTGCAAGCAGTTTGATTTCGTGATTGGTATAGATGCACAGGTCGGCGGCGATATGCAGGCTTTCTTCAACCAGCGCTTTGGGTTCCATCTCGGCATGTTTTTTGAGCGCTTTTGCCGCGGCGATGGCGTAGTTTCCCCCGCTGCCGATGGCGGCAAGCGATCCGTCTTCGGGCTCGACGACGTCGCCGTTGCCGGTGAGAATGAAAATACGTTCGGTATCGAGTACGATCATCATCGCTTCAAGACGGCGCAGTATTTTGTCTTTGCGCCAGGCTTTTGAGAAATCGATGACCGCCTTGAGGAGATCGCCTTTGCGGGTCGAAAGGAACTCTTCGAACATATCGAACAGGTTGAAAGCATCCGCCGTAGAGCCGGCGAACCCCGCAAGAACCTTGCCGTGATACAGGGTCCGGATTTTGGTGGCGTTGTTTTTGAGGACGGTCGGTCCGAAGGTTACTTGGCCGTCGCCGCCGATCACGGCCTCGTTCGGGGTCCGATAGGCGAGTATCGTCGTTGCGTCGAACATGGTTATTGGGCCGTGACGTTAAGATGCAGGGTTGCGTGAATCCCGTGGCCGAGTTTGACGTCGACGTCGTGCTTGCCGGTCATTTTGATCGGCTTTTTGATTTCGATCTGTTTTTTGTCGATGCCGATGCCGTGGTCGTCGTGCAGATGCTTGGCGATTTCTTCTTTGGTTACGGCACCGAAAAGGTGTCCGGTATCGCCGAGTTTTTTGGGAACGACGACTTCGATCGAAGCCAGTTTTTCTTTGAGTGCCGTCAGTTCGGCGATCTCTTTGGCTTCGGCTTCGGCCTTGCGGCGTTGTTCTTCTTCCCACTCGGCGATGACCTCGGGGGTTGCATGCTTGGCGAAGCCTTTGGCGATCAGGAAGTTTTTGCCGTAACCGTCTTTGACTTCTTTGATTTCTCCGGTTTTTCCGAGACTTTTGACATCTTTGATCAGCAATACTTTCATGTGTGTGTTCCTTGTGTGTTGTTAGCGTTCGAGTTCGCCGCCGTAGGCGACGATACCGTAGGTGAGGTTGCCGACTTCGGTATAGCCCATATCGTTCATCAGGCGCTGGCAGTGCGCACTCCGGCTGCCGACGTGGCAGTAGAGGACGAGCGGTGCGTCTTTGGGAAGCTTGGCTTCTTCGAGCGCACCGAAAAAGCGGCTGGTCGGAAGCAGCAGGTCCGCACCTTTGATGTGTCCCATTTGCCACTCCATCGGTTCGCGCACGTCGATCAGAGTGAAATCGACCATGCCGAGATCGCGGGCTTCGAGCAGTGCGGACAGCTCATCGCCGTCGAGCTGCTCTTTGGCCAGCAGCAATGCGCATTCGCCGGCATCGAGCCCCCGGCTGTGGGTATGGACGACCTCTTCGACGCTTTCTTGCAATGCGTGCCGGCGTGCGTACTCCGGCGTGCAGAAAATCTGACAGTGGCAGACGCCGTCTTCGGGAATCTCTGTTTCGATGGCAGGCTTGCAGGGACAGATACGGTCTTGTTCTTTGTCGCCGGTCACGAAAAAACAGGGACAATAGCGTTTGCCGTACATCAACCGGTTGCGCGCGAGGCCGCGCTGGATCCCCTCGTTGATTGCCGGGTCGGGATTGTAGGCCCAGCCGAACTGTTCGACAACCTTGTCGGTAAACCGCAAGGTGCGCGCGAGTTCCTCTTTGAATTCGTGCGAATGGATGTCGATTTTCCGGGCGCCGGGCATTTGGTTATCCCTGCCCGCGGCGGGCTTTGCCTTCGATGATGAAGCGCAGGGCGTTGAGTTTGATAAAGCCCTCCGCATCGGTTTGGTCATAGACCTCGTCTTCTTCGAAGGTGCAGTATTCGGGATTGAAGAGGGATTTTTCGGAACGTCTTCCGACGACCATGACATTGCCTTTGTAGAGCTTGAGGCGGACGGTTCCCTCGACATTGGCCTGGGTTTTGTCAATGGCGGCTTGCAGCATCTGCCGTTCGGGTGCGAACCAAAAGCCGTTGTAGATCAGCTTGGCATAACGGGGCATCAGTTCGTCTTTGAGATGTGCTTCTTCGCGGTCAAGGGTGATCGATTCGATCGCACGGTGCGCTTTGAGCATGATGGTGCCGCCGGGCGTTTCGTAGCATCCGCGGCTTTTCATGCCGACGAAGCGGTTTTCGACGATATCGATCCGGCCGATGCCGTGTTTGCCGCCGAGGCGGTTGAGTTCGGTGAGCATGGCCGCCGGAGAGAGCGGCTCGCCGTTGAGGGTGACCGGGTCGCCGTTTTTGTAGCCGAGTTCGATGTACTCGGGTTCGTCGGGGGCGTTTTCGGGCGAGACGCTCCAGCGCCACATGCTTTCTTCCGGCTCGGCGGCGGGGTCTTCCAAAATCCCGCCTTCGTAAGAGATGTGCAGCAGGTTGGCATCCATCGAGTAGGGGGATTTCTTGCCGCTTTTTTCGATTTTGATGCCGTGCTTTTCGGCGTAGGCGAGCAGCTTTTCGCGTGAGTTGAGATCCCATTCGCGCCATGGAGCGATGACGGTCAGGGAACTGTCCTGCCCGAGATAGCCGAGTTCGAAACGCACCTGGTCGTTGCCTTTGCCCGTCGCACCGTGGCTGACGCCGTCGGCACCGGTAATGTGGGCGATTTCGACCTGGCGTTTGGCGATGAGGGGGCGGGCGATCGAGGTGCCCAGCAGGTATTCGCCTTCATAGATGGCATTGGCGCGAAACATTGGAAAAACGTAATCGCGTACGAACTCCTCGCGCAGGTCGTCGATAAAGATGTTTTCGGGTTTGATGCCGAGTTCGAGGGCTTTCTGACGGGCGGGTTCGACTTCTTCGCCCTGGCCGATGTCGGCGGTGAAGGTAACGACTTCGCACTGGTATTCATCTTGGAGCCATTTGAGAATAACGCTCGTATCGAGCCCTCCGGAATAGGCTAGAACGACTTTGTTGACTGATTTTTTCATCGCAATGAAACCTTACTGATTAGAATATTGTTGCGATTTTAGCGAAGTTTCGATGATGCGGAGGTAAATGAAGGAAAAACGGGGTCGCACCGCCCGTTGGAGGAAGGTGCTTATTTGCTCTGTGCGGCTTTGAAGCGGAGGTATTCTTGATACTCTTCTTCCGAAAGCGTATGCGTTTTGACGTCATCGTCGTCGGTAACGCTTTCGGTCGAGTCGCGCAGGTCGTTCGAGACGGTTTTCGTCGAGTCGTTGGCGTTGTCGGCGACACTGTCGGTCGAATCACGCAGGTCGTTCGAGATGGTTTTGGTCGAATCGCTGGCATTGTCGGCAACGGTATCGGTCGAATCGCGCAAGTCGTTCGAGATGGTTTTAGTGGAATCGTTGGCATTGTCGGCGACGGTATCGGTCGAATCGCGCAGGTCGTGCGAAATCGTTTTAGTCGAATCGTTGGCGTTGTCGGCGACGGTGTCCGTCGAATCACGCAAGTCGTTCGAGATCGTTTTAGTCGAATCGTTGATATTGTCCGAAACGGAATCGGTCGAGTCGCGCAGGTCGTTCGAGACGGTTTTCGTCGAGTCGTTGATGTTGTCGGCGACAGTGTCGGTCGAATCGCGCAGGTCGTGTGAAATCGTCTTGGTTGAATCGTTGGCGTTGTCGGCGATGGTGTCAGTTGAATCACGCAGGTCGTTCGAGACGGTTTTTGTCGAGTCGTTGATGTTGTCGGCGACGGTATCGGTCGAATCACGCAGGTCGTGCGAAACGGTTTTGGTCGAGTCGTTCAGGTTGTCGGACACGTTCTTCGATGCGTCGTTGAGATCGTGCGAAACGGAAACGGTGCTGTCTTTGAATTCGCGCGAGGCGATCGTCGTCGAATCTTTGAGGTCACGGGTCGTATTCGTCGCCGTATCTTTGGTGTCTTCGGCAATTTCAACGGTCGAGTCGCGCACGTCGCGGCTGATGCTGGTCGTCGTGTTCTCTCCGCTCTTGACGGTGGCGATTTCGCTTTTGCTCAGGTCGTCGCTTGCTTTGACCGCCGTGTCGCGGGCGTCGTGGCTAACGTTGGTGACGGTGCGTTCGGCGCTTTTTCCAAGTTCGACACCGCCTTCTTTCATGCTGTCGACGGAGTCGCGTGCGTCGTGACTCATGGTCGTTGCAGTTTCACGCATGTCCGAAAACATATCCGCGAAGCTGAAATCACCTGCATTGAGCGTCGAAGAAATCAACGCCGCCGCCGAGATGCTGATAGCCAGTTTGTTTAGTTTCATTGTGTCTCCCTTGTGAATAACTGACAACACTATAGACTTTGACGGCTAAGATAAAACTTAATTTTATTTTATGTTGCTTCTTAACTTTTTTATCGAAAAAAATAATATATGAGCGATATCTCAAAAAGCTGTTACGAATTTGGCACAAAACTATCACATTTGCCGAAGTAATGATCGGTAAAGCTTGGCTTTTAAATCTTTTTTATCTTTTATAAGAGTAAAATGAATCGATTCGACGTGTCGGGGTGCATCCCGGTAAGCGCGAAAATTGAATTTCATGTGAAAAGAAAGGCGTTTCAATGAGAAAAATAGTAACACTTCTGATGATGGGCGGTATGCTGAGCCTGGCGCAGGCTTACACTTATACGAAAGCGGACCGTATTAAAGATATGCAGTCGCTGGCCAAAGCGATGCAGGAGATTCAGACGGGTTTCTTCTACAATAATGCGGATTTGGTGAACGAAGGGGCGATCAAGCTTTCGGATATCATCGTACGGATCCAGCCGCCGCTTTCGGAGGTCGAAGAAAAAGATCCGATGACACGTTATATGAACAACAAAGTGAAGCTGTCGAACAAGATCAAAAAGAAAATCGACGATAAAGCCCGCATCATCATCGAGCGTTTCCGTGACGGCGATCCGAAAGAGGCCGCCGACGCCTACACCGACGTACTCGACAAGTGTATGGAATGTCATATCCAGATTCGTCAATGGTAATGCGGCCTACACTTTTTAAACGCAGTGCGGCGCTTTTTTCGGCGTTGGTACTTGCATCCCAGCTGCTCGAGGCACTCGAACTTAACGTCACGGGTACCGTCGTGTCGAACAATCAGAAAATGATCGGCGCGCGCTATATGGGTTATGTCAAGAAAATCTATTTCGACATCGGCGACCGTGTCGAGCGGGAAGATACGCTTTTTGAAATGGAATCGGCCGAGTTCGATATCCTCAAAAACCAGGCAGATTTGATGCTTGAACAGGCCAAGCTGATGGTCGACGAGTACCGAACACGTATGGATAATATCCGACGCGAACGGCGGCGACTCAAAGATCGGGGGCTTGTCGGCAGTGACGAGTGGGAAGACTTGGATATGACGGCCGACAGTACGTCGGCGATGCTGGCATCGGCCCGGGTGTTGGTGAAAAACGCCGCGGAGAAAGTCAAGCAGATCGCGACGATTACCGGCTACCTTGAGGTGAAAGCTCCCAATTCGGGTATTATCATCGATAAGCGTATCCGTGTAGGCGATATGATTGCCCCGGGCATGCTGGCGATGATTCTCGTCGATTTGAACCACCTTGAAATTCATGCGGAGATTGCCGAGTCGGATATGAAATACGTGCGCCGCGGCATGCCGGTAAAAATTACGATTCCTTCGATCGAGTACACGACCAAGGGCCGTATTAAATCGATCGTTCCCAACGCCAACCCGATGGCACACACGTTTAAGATTATCGTCGATTTTTTCAAGGACAGTTCGATGATCTATCCCGGCATGTACGCCAAAATCGGGATCGATGTGGACGACGTCAAGGCTTTCCGTTCAAAAGCACGCTAAGGCGTGCTTTCCCGCACTTTTTTCGTTGCTGCCATCCGTCAACGCTGTCGGTTTGAAACCTCTCAGGCGGTAGGCGCGATCTCTTCGAGTTCTTCGTCGTCGATGTCGTCGATGCCGTCGCCGGTGCAGGCGGCGGCTCCGGCGAAGGTCTCGGGACAGATCGCCTTGGTGTTGTCCATCAGTACCGGGATAAAAAAGAGTGCGACCATCGTGGCGGCGATCGAACCGAAAATCAGGGCGATCCCGAGGCCGCCGAAAATGGGATCGGTCGCGAGCAGGGCACTTCCTAAAATAATGGCGACGGCGGTCATCAAAATAGGCTTGGCACGGGTGGCGGTCGCGACGGCGATCGCCCGCTTCTTTTCGATCCCGCTTTTGATCAGCGAACGGGAAAAGTCGATAAGCAGCAGGGAGCTGCGTGCACTGATCCCCATCAGCGAAATAAAACCGATCAGGGACGTTGCGGTCAAAAAGAAGTGCGTATCGATGAAAAAATACTGCACTTCGTCCGTGATCCAGTGGCCGACGATCACGCCGATAATCGAAAGAAAGCTTCCGGCAAGGACGATGCCGCTCAGGGCGAAAGATTTGTAATAGACGACCATCAGCAAAAACATCAGGATCAGCGCGGCGATAAACGCGCCGCCGAGGTCTCTGAAAGTGTCGAGCGAGACTTTCATTTCGCCGTCCCACTGCAAATGGATCTTTCCGCCGGTCTGCTTGTGCGTCAGATAGAGATCGAACATATATGTCGACATTCCCGGCGACTTGGTGATGTTGAATTCGTCGGCGAGCTGTTTGAGCATTTTGTCGCGGGCATCGAGCAGGGGGTAGACCTGCGATACCAGGTCGCATTCGGCGGTGACGGTCGTCATATTGCGCAGGTTTTTGCGATAGATCGTCGGGTTCGAGGGGACCTCTTTGATGTCGACGAGCTCTTTCATCGGAATCATGACGCCCATCGGATTCATCAGCCGCAGCGACGCGAGTTTCCACGAAAGACCTTCTTTGTCGTCGGGGTAGATGGTGCGCGTTTTGTCGTCGAGGCGCACGAAAATGGGGATTTGATCCTGCTGGTTGGCCGAATTTTTGCGTGCGACCTGAAAGCCTTTGAACGCCATGTACAAAATGTTGTTGACTTGTTCGACGCTGAGCCCGCTGCGAATGATCTTGTCGGTATTGGGCACGAGATTGTAGTGGGTGTAGAAGTCGTCTTGCATGATATCGACGTCGACGAGTCCGTCCGTTTGCTTCAGAATGCTCGCGACACGTTCGGCCGTGTAGCGCTGCAGGGCCGGATTTTCGCCGAATACGTTGACGACGATCGTCGCAAGGGTCGGCGGGCCTGAGGGCATTTCGACGAATTTGATGTTCGTATGCGGTACGAGCGGCTCGCATCGCTTTTGAATGATGGGGCGGATACGATGCACCATCATGTACGACGGCTCTTTGCGGTGATGCTTGTCGGTGAGGTTGACGACGATTTCGGCCTGGTTCTGAAACCGTTTCATCGCGCTGCCCTTGACCAGTCCGGCGTAGTCGAGCGGGGCACCTTGGCCGAGATAGACCTCCATGTCGGTGACGGCGGCTTCTTTTTGCATGATACCGACGACGCAGCGCGTCACTTTTTCGGTTTCCTTGATGGAACTGTCGGTGGCGGTATCGACGTAAATGCTGAACGTGTTGGCACTTTTTCCGGGAAGCATTTTTGCTTTGACGATTTTTGTCGGGAGCAGCATGACCGACCCCATGAGTGCTGCAAGGACGATCAGGATAACGATGCGTTTTTTCTTTTTGGAGTTGAGAATATTGTAGAGCAGTTCTTCCATCTTAATGCCGCTCCACTTTGATCAGTTTCTTGGCCAGATACGGGGTGAACACGTAGGCGACGAAGAGCGACACGGCAAGGGCGACGGGAACGTTGAGCGGAATGGGCAGCATGAACTGCCCCATCATCCCGCCGACGAATGCCATCGGCACCATCGTCAAGATGATCGCGATTGTCGCGATGTTGGTCGAAGGGCCGATTTCGTCGGTGGCTTCACAGATGAGCACGTTGATGTCCTGCCCCTGGGTCTCTTTGAGATGCAAGCGGCGGTGGATGTTCTCGATGACGATGATCGCGTCGTCGACGATCAGACCGATGCTCAATAAAAATGCGAACAGGGTGATGCGGTTGATGGTCTGGTCGCTGAGCCAGGCGACGAAGAGCGTCGTCGCCAGAATCATCGGCACGGCGATGGAGACGACGAGCGATTCCCTCCAGCCCAGAAACGGAATGAGAATCAGCGAGATGATGCCGATGGTGATCATCAGGTGAAAGACGAGTTCGTTGACCGCTTCGTTAGCACGTTCGCCGTAGTTGCGGGTAATTACGTATCCGACGCCCTGTTCGGAGAGCTCGGGACGCGCCTCTTTGAGCAGTTCGTTGACCTCTTCGGCGATGGTGACGGCGTTGGTGCCTTTGAGTTTCGAGACCGTCAGGGTGACCTGATCGGTCAGTTCGGTGAAGCGGACGGGGTCGAGCGCTTCGATTTCTTCGGGCGTTTCGGCGTGCTCGCGTTCGGTCACGTTGTCTTCACGCATGGTCAGCTGTACCCGCTGAAAGTTTTGAATGTCGTAGTTGTATTCGATGCGTGCGATGTTGCGCAGGTAGATCGGTGAACCCATGTATTGCGCGACGATAAGGTTTTCGAGGTCGTCGATGTCTTCGATGGCGTTTTTGACGCCGAAAACGATGATACGGCCGTCGGGGGTCGGGGCGTCGATATCGGGAGCGTTTTTCGAAATCATTTTGATCGATTGGGCGATCTGCCCGAGCGAAAGGTGGTAGCCCGAGAGCTTGTCGAGATCGACGAGGACGTTGAACTGCGGATGCTTGACCCCTTTGAGCGTCGTTTTCGAGACGTTGTCGAGGGCATTGATCTTTTGCTGAAGTTTTCGAATCTTGCGATAGAGCGTGACGGGATCGGGTTTGTGCTCGCTGTTGTTGGCGTAGAAAGCGATGGTGACGATGGGAATGTCGATGTCGATATCGAAAGGCTTCACGAGCGGCTGCATCGTCCCTTTGGGCAGGGTGTCGAGGTTCTGCATAACTTTGTCGTAGAGTTTGAGGTTCGAATCTTCGCGGTTTTCGCCGATGTAGTACTGCACGTTGATCATACCGACGTTTTCCATCGCCGTTCCGTAGATGTTCTCGACGCCTTTGATTTCGCGAAAGCGCCGTTCGAGCGGTTTGATGACGACATTGTTGATTTCGCGCGGCGTGGCACCGGGAATGGCGATGATCACCGCACCTCCGCTGACCTGGATCTGCGGATCTTCTTCACGTGGCATCACCTGCAACGAGATGAATCCAAGTGAGAGGATCGAGATAATCATGATCATCGTCAAGGGGTTGTTGAGAAACGCCTTGGCGAGGAATCCGGCAATGTTGTGGTGTTTGTAATCGATTTTCATCTATTGCGAGCAGACCTTTGTGACCGGTTGGCCGTTTTTATACAGGGTGCTGGCGACGGCCAGCCCGTTTTTAAATAGCATAGCGGAGGCTATTGTACCGTCATCAGTATAAGTTTTTGAACATCCTTGCTGTTTTCCGTTGATAAATACGTCGAGTGTTTCGATGTTGCCGTTGGGATAGAAGGTTTGCCATTTTCCGTGTTTTTGATTATAACGATAACGCATAATTTTCTTTACCGTTCCGTCGGGGTAGTAGGCGATGGCTTCGCCGTTGATGACGTTGTTGGTATAGGGGCGCACCCAGGCGAGCATACCTTTTTCGTCGTAGTGGCGCCATTCGCCGTTGATTTTGCCGTTTTGATAAGGAATTTCGTCTTTCATCGTACCGCTGGAATAGTAGTAGCGGCTGAGGCCGTCGAGCATATTCTGGTGATAGTGCTGGCTTGAAAGGAGGTTGCCTTTGTCGTCGTAGGTTTTGAGGTTGCCCTCTTTGCGGCCGTTTTGATACGTGATCTCTTTGTGGATTTTTCCGTTAGAATGGTAAAGACGGCTTGTGCCGTTGAGCTTGCCGTGCCGAAACTCCATATCGGCCCGCAGCCGCCCCTGTTTGTCGAATTTTTTGTAGTGACCGTTTCGAGTTTTGATGTTGGTCGTCGGAAGATTGACGTTCGACTTCGAGATGATCGAGTGCAGTGCCGAGAGGTCGGCGTTGTCGATATCGGCGGCGTTGAGGCCCGCAACGCAAAGGGTTGCCGAAAGCAGCAAAGCAGTGATTCGCATGGTGTGTTCTCCTGTCTGTTAAAATCGTTTCGGCAAAAATTATAGCATTTAATTATGGGTAGATTATCACATTTATATAACGAAAATCAATAAAATTCCAGCCCTTGCCCGTCAAAAAAGAAATAAGAAATAGTTTTTCTGATACTATTATTCGTTATATGTTCGCAAAAGGAGTTTGAAAATGCGCAAAATCTGGGTTCTTATTATGGTTGCCGGGCTGTCTTTGACCCTGCATGCCGAAATCAAGAAAAGCTACTACCCCGACGGGAAAGTCAAGTTCGTCCGTAAATACGAAAACGGGAAGCTCAACGGAATTTCCAAAGGCTATTATCAAAGCGGCAAGCTTAAAGTCGTCTCTCGATTCAAAGACGGCAAGACCTACGGCTGGACGGTCGGATACTACGAAAACGGCCAGGTCAAAGCGGAGATGCCTTTTCGGTACGGCAAGCTCGACGGCACGGTGCGCGAGTATTACCCGAACGGACAGCTCAAGTCGGTAGCGAAATACGTCGAAGATATTCCCGTCGGCACGAAGACGGTTTATTACCCGAACAACATTCTCAAAGCGCGTATCCATTACGATGACGACGGAAAGCTCGACGGTACGTCCAAAGAGTATTTCGAAAACGGCAACCTCTATTATTCGATTATTTTCGATCACGGTAAAGCCGTCAAAGGGTGGCTGTACGACCGCAAAGGCAACCGCAAACGCATGACGGAACTTGATTTCGACAAAATGGGCCTGGAGTATTGACCATGAAAGCGTCGCGAATGATTAAAACGGCATGGGTCCTTTGTCTGCTCGGCGTCTCGGCCGCCACGGCGGCTGAACCGCCCAAGGCGTATGATATCACGATACCGGCCGTGCCCGATGAAAAAATCGATATCCCCCGCGTTCCTCCGGTACGCATTCACTACGAAACACAGGTGTCCTCTTCGTCGGCACCGGTCGAAGAGGCGTCGAACTCGTCGGTCGGACCGGACCGCAGTATCGGTTTTAGCAAAAGGGTACCGCCGAACTGGGGCAAGAGCGAATCGGCTGCCAAAAACCAAAACGCCGAGGTCGGCGACGTCAACGGCAGTCGGGTCAGCCTTTATCTTCGCGGTCCGGCGATGGATGCCGATGCCGTCGAAAAAACGTTGAAAGATGCCGGTTTCGAGGTCTTGGCAAAGTTTCCCGTCGACAAAGAAGGCAAACGCGTATCGATTGTCTTCACCGACGAAGCGCTGCAAAAATCTGCCGCCAAGCCCGGCCGCGGTTTCGGGGCGTCGCTGCGGGTTCTGGTGGACAGCGCGGCAGGCACGGTGAGTATTATGAATCCGCTTTATGTCGAGCGGGCTTTCATGCAAGACGATTTCGACGAGGCGGCGGCAAAGGCGTCTTTGAAAAAACTGCGCAGCGCGTTCAAGGGGCTGAAAAACTCCAAAGACAGCCTCAAATATTCGCTGCTTCCAAAATACCATTTTATGGATGCCATGCCGTATTATCAGGACATGATCGAGGTCGGTTCCGCCAAGGACAACGAGACGCTGCTTCAAGCCGCACGCAAGACCGGCAAGATCGTTTTCGAGCAGAAACTGCCCAACGGGTCGGTCCTCGTCGGGGTGAAGTTCAAGCCCCGAACGTCGGAATTCGTTGCGAACATCGGCTACGAGAACAGCGCACTTTTGCCGTATCCGGTACTGGTCGAAAACGGCAAGGCGAAAATCCTCGACCCGAAATATTACATCGCCGTCATGTATCCGAGCCTTTCGATGTCGAATTTCATTATGATCGCCCGGATTCCCGGCGTCATCAAAAAAGAGTGCCGCCACATTTTCTGACGTTCGTCCGCGTTCTGTGGAGAACGCGGTATACTTCCGTTTTTGCTACCTAATAGTTTACTGAAAGCGATATCGATGAACGACATGATCTACAGAGCTCAGGGGCTCGAACTCGATTTGGAAAAAATCACACGGCTGTATCCCGCTGCCCTTGTCGAAGGCGGCGGTGCCGAAGCGCAGGTTTCGCTGGAATGGGCCGAAATGAAAAAAGACGCGGTGCGTATCGAAGCGTATGTGCTGGTTTTCGATTTCGACCCCGCCGGCGAGGTACCGGTCAATCGAAAAATACTGCATTACCCGACCAAAGAGGCGTTGATCGAAGCGATGCACGAGGTGGCCCGCTATTTCGACCGGGAGTGACCGGAGCTATTTCGATTTGCGGATCATCTGCAGCGGGTCGATGTGATAGTTTTTTTGCGTCACTTCGAACATCAGTTCGTCATCGACTCTCCCGATGACACTCCCTTTTTTAAGGCGTTTTCCCTTTTTGACGGTTGGAGCGATCTGGTCAAGATGCGCATAAATCGTATGCAGTCCGCCGGCATGTTCGATGATGACGACGTTGTCGAGAAGCGGTGTTTTTTGAGCCAGAATCACTTTGCCGTTGCGTACGTTTTTGACCTTGGCATTGGGTGAGCGGGGTTTGAGCCCGACCGATTCGTTGAAAATTTTGATGTGATAGATCGGATCGGTGTAGGTGCCGTAGCGCTTGGTCACCGTGTAGCGATCGAGCGGAGCGATCGTTTTTTTGCCGCGGTAACGTTTGGTGCGGGCTCTTTTGTAGCTGCTGCCGACCGATTTGACCTGCGGAACGGAGCCGGAAGCGAGCAGGGCGGCGTTGCGTTTTCGGCGTGCTTCGGCTTTGGCACGTTCGGCTTCGTTTTGCCGGATGATGTTCAGCCGCCGCAGCGTTTTTTCCAGGGCCTCTTTCTGTGCAAGCAGTTTTTTGAGCGATTTCCGATAGCTTTGCTGACGTTTTTTAAGGTCGGCGATGGCCGTTTCGTTTTTCTTTCGGGCCGTCTCGAGCCGTTTTTTCTGCATCTGAATGTGTGCGATTTCGTCGCGCAGCCGTGCCGTTTGGCGGGTCAGGCTTTTAAGCTTCTTTCGGTTGTCGCTCAGGTGCGTACCGAGCTGTTCGATGCGGCGGCGGGTTTTTTGTTCGAGAGCCCGGCATACTTCTTCGGCGACGATGCCGTCGGCTGAGAGCGTATGCTCGTCATTTTGGACCGTCGCCAGCGAGTAGGCCTTCGCCAGGAGTTCCGAAAGCTCGGCGAGCAGCGCCTGCTGGTTCTTTTCGATTTGGCTCTGCGTACCGGTAAGCGTTTGCAGCTTGTTTTGGGCGTCTTCAAGGGTTTTGCTTTTCGTGGCGAGTTCATTGGCGAGAATTTCGATCTTTTTTTGTTGCTGCAGCACGTATTGGCGTTTGCGCAGGATCTCTTTGGCCGTTCGTGCCATCTTGGCGTTGATCGCGGCGTAGTTGCGGTCGAAGTGCTTGAGTTCGTCGTTGGTCTTTGCGATACGCCCGTCTATTTTTCCGGCGGCGAACAGGCCGGCGGCAACAATGACGCTCAGCAGCAGTAAACGGATCATACCTCTTCTTTGTGCCCGGCGACGATAAGGCCGGCAAGCAGAATCGAAAGCGATACGGCAATGCCGAGCAGGAGCGGAAAGTCCCGCAGCGGCTGCAGTAGCTGGGTTTGTACCTGGATCAGCGCAAGCACCCGGTCGATCCATCCGTAATGTTCGAGTGCCGTGAAGGTCGCCGCAGCGAGGAACGAGGCGATAAAGGCATCGACGATGGCCAGGCGGAACAGCACGGCCGAGCGCAGCCAGACCGGTGCGCCGAAGAGGGCCATGATATTCATGCGTTCACGGTGCTGAAACTGCCACAGACGCATCTCTTTGAGAATCAGCAGCGAGGTGACGGCAAAAAGCACCGCCGCGAGCACGGTGACGACACCTTTGAAAAGCTGCAGCAGGCGAAAGACCGTATCATGCTGGCGTGCGAACGTTTCGACGCGGGTGATACGCGGATCGTGTTGCAGCTTTTTGCCGATTGCCCGGATCGCTTCGGGCGAGGTAAAACGCTGCAGTCGGAGCCGGTAGAAACGGGGGAGTTTCAGTTCCATCAGATTGATTTTTCCGCCGTGTATCCGCTGTTGCAGCGACTGCAGGACTTTGGCCGGCGAAAGGATTTGGACCGATTCGATTTGCGGTACGATCTGCTTGAATTGCGCTTCGCTGAGATTCGCGTCGCTGACGACGACGATGGTGTAGTTTTCGCCCAGTTCTTTTTCGTAGGCGCCGATGAGCCGGTCGAGGCTCAAAAAGAGCTGAACGGTCAGCAGCACGGCAAACAGTGCGGTAATCAGCGAAATGTGGCTTTTAAGAGACTTCATAGACGTCTCCGTGTTCGATATTGAAATGGCGGTAGGGCGTGTTGAAGGTTTCGGGGATATGGTGCGTAACGACCACGATGGTCGCACCGAGCTGGGTATTGGCGCCTTCGAGCAAATTCCAGACCACCCGTGACGAATAGCCGTCGAGATTGCCGGTCGGCTCGTCGGCGAGAATGAGAATGGGGTTGTGCGCCAGTGCCCGTGCCATCGCGACGCGCTGCTGCTCGCCGCCGCTGAGTTCGTAGGGAAAGCGGCCGCGCTGGTGGGTCAATTTGACGTGGCTGAGCAGTTTGTCGACCTGCATTTCGCTGACGTCGCGGGCATAGCCGTTGATGAGCAGCGGCAGCATGACGTTCTTTTCGACGCTCCATTCCTGCACCAGCTTGTAGTCTTGAAAGACAATCCCGATATGGCGGCGCAGAAAGTTGAGTTTCTTGCCTGAAATCCCGCGCATTTCGACGCCGCCGACGATCAGGCTGCCCGATTGGGGTTTGAGTGCCCCGAAGAACGATTTGAGCAGGGTCGATTTGCCGCTTCCGCTGGCTCCGGTAATGAAGACGAAACTTCCCGAATCGATGGAAAAATCGGCTTTGGAAATGATGGTTTCGTGCCGGTCGTAGCCCAACGAGAGCTCTTCGGCGATAATGATTTTATCCATGCAATGCCTTTTGCAGCTGCCGGTGGGCTTCGAGCGTGGTTTTCGTCCGTACCGGAGGGGTCGGAAAATAAGCCGGTGCGTCGCCGAGCGTCAGGTAGAGATGTTCGGGGCGCTCGAAAGGCCCCATGGAGAGCCGGAACATGAAACGGCCGTCGTCGAAACGGTAGAACCGCTCGAAGTGGACGAACCCTCCGTTGAAACGCAGCGTTCGGCCGCTTAGAGAAGCAAGCCGTGTTTCGTCGAAACGGTCTGCCGTGTCGAAATCGAACGTGCCTTCGAGTGCGAGCGGCGGGCTGGATGCTTCGTTGTGCATGACGATGTCGTAGATATTCTTCTCCATACGCCGCCACCGGTCCTCGTACTTGCTGCTGACTTCGATGCGCCGGTTCTTGAAGATTTCGACGTGGTTGCTCGAAAGCTGCATGAAGGTCTCGAAACTGTAGGCGAAATAGTTGTCGCTGTCGGTGCGCAGTTCGAGTTTGCCGCCCGGAGCGAGTGCGCGGATACTTTCGCCGACAAAGTCGGGCGAGATGACGCGGCGGTGCGGTTTTTTGTCCCAGGGAACCGGAAAATGCACGTAGATACGCTCGACGAGATTGGACGGCACCAGTTCGAGAAAGAGCCGGGCGTCGTAATCGAGCAGCAACAGGTTGTCGAGCCCGGCAATGTTGATCTGTTTGAGCACCTGTTCGATCGAAGGTTTGTGAATTTCGATGCCGATAAAGCGTCTGTCGGGGTGCTGTTTGGCCTGGTGGAGAAGATGGCGTCCCGAACCGAAGCCGACTTCGATGCGCACCGGCTTGTCGGTCGGGAAGCGCTCGGCGAAATCACGGATATTCCACAGCGCGTTGCGGTCGTTCAGATGGGGATTGGTCGGGGCGTCGTCGACGTTGCCGGCGAGCACTTCGAGCCCGGCGGCGGCGACATAGGCCTTGAGCGCTTTTTTGACGTAGAAGGTCGGTGACGGGCGGGTCAGCTTGTCGGCTTTGAGCAGAAATTTTCCGGTCTGCGTCTTGAGCAGCAGAAAAAAGTCCCGTCCTTCGCAATGTGCGGCAATCAGTTTTTCGTCGTCACGTCCGACGTTGTGCGCAATTCCGTCGAAACGCACGCCGTCGTGCGTGACCGGAAAGGGCAATGTGTGAAACGATTTGAGGTGCAAATGGGGCATACGGTCAGCGAGCCTCCAGCGTAATCGACTGCGCTTGCGAAGGTTCGGAACGCAAGCCGTCGGCATCGACGGCGAGAACGCGGTATTCGTATTCGCGGCCGGGGACGACGTTGGGGTCGGTGAAGGTCGTCGTTTTGAGACCGGGATACTGGGCTTCGCTGCTGTGCATCCAGCCCGTCGACGTTTTTTTGAGCAGCACGTAGCTTTTCGTGCGTTGGTCGCTCGGTTTCCAGCGAAGCACGACGGCACCGTTTTGTACGCTGAGGCCTATGAGTTTCGGGGCTTTCGGCGGTGCGAGCGTGTCCCCTTCGACGGGGGCGGTACGTTCGCTTTCGAGCCCGTCGGCATCGACGGCCGCGATGCGGTAGAAATAGTGTTTGCCGTCGGTTTCGACCTTGTCGGCGTAATGCGTGCCTTTGACCTTGGCCCGGTAACCGTAGGCACTGTCGGCTTCATGGGCGCGATAGACTTTGTAGTACACGACGTTTTTGCTTGCCGACGGTTCCCACGACAGGTCGATTTTTTTGATTTTTCTGTGCGAAGCCGTGACCTTTTTCGGCATGGCGGGCAGCGGCCTGGTCGAAACGGTGACGACCTGGGACGGTGCGGTCTTTTGCCCTTTGCAGGTCAGGGCAACGATGCGATAGCGGTACAGGGCGTCGTCGTCGAGGTCACGGTCGATGTATTCGGCATTGAGGCGTCCGTCGAGGTCGGCGATGGCGTAGAAGGTTTTTTCGCCCGGGTCGAGCCGCTGGATCTCGTAGCCGCTGACGCGAAGGTCGGGATGGGGGCGCCACAGCAGTTTGGCGCGGCGTGCAAGCGCGTGCGTCGCGGTGAAGAAGCTGACGGGTTCGGGCAGCTTGAGCGTTTTGGCGGTGAGGGTTCGGTCAGGGACGGATTCTTTGCCGTCGGCATCGAAGGTCGTGAAACGGTAGTGATAGGCCGTAGCGGGTTCGAGATTGCCGTCGACGTAATGGGTCGAGAGCCGCCCGTCGATTTGCGCGATGCGGAAAAAGCTTTTTTGCTGTTTGGGAGGGTTGTCCCGGTAGATGCGTACGCCGGCGACCTTGGGGTTGTCAACGGGTTTCCATTCGAACGCCACGGCGTCGTCGTCACTGAGATGGCCGTTGATCCGTACCGGCGGAAGGCTGCGGTCGACGACGATGCCGCTTTCGGGCCGGGGTTGCGAAGTACAGCCGCTAAGAAGCAGCAGCGTCAAAAAGAGTGCCGATATGGCCGGGGTCGAGAATTTCATCCAGTCTCTCCGTCTCGAAGTGTGTCTGCAGCCAGGTGCGAAACGTATCGTCGGGTGGGGCGTCGAACGTCATGCGCTCTCCCGAGCCGGGATGGATGAAATAAAGCACGTAGGCATGCAGCAGTATGCGCGAGATTTTATCGGGATTGCTCTTAATACCGTATAAATGGTCGCCGACGATATGGCGGCTGAAGGTTTCAAGATGTACGCGAATCTGATGCGTGCGGCCGGTGAAAAGCTTGCAGGCGATCAGTTCGTGGCGTGCGTCGTGCGAGGGCAGCAGCGGTTTGAAAAGCGTCTGGGCCGTTTTGCCGTGTTCGAGCGCGGCCATCTTGAGCCGGTTGTGCGGGCTTCGGGCGATGGGCTTGTCGACGAAGGTGGGATCGGTTTTGAGCGGCGGCGTGACGACGGCAAGATAGTAGCGCCCCATGCTTCGGTCCTGTAGCTGTTTCGAGAGCGCTTCGTGCGCCTCGTTGGTTTTCGCGACGACCATCACGCCGCTGGTGCCTTTGTCGAGCCGGTGGACGATGCCGTGGCGTTCTTCTCCGCTGAGCGTCGAGAGGCGGATATCGTGGTGTTTGAGCCAGTCGACGAGGGTCGGTTCTTTCACGCTCGGCGCCGGATGGACGGTAAGCCCGCTGGGCTTGTCGATGACGAGCAGCGCGTCGTCTTCGTAGAGGATCGGCACGTCGAAATCGATCGGCTGTGCCGGAGCAGGCTGCATGGCGGGCAGCGTCACGGCGATGCACTGTGCGGCTTTGAGTTTGAGGCCGGGCTTCGCCGTTTTTTTCCCTTCGACTTCGACATGGCCGTTTTTGATGAGGTGCGCGACCTGGTTGCGTGTTTCGCCGAGGGCTTCGCTTAAAAAGGCATCGAGACGGACGCTATTGTCGGCAGTGAAGGTTCGGACGGTCGGTTGCATGATGGCCTTTGCTATAATGTGCGGTATTTTTGGACGATAAGGAGTACCGTGCGCCGCATCGACAGACGCATTCTAACACATTTCGATTTCGTCATTCCGGTGCTGCTGGTACCGCTGATCGCCGCGTCGGGATGGCTGATCGGCGAGATTCATCCCGTGCTGGCCCACAAGCATCTGGTCTATGTCGGCGTCGGCGCACTGGTGTTCGTGCTCTTTTTTCTTGTGCCCATTCGTCGGCTCAGCTGGATGATTCCGCTGTTTTACTGGCTCAATATCGTCTTGCTCGTCGCCGTCGAGTTTTTCGGGCATGCCAGGCTGGGGGCGAAACGGTGGATCGAATTGCCGCTGATTCATTTCACGATTCAGCCTTCCGAACTGATGAAGCCGGCCTTCATCCTGATGCTCGCGTATCTGATCGCGCGCAATCCGCCTCCGCGCGGCGGGTACGGTGTCAAAGACTTTTTGCGTCTTATGTTCTATATTGCACTGCCGTTTTTCCTGATTGCCAAGGAGCCCGACCTCGGTACGGCGACGGTGCTGCTTTTGCTGGGGGTCGGGGTGCTCTTTCTTATCGGCGTGCAGTGGAAAATCTGGGTGACGCTGTTGGCGGGTTTCGTCATCGCCGCACCGCTGATCTACAGTCAGCTGCACGACTATCAGCGCAAGCGCATTACCGATTTTCTCAGCGAAAAACCCAGCTACCACGTGCAGCAGTCCATCATCGCCATCGGCTCGGGCGGGATGTTCGGCAAGCCCAAAGAAGAAGCGACGCAGACGCAGATGAAATTTCTGCCTATTGCGTCGAGCGATTTCATTTTCGCTTACGTCGTCGAACGTTTCGGCTTTTTCGGCGCCTTGGCGCTGATCGGGCTGTACATGCTGATCGTGCTGCACCTGCTCGGCATCAGTCTGTATACGAACGACTACTATATCAAGGTCGTGGCCGCTGCGGTATCGCTGCTCGTGTTCGTTTACATGAGCGTGAATATCGCGATGACCATCGGCCTTGCCCCCGTCGTCGGGGTGCCTTTGCCGATGTTCAGCTACGGCGGGAGCAGCTTCGTCAATTTTATGATCCTCTTCGGCATCCTCGAAAATCTGCTGGCGTTTCGTTTCAACGAGCTTTACGACAAGCGGGGCAAAAAAAGCTTTGTCTAATGACCCGACAGCTATAATTTCGTCCCCGACTGCAAGCGGGCCATTAGCTCAGTTGGTTAGAGCCACCGGCTCATAACCGGTTTGTCGCAGGTTCGAGTCCTGCATGGCCCACCATCACGTTTTCTCCGTCTGCACTGTGGTATAATCGCGAAAAAATTCAAGCGAGTGTATTCATATGGTACAAGTCACCAACCTTACCAAGCGTTTCGGCAGCCGTGTGTTGTTCGAAAATATCAATCTCAAACTCGACCCGCACAAACGGTACGGCCTGATCGGAGCCAACGGGGCGGGAAAGACGACGTTTTTACGTATTCTCAGCGGTCAGGACAAAGAGTACGAGGGCGAAGTTTCGATCGAGCCCGGGCTCAAGGTCGGCGTACTGGGACAGAATCAGTACGCTTTCGAAGACTACACGATTGCCGATGCGGTACTGTACGGCAACAAACGCCTTTACGATGCGATCAAAGAGAAAGAGAAACTCTACGAAACGGGTGATTTCGAAGACGATGCCGTCAACAACCGTCTGGCGGAGCTTGAAACGATCTGCGTCGAAGAAGATCCGACCTACGAATACGACGTGAACATTACGAAAATCCTCGAAAACGTCGGCATTCCCGTCGAGCACCATCATGACCTGATGTCCACGCTTCCAAGCGGCGACAAGTTCAAAGTGCTGCTGGCCCAGGTGCTTTTTCCCAAGCCCGACGTCCTTTTTCTCGACGAGCCGACCAACAACCTCGACATCGAAACCATCAGCTGGCTCGAAAACGAGCTCAAGCGTCACGAAGGCACCATGGTCGTCATTTCGCACGACCG
The DNA here is from genome assembly GCA_964646705.1 of uncultured Sulfurimonas sp. GTDB lineage: Bacteria > Campylobacterota > Campylobacteria > Campylobacterales > Sulfurimonadaceae > Thiomicrolovo. The sequence goes on from CAZYEW010000016.1 coordinate 21,868, forward strand.
CCATTTTCTCAACGCCGTCGTGACGAACATTCTCGACGTCGATTATCAGAAAATCCGAGAATTCGCCGGCAACTACGACGACTGGTACATCGCGGCCAACGTTATGGCCAAGCAGATGCAGATGGAACGCGAGAAAAAGCTCAAAGAAAAAGAACAGCTCGAAGCGTTCGTACGCCGCTTCAGCGCCAACGCTTCCAAAGCCCGCCAGGCGACGTCACGCCAGAAACAGCTCGAAAAACTCAATATCGAAGATATCAAGCCCTCGTCGCGCCGCGATCCGAGTATCGTGTTCAAGCCCAAGCGCAAAATGGGTGACGAAGCCCTCGACGTAATCGACGTCAGTCACGATTACGGCGAAGGCCCGGTACTGCAGCATATCAATCTGCATATCGAGCCGGGCGAGAAGATCGCGCTCATCGGTCCTAACGGCGTGGGAAAGACGACGCTGTGCCAGATCATCATGGAAGAGCTGACACCGACCGAGGGCACGGTCAAGTGGGGTGCGACGGTAGAATCGGGCTATTTCCCGCAGGACACCACCGACCGTATCCAGAGCGACGAGACCCTTTACGATTGGCTGCGTGCTTTCGACCCCAAAGCCGATATTTCCGAGATTCGTAACTGTCTGGGACGGATGCTCTTCAACGGCGAACAGCAGGAAAAAGCCGCGACGAACATTTCGGGGGGAGAGAAGCATCGGATGATGTTGAGCAAGCTGATGCTGCAAGGGCCGAATTTCCTCGTCCTCGATGAACCGACGAACCACCTCGATCTTGAAGCGATCGTCGCACTGGGCGAAGCGCTGTACAATTTCGACGGCAACGTCATCTGCGTATCGCACGACCGTGAGCTGCTCGATGCCTTCGCCGACCGTATCGTCGAACTCAAGCCCGACGGTACCTACAACGATTTCAAAGGCAGTTACGAAGCCTATGTCGAGGCCAAAGAAAATGGCGCACTTTGATATCGGTGCCGGATTCGGCGTTGCGGGAAACTTCGCCCGCCACCTCGAACAGGCCGGCGAACTCGAAGATTTTGCAGCGTTGCCGCAAAACGACGACGAAGCGCCCAAGGGCGTTTTTCCGTTTTTCCTTGCAGGGCGTGACGATTTTTTAGGCGTCGACCCGCTCTCAACCGATACGATCCGGCTTCCCGAAGACGAAACCCTCAAGGTTCAGGGCGAGCCAGAAGTCGCGCTGTACTGTACGCTTGCGTACGAAGACGGCCGCGTCGCGGCGGTTGTGCCGCAGGCCTTCGTGCCCTTCAACGATTGCTCGATCCGCCGTCCCGGTGCCAAAAAAATTTCGGAGAAAAAGAACTGGGGCCGTGCGTCGAAAGGCGTGGGCACGGTTGCCGTCGCGATCGACATTTTCGCTCCGGGCGGCATCATGGACCGTTGGCATCTGGCGTCGTTTCTTCGCCGCGACGGGGTGCTGCACCGCTACGGCGAGGATGCGCCGCTGGTCACGTACAGCTATTTTCACGAACGGCTGCTTGACTGGCTGACGCAGCGTCTGGCTTTTCAGCAAGACGAAGGTCCGCTCGAAGCGCTGAGCGCGTATCTCGATGCCGCCGGCCGCCCCGAAAGGGTGCTTGTCAGCATCGGCGCGACGCGCTATACCGAGTACGGGGAGACGACCTTTTTGCAGCCTGGAGACGAAATGATCGTCGTGCTTTACGATGCAGAACATTTCGATGCCGATACGGTGATGGAAGGGATCGACTCCGGCGTTTACGCTGCACCGGGCCTTTCGGTGCTTGCGCAGAAGGTCGTGCGTGGTTGAACCGGGAATTTATCGGCACTACAAGGGGGCGCGCTACGAGGTGATCGGCACGGCGAAACACTCCGAAACCGAAGAAGAGCTGGTCGTCTACCGCGCACTTTACGGCGAACGCGGATTGTGGGTGCGTCCGCTCAAGATGTTCACCGAATGCCTTGCGCACGAAGGCGGCTCCGTCCGCCGTTTCGAATATCTGGGGCAATCTCGTGAGCCGCGGTAAAAAGCTCGATCTTTTCATCGGCGCCGATCTGGGAGAAGGCTGGGCGAAAGTCGACGAGAAAGCGCATGAACGCTCTGCGGCGATTCTCGAACCTGCAAAACACGCCCTCTCTTTTCGCCGCGAGAAACGCCGGGGCAAAACGGTCACGCTCATCGGCCCTTTTGCGCTGACGGCCGTGCAGGCGAAAACGTTGCTCAAAACCCTCAAAAAACGCCTGGGAAGCGGCGGGACGCTTAAAGAAGAGTGGATGGAATTTCAGGGCGATTGTTCCGAAACGCTGCGTACGATGCTCGAAGATGAAGGGTTTCGTTTCAAACGCTGAGGGGGGCATCAGTAAAGGATCAGGTAGAGCAGCCCCCACACCGCCAAGCCGACGAGTCCGATCAGCGCGAAAACGACGGCGATACGCAGGGCGATCATCAGCGCGATTTTCAGTGCTTTCATCGTTTTGTATAGGGTTCGAACGGCAGCCCCCGCCGATAGGCTTCGGTGATACCGCCGAGCAGGTTGATGACTTTGTAGCCGTAGGTGGCGGCGAGGAACTGCGAGACCATTTTCGTGCGGCTGCCCGTGCGGCAGATCAGGGCGAACGGTTTGGACGTATCGACGTGCTTGTGCAGCTGTTTGATGAACGCATCGACGTTATAGCCGCCGCGTTCGTCGAAAAACATGATCGGAATGCTGCCTTTGAGCAGTCCGGTCTGTTTCCATTCCTGCGGGGTACGGATATCGACGACGGGAATACCCTTTTGCAGCAGATCCCGGCCGGCAGGTACGTTGATAACTTCGGCGTGCAGTGCCGAAAAGAGCAGCATTGCCGTGAAGAGCAGTCGTTTGAACATCGGTCGCCTCCTTGATATAATGATAGCTATTGTATCGGTAAAATCCTAACGATCGGAGAGTCAATGGCCAAAGCGAAAAAAATCGAGAATGCGGAACGCCTGCGCTATATCCGTGTGCTCGAACGGTTCAGCAAAAGTATCGTGACGTATCTTTTTCGGGCCGAATCGATCAGCAAGGAAGGGTACGACAAAAAAATCGAAAAGAATCTCCGCTACTTCGAACGCGTTCCGCCGGCAACGCTCTACAAGGGCGAATACAGCGATCTCGAAGCGCTCGTCAAACGGATGATTGCCTACAAACATACCGAAACCCCGATCGACACGATCAAAGAAGATCTGCTGTACCGGTCCAATCAGATTGAAAAGAGTATAAACCGCCGGCGTTACAAAAAAGAAAAGTACAATAATACGGATGATTGGTGAAAAAACGAGGTGGTGACCCCAAGGGGATTCGAACCCCTATGGCCAGAATGAAAATCTGGAATCCTAACCATTAGATGATGGGGCCACGTCTGCGGCAAATGGTGTCCCGTGCAGGATTCGAACCTGCGGCCACCTGATTAAAAGTCAGATGCTCTACCGACTGAGCTAACGAGACGTCACAAAGCTCAAGGCGTTTGTGGACGGGAATTATAGTCGAAAGCAAATATAAAGTCAATGGTTTTTTGAGATTTTTGCATCATTTGGCAATGTTTTTTTGTTCGATCAGATAAAAACGAGGAAAATTCGATGCCCTTAAGCTTAACTAAGTATCAATTGTTATAATACTCTGCAAACGACAGCGTTCGTAGATGTCAGTTTCAGTGAAACAGGATAAAGGTAGAAGCTATGAAAATCGGTGCGTATGTAGTATCGGCCGCAGCAGCGGGTATATTGGTGTTTTCAGGGTGCGGAGCGGGTGAAAGTATCGAAAACCTTCCGGCAAAAGGGAATGTGGCCGGTGTCGTCGTCGCGCCTCGGGCCAAGGATGACAACAGATCGGTTGGGCAGCGTTGTGCGAATCTTCCGATTCCCAGCGGATATTTTCCGTTAAAAGACGTCAACGTGTCTTATCTCGATGAAAACGGAACCATCGTGACTTCCGTGACGACGGATGCCTGCGGACGGTTCTACGGGTCGTTCGAAACAGCCGGTCTCAAAGAAGTCCGAATCGTGAAAAAAGGCTACCATACGATGTATTCCGATTTTTCCGCATTCGACAACGGCGGGAACGGATGGGGGATCGTCTCGACCGCCGATATCAACAACTCTTTTGCCGTACGGGTCAACGTCGAAGGGGAGTCTCTGGCTTATGAACCGCGAAACGGCAATTTCAAATACTCCGTGATCGATACGAAAACCGGGCGTGCCGTATTGGGAATTGCAAGAAGCCAGGTGCGAATGTACAAGAATACTGAGGAAGCGAACGTCACGAACTACCGTTTCAACGACTTGGATGCCGATCTCGTTCTGACGCTCGATGCCAGCGGTTCGATGACGAGCGAAGTTATGGAACAAAACGGTTCATCGTTGGGGACCCGCTATGATCTTACATACAAGGCGGCAAAATCTTTTATCGACGAATTGAGTGGAAACGCACAGCTTGGGATCAACATCTTCGACGACAAGATCGATTTTATCGATCAGGGATTTATTAAGTCGTTGAACCTTGACGGGCCATTCACGTATGCGGCCGACGGATTCGAACGCAATAAGAAAAATTCGAAATTCATTATCGATATTTATCATCCGAACAGTCACGTCTACGATGCGAACAGTACGCTGGTGCCGGAGTATCCGTACATGACGAAAGAAGAGTATAAATGGGGAGGGGCGACGGCTTATATCGATGCCGCGTCGACGGCCGTAGAGAAACTTGCGACACGTTCGGCCGAACGCCGTATTGCCGTCTTGATGACGGACGGACTGGATAATTCGAGCGGCAAGACGATCCCGCAGGTAATTACCGAAGCGAACAAAGCTGCGGTGACGTTTTATACAATTACAATCGGAGCTTATACCGATACCGACCTTGAGCATTTGGCTAAAGCGACGGGCGGAATTTATATGAAAGCCGTCGGATCGGATATCGGTGAACGTTTTGCCGATGTTTTGAGTGAAATCCAGTACTTTTACGAAATCGGAACACCGATCGAAGAAAATACGACGGCTATCTATCGTGTGGATGTCAATCTCGACGGTGAAACGGTTTCCGGTGTCATCGATTTCAATGCTACGAAGCCGACGCCGCCACCGTCCGTCGATCAGGATGCCGC
>CAZYEW010000017.1:0-14143 GCA_964646705.1 uncultured Sulfurimonas sp.
CCCTCTTTTCGCTACACTTCGATATCCAGAAGGAGCGCTCATGACATTCACCCTAGAAGCTACCGACGGCGCGGCGCGGGCCGCGACGATTCGCACGGCACATTCGACGATCCAAACCCCCGTATTCATGCCCGTTGGCACCGTCGGCAGCGTCAAAGCGCTGGATATGGCCGACATGACCGAGCTGCTCGACACGCAGATCATCCTTGCCAACACTTATCACATGTATTTGCGTCCAGGCGACGAAACCGTCGCGGCGATGGGCGGGCTGCAAACGTTCACGACCTACCCCAACAGCTTTCTGACCGACAGCGGCGGATTTCAGGCCTTCAGCCTCAGCGACATCTCCAAAGCCGACGCGGACGGCATCGAGTTTCGCAGCCATATCGACGGCTCGAAACACTATTTCACCCCCGAAAAAGTGCTCGACATCCAGTACAACCTCGGTTCGGACATCATGATGATTCTCGACGACCTTGTCGCCCTGCCCGCCACACCCGAGCGCATCGCCCTTTCGATCGACCGCACGACCCGCTGGGCGCAGCGCTCCATCGACTATCACCGCACCCGGCAGCGAGAAGGCGTCGGCACCGATCAGAACATTTTCGCCATCATCCAAGGCGGCATCGACAAAACCTTTCGTACCCGCTCGGCGACGGAGCTGTGCGCCATGGATTTCGACGGCTTCGCCATCGGGGGGCTCAGCGTCGGCGAAGCCAATGCCGACATGTACGACACCGTCGAACACACCGTGCAATATATGCCCGCGGAAAAACCCCGTTACCTGATGGGCGTCGGCACCCCCGAAGACCTCATCGAAAACATCGCCCGCGGCGTCGATATGTTCGACTGCGTCATGCCCACGCGCAACGCCCGCAACGCCACGCTCTTTACGAGTTTCGGCAAACTGACGATCAAAGCCGCCCGCTACAAACGCGACGACGGGCCGATCGATCCCGAATGCGGCTGCTACACCTGCCGCCGCTACAGCCGTGCCTACCTCAATCACCTCTACCGCGCCAGAGAGCTGACCTACTTCAGGCTCGCATCCTTGCATAACCTGCACTACTACCTGACCCTGATGAAGCAGGCGCGCGCAGCCATCATCGAAAACCGTTTCGACGCATTTCGCGCGGACTTCTACCGCAAGCGAAAGGCCTGACTCCGGCTCTCATTGCATCAACTATTCTAATGATGTAACCAATCTACACAAATCATAAATTATTATATTTTTTGTGTCGCTCCGGAATTGACGAAAGCTTTTTTGTGATAAATTTGAGACACTAACCCGGACGTTTACCGGGGTGCAGCAAGGTGTCCATTCATGAAAAAGACGATCATTCCAGGTGTCGCAGCGGCGATTTTCTTGTTGGGAGGCTGCGGCGGGGGCAGCGCTTCTGATGCCCCGCAGGCCGGTGAAAGTACGACGGCACAGAGCAGCAGTTCGTCAACCGCCGAACCTTCGCTCGAAGCCCTCGCTCGCGAATCGCAAGATGCGCAAGGATTTGCCCGCGCCGCGCTCGCGACCCTGCGGCCGCAGGTCATCGACCGATACGTTCCCCGAGTATTCCGTTCCGCCGCGCTGCGAAGCCAAGCCCTTTCCGTCGACAGCCTGATGCAGAACGAACAGATACGCGCCGCGCTGGTACGCTACTACGACAAGGTCCAAGCCGCCGGTGCCCGTGCGCTTGAAAGCAGTGACCTCTCCGCCTTGCTCGAAGCCGTCTACAACGCCATCCGCGACTACATTCTTGCATGGCTCGAAGAGCTTTTCGGCGTCGGCGACGATACCAACGGCACGGCCGGTTCGCAATCGAGTTCATCTGAAACGAACCAGACACAGGCATCGCAAGACACGAACGCTTCGTTCAGCTACGACCTTATCGGAGGCCAAACGTTCTACGTCGTTTCGTCGAAAACCGACATGACGGTCGACGTCAGCGAAGACGGTCGCAGCGGCAGCGGGTCGGTCGGCGTCATTTCAATGGACTTCACCGACAGCGTCGCATCCGACGGGACACTGACCCTCTCGACCGAACTGATGGGCAGGTGGAACTTGCACATGCGCTATCTCGACCCCGGCTACTGCATCGCGGCCGACGCCGTCGACGAAGACGGGGCACGCTACCCATCCTATTGGTTCTACAACGAAAGTGATCGGGAAGCGGCCGATACGGTCGACGACGCCAAAGCCTTGTGCTACCTGCACGCCGCAGCCGGCCAAATTCCGGACGACGGGCCGAAAATCGACGAAGGTGACGTCACGCCGATCGACGACATTCGCAGCGGTCATTCGCCCGTCGAAGGAAACGATGCCAAAACGGTCTACGAAAACCTTCGCGCGCTCGATCACGGCAGCGTATCGTACGACGATGCCGAATATTTCACCCGCAGCATGCGCGCCGGACCGCTTTGGCTGTACGGCACCAACGGACGGACCGATGATTTTTTCTCCCAAGAATCCGGAAGAATCGTGCGTGAATTGATGCCCAAAGCACTTTCGAGTGCCACTGCGATACAGACCCTCCTTGGTGACGGCTATGCCATGGCGCTCGATTTCGAAACCGAAACCGCCGCCGACCTCAATGCCTCGCTCAATCATTTCGCGGCCCGTATGCAGGCGATCGCGAAAAGTGCTTCGATCGCGATGGACAAAGCCGGAAAATCCGCGAAATTCTACGGCAGCGACACCACCTCATACGGTGACAAAGTCGAATTCGCCGCGGGCAATCTCGGACTCGACGTCTGCCTCGTCTTCTTTATGTGCGACACCGCCGTCGAAGGTGACGCCTACCTTCAGATCACCAACGACGGCACCGACGGCAACTACGCCGATATCGGCTTCAAAACCCATTTCACTGCGACGTCGACAAAGATCGACGCCATCGCATTCAACCGCGTCGTCAGCGACCGAAACACAAACACCATCCGCGCCGACGGTTACAGCCTGAACCTCACCGGATTCCTGTTCGAGCGCAGCGGCGGTACGCTCGACCTTCAGGGTTCCGGAACGCTAACCGCACAAAATCGTCAGACACATGCAGCCGTCGACGACTTCGATGTCCGTGTCTTCATAAACGAAGACCAGGCACTTTCGTTCAGTACGCGTGCCATGAGCGCCAAACTGCACGGCAGCGTCGAAACAGCAAGCGGAAAGCATTTTGAAGGCGCACTTCGCTTCGACGCCTTCGACCCCCAAAACAACGAATTCAACGGCACTTTGAGCGCTTCGGAAAACGACCCTGCCCTGAGCGGAGTCTTCAGGGCTTCGCTGACCTACGACGACGCCCGGCGCTGGATCAACGGCGAAAGTGCCGTCACCGCGGCCCCGGGACTGCCCTATCTCGAAAACGCCGACGGGACCCTCGAACCCGTCGCCTCACTGGTCGATTTCAACGGGCTCGAAGCCCGTTCTTTCGCCCATCCCGACGTGCGCCTTGCATGTTCCAAAAACCGAACCGGCGACTACATTTGCAAAAAACGCTTCTCACGCCTTTCCAAAACGCTGCGCTTTGTCCCCGACGGCAGCCTGATGCAGATCGAAACCGGCAGCGGGCGTTTCTACGTCATCGGTATCCAAGCGCTGCACGACTATGCGCCGTCCAAACTCGTTTTGCTCAATGCCGACGACGAAAGCAGCGTCGTGACGATCGATGCCGACCGCTACGGCGACGCCGACATCCGCCGCATCGATATCGTCGGCCACAGCCTTGAGAACACGCCCGTGAACATCGACACCGTCGGAAACCGCAGCTACGGACTCGACCTGACCCTCTCACGCGGCGATATCGAGCTCTCGGCCGATATGCTGATGAAGAAAAACGGTACGCTCTGGGAATACTACGTCCGCGATCTCGTTGCCAAAGACGCAAACGGATCGCTCGAAGCCCGGCGTATCTACGTGTCGCAGGAAGGCTCGAACCGGCTGCTTCCTGCCCTCGATACGTTAGCGGCAAAAGCCCTGGGCATGGATCTTAATTTCGGCACGATGGCTTCGCCGAGCTGGTCGCTGCTCAAGCCCTACCGCCAGATCGAACTCGAAGGATTCAAAATGCGTATTCAGGGCAAGGAAGCAACGGCTTCCTTGGAATCGGAGATGCACTTTGCCAACGATAAAAGCAGCATCGTCTCGCAAAGCCAAACGCTTTATACCTACGGTGCCGCGTCGGTGTCGGCCGACGCTGACGCCGTTGCCGTCTCGCAAAGCGACGGAACCTACGCAACCGATTACAACGCGACGGGAACCATCCAGGCAACCGGGCATCCTGATTACCGCTTCATGATCGAAAGCGTTCCCTCCGAAATGTTCCTGACGCTTGAACGCGAAGACACCGGCTATCAGACGGGATTCAGAGTGCAAGGAACTTCAGCCTCGGGGTACGATTCGTACGGCGTCGTCTCCGATTTTTCGATGGACGCAACGTTCAACAACCTCGAACGTATGCACGTCAAAAACGCAGACGGCATTATGGGCACCTACAACCGTCAAAACGACGCTTATCGCATTTTTTACGAAAACGGCGATATCGAATACCTTTTCGTCAACTAAGCGTACGAGCCCCTCTTCCCTGACGCAAAACTGTATTGCGTCAATCGGCGAAAGGAAAAAATCTTTTTCTTTCGTTTGAGAGATTATAATTTCGCAACCCTTTGCAAAGGCACTCAACAGCATGACTTTTAAAAGTTTCTTTCTGGAATACGGCGAAAAGGTTCCCGGCTACGACGAGGGCGTCATCAACGAACGTGAGGCACGCGCCGCGGCAGGCATTTTGTTCATGCTCGGCATGATCGTCATTTTCGTCGGTATCGGCTACAACCACATCATCGTCGCCCGCATCTACCTGGCTTTTCTCTTCGTCGATTTCACGATTCGTATGTTTTCTCCGCGCTATGCCCCTTCGCTGCTGCTGGGCCGCTTCTTCGTTCAGAACCAAAAACCCGAATACGTCGGCGCCATGCAAAAGCGCTTCGCGTGGACGCTGGGCTGGCTCATTTCGCTGCCGATGCTCGACTGGTTCGTCATTCACTGGGACATCACCTTCTACAAAGTGCTTATCTGTATTCTCTGCCTGGGGCTGATGTTTCTCGAAAGTGCGCTTTCCATCTGCGTAGGCTGTAAAATCTACGAACTGATTTTGCGAAGAAAAGCGCAAAACTGCCCCGGCGGCAGCTGCGAACTGCGTTCCAAAGAACCTATTCAGACCTTCAATCCCGTTCAAAAGGCCATCGTCGCCGTCGTCATGCTCGCGCTCGTCACCGGTATCTACCTCTTTTTGGCCAAAACCGAATCGAAAACCTTCTTCGGGGAGTTTTTGCACGAACTGGTACTGACGCAGGATCAGCTCGATGCCGAAGAAGAAGCGAAAATGAACGCCGAATTCAACGAAGACGACGACGATTTTTAGCAACTTTCAGCAACAAACGCCATAATTACGTACCCAAAACACAAAGGTACATTATGGCACTTACCAATCTGACCGCCGAGAACTTCAACGACGAAGTCCAGAAACATCAAATCGTGATCCTCGACTTCTGGGCACCGTGGTGCGGCCCCTGCCGCTCGTTCGCTCCCGTCTTCGAAAAAGTCGCGCAGGAATATCCCGATATTTTGTTCGGCAAAATCAATACCGAAGAGCAGCAAGACATCGCCGGGCATTTTCAAATCCGCTCCATTCCGACGATCATGATCCTCAAAGAAGGCATCGTCGTTTTCTCGCAGGCCGGCGCGCTTCCCGAAGAGGCGGTCAAAGACCTGCTCGAACAGGTCAAAGCCCTCGATATGGACAAAGTCCGCGAAGAGATCGCCCAGCAGCAGCAAGCACAGTAACCCGGCCGGCGCTGCGGCGCTCCGATACCTTCGTGCCGCTGATACAATTTTAATGAATATTCTGGGATAATTCCCAAAACCTCCATGGACCGTTACCGATGAAAAAGCTCTTTCTTCTTTTACTGACCGTCGCCGCGCTTGCGGGGCTCTATGTCGCCTATAAAAACGGCGCCAAATTCCTCCCCTACTACCACCAGCTCTCCCAGGAGCATATCGGCACCGAAATCGACTTGCAAGATGCCGACCAAAAACACGCGCACTTCGTCGGCGCGGCGACATGCAAAAAGTGCCACGAAGAGAAATTCGAGCACTGGTCGCATTCGCGCCATCCCAAAATGATTCAGGATATCGCCAAAGATCCTTCCGTCGTCGTCGCGGATTTCACCAAGCTTCCCGCCGATGCCGATTTCAACCTCTCCGATGCCGTCTACACCGTCGGAGGAAAATTCAAGCAGCGCTACATGATCCGGCATGACCGAAACGGAACCGAAGACTACGTGCTCGGCAACTACCAGTGGAACGTCCAGACCGGAAAATGGCAGCATTTCAAACCCTGGAAATACTGGTACAAACCCGCCTACCCGCACGACAACAAACAGCTGCCGACCTCTCGGGCCTGCGACGGCTGCCACTTCACCGGCTTCATGTCCACCCAGCGCCGCATCGATACGGGCATCGCCTGCGAATCGTGCCACGGCCCGGGCTCCGAGCACGTCAAAGACCCCGACTCCAAAGTCTACCAGGCCTCGCTCTACGACCCCGTCCGCCAAAACGAAGTCTGCCTGCAGTGCCATATGCGCAACCGCGACAAACGCCTCGAAGATCATAATCTCAGCGAACTCTACGGCGACGCGCGGGATTATCCGCTGGGCTACGAAGCCGGAAAACCGCTGGCCGAGTACAAAATGGTCGCACCTTTCGTGATGGGACATGAAACCAAAGAGTTCTACGCCAACGGCGCGGCCAAGAAAAACCGCACCCAGGGCAACGAATTCGTGCATTCGATGAAAGGCCGCCACGGCATCACCTGCATCAACTGCCACGACCCGCACACCCTCGAACCGACCGCCGAACACAATACGGGCAACGCCCTGTGTATGAAGTGCCACAGCTTCGGCTCGCCCATCGGGCCGCATCAGCCGAACCTTCAGGCGCATACGCACCACAAACCCGATTCCAAAGGCTCGCGGTGCGTGGAGTGCCATATGCCGAAAACCGGCCGCCATACGGGCAAATCGCCGCTGACGGTACGCAGCCACCTTTTCGGGTTCACCACGCCGGCGCAGACGCTCAAATACGGCATGCCGCCCGAAACCAACGCCTGCTACGCCTGCCACAAAAAAGACCGCACCATGAAGCAGCTGCAAAACGACCTCGAACGCTGGGGCATGGTCGGCTGGGACAAACGCTAAGGAGCTTTGCATGAAACCCGTACAACTGGGCGTCAATATCGACCACATCGCGGTGCTGCGCGAAGCACGCCGCATCAACGACCCCGACCCGCTGATGGCACTGGGCATCTGTGCGCAAAACGGCGCCGACCAGATCACCATTCACTTGCGCGAAGACCGCCGCCACATTCATGACGAAGACGCCGAAAAAATCGTCGCTTCTTCGCCGGTTCCCGTCAATCTCGAATGTTCGATCGACCCCGATATCCTCGACATCGTCTGCGACCTGCGCCCACACCGCGCCACCTTCGTGCCCGAAAACCGCCGTGAAGTCACGACTGAAGGCGGCCTCGACATCATCGGCCAAAGCGCCCTCGTCGCCGACGCGATCGACCGGCTCCACGATGCGGGCATCGCGGTGTCGCTCTTCGTCGATCCGGCCGCCCATATCATGGAACAGGCCAAAGCCCTCGAAGCCGACATGGTCGAACTGCATACCGGAAGCTACGCCAACATTTTCGCGATGCTGCACAGCGCGCTTCCACGCACGCACCACAGCATCCCCGAACTCGAACTCCCCCGCGACGAACTGGCGCAAATGCTCGACGCCGCGACCGATGCCTTGCGCCAAAGCGCCGCACACGCCGCCGCGATCGGCCTCGAAGTCGCCGCCGGACACGGGCTTAACTACCACAACGTTTCGACGATCGTCCGCATCCCCGAAATCGTCGAACTCAACATCGGCCAGAGCATCGTCGCGCGTTCGGTTTTCAGCGGCCTGGGCGCCGCCGTGCGCGACATGAAAGCCCTGCTCGCACGATGAACCTTCCGCGCATCGCGATCAGCCTCGGCGATCCCAACGGCATCGGCCCCGAAATCGCGCTGAAAGCGCACGCTGAAATTCGTCGGTTCTGCCGTCCGCTCTACTGCACCGATACGGCGCTCGCGGCCGCCGCAGCCGCCCTCCTGGAACGCGAACTTCCCGACACGTTCGAAACGGTCGCCATCGATGCCGCATGCGATATCTTTCCCGGCAGAATCGATGCCGGTGCCGGGCGCTGGTCGTTCGCGTCGTTTGAGCGTGCCGTCGAACTGGCGGCATGCAACGAAGTCGATGCCGTCGTGACGCTGCCCATCCACAAAGAAGCGTGGGCACTGGCCGGAATTGCGTACAAAGGCCACACCGACATGCTCCGTGATCGCTTCGGTGCCGATGCCATCATGATGCTCGGATGCGACGAGATGTACGTCGCACTCTTTACCGAGCACCTGCCCCTGCGCGACGTCGCCGGCTGTATCCGCCGCGAACCCCTGACGCGTTTCCTCGTCGATCTGTACCGTACGACGGGCTTCGGTGACATCGCCGTGCTCGGCCTCAACCCCCATGCCGGCGACGGCGGCGTACTCGGCGACGAAGAGCGTGAAATCACCGCGGCGATCGAAGCGGCGAACGACCGCGTGGCGCAGGGTTTCAAATGCGACGGCCGCCCCTTTTTCGGCCCTGTCGTCCCCGACGTCGCGTTCACCCCGCGCTTTCGCCAAAAGCACCGCCGTTTCGTCGCGATGTACCACGACCAGGGGCTCGCTCCGCTCAAAGCCCTCTATTTCGACCGCAGCGTCAATATCTCGCTCAACCTTCCCATCGTCCGTACCTCGGTCGACCACGGCACCGCCTTCGATATCGCTTACCGCGGCCTTGCCGACACCACAAGTTACATCGAAGCCGTCAAAACGGCGGCGGCTTTCGCCGACAAGCGGGCCTGACGTAAAAACGCTCTTTCCATCAACGGTGATTTTATAACATTATTTGATATTTTATTGATATTCTTTATATAAGATTTCAATATATATAATCAAAAAGTGAGGACGTATGAAAGAGTGCATCGAAGAACGACATATCTACGTGATCAAAAAAAAGGTCACCGTCGTCGTCGGCGGAAAGCCCTTTGAATACGACGAGCTGCTCGGCAAATGCACCGACTGCGAAGAAGCCAAAAAAATTCTGGCCCGCTGCCAAGGTGCGTTCATCGCCCACGATACCGTCTACGACCATTCCGACCTCTTCCGTTACGAGTGAACCGGCCGATTTACGGTCGATTCATTCTCTGCAGTTATACTTTTTTTCAAAAATCAAACATCAAGGAACAATTATGCGGACCAAAATCATACCGATATCGCTGCTGCTCGCCTCGCTCTTCGCATCGACGGCGGCGGCCGTCACTTTTGAAAGCATGCCGCCGGCCAAAGCCCGTGTCATGCCCAACGACGCCGAGCAGATTCTTTCGTTCAGCGCGGCCATCGAAAAGGCCAAAGATTCCATCGTCTATATCGCGACGACACAGAGCAAAACGCAGGAGTATCTGCAAAAAATCAATCCCCTGCTCGAAGAGTATTTCGGACGCCGTTTCTACCCGCACCCCATGCCCAAACGCCAAAGCCTCGGCTCGGGTGTCATCGCCACCGAAGACGGCTACATCATCACCAACAGCCACGTCGTCAAAGATGCCGACGAAATCATGGTCAAGCTCGCAGGCTCCGAAAAAGAGTACCGCGCCAAGCTGATCGGCAGCGACCCGAAATCGGACATCGCCGTCATCAAAATCGACGCGCACGGCCTCACGCCCATCAAAATGGGCGACTCCTCGCACCTTAAAATCGGCGACGTCGTTTTCGCCATCGGCAACCCGTTCGGCGTCGGGCTCAGCGTCACACAGGGCATTATCTCGGCCCAGCACAAAAACGGCATCGGCATCAACGAATACGAAAATTTCATTCAGACCGACGCCTCGATCAATCCCGGCAACTCCGGCGGGGCGCTGGTCGACAGCCGCGGGGCGCTGATCGGGATCAATTCGGCCATTATCAGCCGCAGCGGCGGCAACAACGGCATCGGTTTCGCCATCGAAGTGGACATGGTCAAGTCGATCGCCAAGAAGCTGATCGAACAAGGCAGTATCGAGCGCGGCTATCTCGGGGTGAGCATCGCCAACCTTACCAAAGAACTGCGCAAGCTCTACGACAGCGACAAGGGCGCCCTGCTGATCGACATTCTTCCCGACAGTCCCGCGCAAAAAGCGGGCCTGCAGCGCGGCGACCTGATCCTCGACGTCGACGGCAAACCCATCGGCGACGCCTCCGACCTGAAAAACGCCATCGGTATGTGCCAGCCCGGCAAAGAGGTTGCAATCACCTTCGAACGCGACCGCAAACGCGAAACCGTCAAAGCCAAACTCGACAACCTCGCATCCGCCTCGGGCGAACCCGGTGCCCTGTTCGAAGGGCTTTCGCTCGAAAACCTCAACGACCAGTACCGCTATCGCCTGCACCTTCCCGAAGACGTCGAAGGCGCGCTCGTTACGGGCGTGACGCAGGATTCCGAAGCCGCCGAGCAGGGACTGCGTCCCGGCGACGTGATTGTCCAGGTCGAAAAAACGCCCGTCGATTCGCTCGACGCGCTCGCCAAAGCCCTCAAAGGCAAGCACGGCACCTACAAGCGCGTCTACGTCTACCGCGACGGCAACGTCTTCGTCGTCGCGCTCAAATAGCGGTTACGACAGCCGGTTTTTGTAATCGGCGTAACCGAAGCGTTTGACCACGTCGAGCCGTCCGTCTTTGCGCAAAATCGCCAGCGACGGCAGGCCGATGCCGTTGAAGGTCGTATTTTTGACGAAGGTGTAGTGAATCTGGTCTTCAAAAACAATCTTGTCTCCGACCGAAAGCGGTGCGTCGAACGAATAGTCGCCCATGATATCGCCGGCCAGGCAGGTATTGCCGCCGAGCCGGTACGTATAGGCTTTTTCGCCCGCTTCGCCCGCACCCCGCACCTCGGCGCGGTAGGGCATGGCCAGCGTATCGGGCATATGCGCCTCGGCGGAGGTGTCGAGAATGGCGATATCCATGCCGTTATGCACGATATCGAGCACGCTCGCTACCAGCGGCCCGGTCCGCCACCCCACCGCTTCGCCCGGTTCCAGATAGACGTCGATATCGCCGTGACGCCTGCGAAATTCACCGATCACCTCGATAAGCCGTCCCACGTCGTAACCTTCACGGGTGATATGGTGCCCGCCGCCGAAATTGACGTAGGAAAGCCCCTGCACGTAATCGCCGAATTTCTCCTCGAACGCGGCCAGGACCCCTTCGAGCGCATCGACGTTCTGTTCGCACAGGGCGTGAAAATTCAGTCCGTCAAGCTGCGGCAGCAGCGTTTCGTCGAATGCTGCTTTCGTCGTGCCCAGGCGGCTGTAGAGCCCGCAGGGGTTGTACAGATCGACCGGCGACGAAGAGAATTCGGGATTGACCCGCAGCGAAAGCGAAAGTTTTGGATTGACCGCTTTCGCCCGTGCGGCGTAACGGTGAAACTGTGAAGGCGAATTGAAGACCAGGTGATCGGAGAGCGCGGCGATTTCGTCGATTTCGTTTTCCTTGAAGGCAGGCGAATAGGTGTGCACCTCTTTGCCCATCTCCTCGCGCGCCAGTTTCGCTTCGTGCAGGCCGCTGGCCGTGCAGCCGTGCAGGTAGCGGCCCACGAGATCGAACGTCGACCACATCGCGAAACCCTTGAGCGCCAAAATGATTTTCGCCCCGCTCTCGCGCTGCACACGATCGAGCAGCTGCAGGTTGCGTTCGAGTTTTTCTTCTTCGCAGATATACATCGGGGTGTCGATTTGCCCAAAATCCATCGTTCGTTCTCCGTTTCGCTATAATTTCGCTTATGCAAAAAATAATGCTCGCTACTGTTTTGGCACTGCTGGCGTTCACCGTCTATGCATTGTTCGACATTATATCGACTCCGAAGCCTCCCGAAAAGACAGCGGCGGCACCGCACGCGAAACAGGCTGCATCGGCCGTCGCCAACGTCAACGCAACCCGTACGGCCGCCGCACCCGTCAGTATCGCCGAGAAAAAACACCGCTTTCTTGCCGCCCTGCTTCCGGCCGTCCGCCGGGTCAAAGCCGCCCTCGACGCCGAGTACGGCAAAGCGCTGCGCCTGTCGAAAAAAGCCGACCGCACGCCCGAAGAAACCGCCTGGCTCGAAGCGATGAAACAGCGCTACCGTGTTACGGGCATACCCTGCCTGCTGCGCCGCATGCATACACACCCCGTCAGCATCGTGTTGGCACAGGCCGCGCTGGAAACGGGCTGGGGCGTTTCACGGTTTTTCAAAGAGGCCGCCAACGTTTTCGGTATCTGGTCGTATCACAAAGACGAACCGCGTATCGCCGCAGCGAAAACCCGTGACGGCAAAACGGTGCACGTCAAAAAATTCGCTTCGCTCGATGACGCCGTCGCCGGCTATTTTCATATGATCGCCGCGGGATACGCCTACGACGATTTCCGAAAAGCCCGGATGCGCACCGACAATCCGTTTCGGCTGCTGCCGCATCTGCGCAACTATTCCGAACTGCGCGACGAGTATGTGGCCAGGCTCTATTACGTAATCAAAGCCAACCGCCTCTACCGGTACGACGACCCGGCCTACACGCCGCCGCCGCTTGCGACGATTCTGCCCGAATATGCGGCCAAAAAGCATCGGGAAAAGGCCGAAAAACTGCTTGCGCTCAACGAAGTCAAAATCGCCGAAACCAACGTGAGCGCCTTGCCCTGCGACGACAACGGCACCCAAACGCGGTCGCCCGCGAACCTGCCCGCTACTCCAACTCCATCACTTTCCACGGCAGCCCCTGCACGTTCATCTGTTCCATGAACGGATCGGGATCGAACTGCTCCATGTTCCAGACGCCCGGGGCGTACCACTTTTTCTCCAGCATCAGTTTCGCCCCGATCATCGCCGGCACGCCCGTCGTATACGAAACCGCCTGCGATTTGACTTCGGCATAGCATTGTTCGTGGTCGCTGACCTGATAGATGTAGATTTTTCGCCGTTTGCCGTCTTTGACGCCCTCGGCGACGATACCGATATTGGTTTTGCCTTTGGTGCGCGGCCCCAGCGACGCCGGATCGGGCAGCAGGGTTTTGAGAAACTCGATCGGCACGATCTTGCAGCCTTGGTGCTCGACGGGCTCGATGCCCAGCATGCCGACGTTTTCGAGCGCTTTCATGTGCATCAGGTAGCTTTCGCCGAAGGTCATGAAAAAGCGGATACGCTTGAGCCCCTTGATGTGCTTGACCAGCGATTCCATCTCTTCGTGATAAAGCAGGTAGCTCTCTTTGGGGCCGATCTCGGGGTAGTCCCATGTCATGTGAATCTGCATCGGGTCGGTTTCGATCCAGCGGCCTTCTTCCCAGTAGCGCCCTTTGGCACTGACCTCGCGCAGGTTGATTTCGGGATTGAAATTCGTCGCGAACGGGTAGCCGTGATCGCCCGCGTTGCAGTCGAGAATGTCGATGGTATGAATCTCGTCGAAATAGTGTTTTTGCGCATAGGCGCAAAAAACGTTCGTCGCCCCCGGGTCGAATCCGCTGCCGAGCAGCCCCATGATACCGGCGTTCTTGAACGCTTCGTCGCGCGCCCACTGCTCTTTGTATTCGAACTTGGCTTCGTCCGGGTGCTCGTAGTTGGCCGTATCGAGGTAGTCGACCCCCGTTTTGATACAAGCGTCCATAATGGAGAGGTCCTGGTACGGCAGCGCCACGTTGATGACGATATCGGCCCCGGTTTTCTCGATCAGTGCGGCGGTTTCGTCCACGTTGTCCGCATCGACCTGCGCGACCTCGACCGCACCTTCGGGAAGTTCGTCCGCGATCTTCTTGCAGCTTTCGATCCGCCGGCTGGCGAGCACCACCTTGCTGAACGTTTCGGGATTCATCACGCATTTGTGCGTTACCACGCGGCCCACGCCGCCTGCGCCTATGATTAGAACGGTTGCCATGTTTTGTCTCCTTGTTAAAATGATTTTCCCAGTGAAAGGTACAGGGTCTGATAGCCGCCCTCGGCCATCCCGACGGCGAAATAGAAAGGGCC
>CAZYEW010000017.1:14243-25256 GCA_964646705.1 uncultured Sulfurimonas sp.
GTGAAAAAGGCGTTGAAATCCTGGGTGGCGTCGAACGCTTCGGTATCGAAGGTCTTGCCCCCGGAAAGTTTGAACAGCAGGGTGCTGTCACGGTACGAATACGCCCCCGTCGCCGTCGCATAGGCCTGTGAATACGACGTCGTCACGGACTCTGAGGGTGTGCGCATATGCCGTAACTTCACCGCCGCCACATATCCCTCCGAAGGGAAAAACGGATTGTCGAAGGTATCGGCACTCAGATGCAGGTAGTACTGCAATGCCTTCTGGCTTTCGGAGACCGTGGTATAGACACTGTCGTTGCCGTCGACGATATAACGGCCCGTCGACGGTGCGGCCTCCTTGTAGGTCACACCGGCTTCGAGCTGCATCGTATTGCCGAGATTCGCACCCAGCGCGAAGGTCGCGCCGTACTCTTTGGCCTGTACGATCACGGACTCGTCCAACGGCGCTTCTAGATGATGGTCGCTGAAGACTGCCGGATTGACGTAGACTTTTTTGTTGCGGTAGAACAGCAGGGGGCGCACGTAAAAACGCTGCAATACATCGAGCGGCTGGTACCACTCGGTCGAAAACAGCCGTTCGATGCCGATCGTCGCGCGCGTGCGCCATTCGCCGCCGTAGCGGTTGAGGCCGAACATCACGTATTCGAGTTTTGCCGAATAGTCGCTGCGGCCGTTGAAGTCGTCTTCGAACCCGAACGCGAACTTGATCTGGCCGTCGATATCTTTGGCCGGCCGTGTTTTCACCGTCAGGACATTTTTTCCCGCTTCCTGAGCGTAACGGCAGTCGACTTCGTCGAACAGGGTCAGGTTGTAAATCGACGCGATATCGCGCTGGATCGCCGAAAAATCGGGACGTTCGCCCTCTTCAAGATGCAGACGGCTTCGGATCGCCCTGTCGTCGAGCCATGTCCGATTGTCAATACGCACCGCATCGATGACCGGGCAGTGATGCAAGCGTGCGACGTTGTTGCGATACGCCAGGCGATAGGCGGCGTACTCTCCCCGCGTCGCCTCAAGCTCGCGCAGGGTCGTTTCTCCAAGCTTCTGTGCAGCTTCTTTGCCTTTGGTGATAATGACGGAAAACGATTCGGCATCGAGCGGCGAAATGCCTTTGAGGTCGGGGGTGATCAGGATATCGCCTTTTTCGAGCGCTCCAAGGGTACGTTCGACGTTCTTTCGGGTCAGGATGTTCGTCAGCTGTTCGATGACCGACAGAAAACTGTCGTACTTCCCGTCCTTGTCGAACGGCGTGCTGATATCGACGGCGACGACGATATCGACGTGCATCTGTTTCTTCATCACATCCACGGGAAGGTTGTCGGAGATGCCGCCGTCGACGAGTGTCCTGCCGTCGATTTCGACGGGTTCGAACACGCCGGGAATGCTGATCGACGCGTAGATGGCACGCGCCAGCGAACCGTGCGACAAAGCGACCGTATCGCCGTTTTTCAGATCCGTCGCTACGGCGCGAAAGGGAATCGGAAGCGCGTCGAAATCGCGGATGTACGACACGGGAAAGGTTTTCGATTTCAGCAGTTCAAGAATGTATTGGCGCTTGAAGAGTCCCGTTCGAAGCGAAACGTTGCCCTGCGCGTCGATGCCAAGCTGAAGATTTCCGGGAAACGCCCGCTGCAGCTGCTTGCGGCGAAACGGAATCTTTTTGCGGTCGTAATCGACCCTGAGATAGCGCCGCCAGTCGGTTTGAAGCAGCATTTTCTCGATCGCCCCGCTCGACACCCCCGAGGCGTAGAGGCCGCCGACGAACGCACCCATGCTCGTACCTGCGATGGCGTCGATAGGGATATGGTGCTTTTCGAAGACCTCGATCACACCGAGGTGCGCACCGCCGCGCGCGCCGCCGCCGCTGAGCACCAGGCCGATTTTCGGGCGCGCCTGCGCCGCCGTCGCCGACAGCAGCACGGACAACACCGCCGCAAGCACGGCCCGTCGCATCGTCCCTACCCGGCCAGCCCGAAGGCCAGCGCCAGCGTCGCGGCCCAGACCGAGCCGGTAAAAAAGAGCGAAATAAGCACCAGCGCGGCCCCTGCGTCTTTGGCGCGCTTGGCGAGCTCGTGATATTCGGGCGACGCCAGGTCCACGACCCGCTCGATCGCGCTGTTGGCCAGTTCGGCCATGAGCGGAATAAAGAGCGAAACGCTCAAGACCGCACTCGCGGTGAAACCGATGGGCAGCAGCCACGCCGCGACGCCCAGCGAGAAAAACATCAGCAGCTGGAGTTTGAACGAACTTTCGTGCAAAATGACTTCGATCAGCCCGTCGATCGCGTAGCGGGCGTTTTTGAACAGTGTGTATTTCGGTTTATTGAGCAAAATTTTCCTTCAAAGCGACGACGGCCTCGCGCACCGCCGCCGCGTCGCTGCCGATGGGCATCGGCTTTCCGTAAACGACGGTCACGACACGCCGCCAGCCCCGGCGGCGCGGTACGTAATGCTCGGCACTGTACGACCAGACGCTGCCGCACATGCCGTCGATGTAAAAAGGGACGATAACGCCTCGGCCGACTTGTTGCGCAATTATCTCGAAACCGCGGTAAAACTTCTCTGTTTCACAGCTGCGCGTAATGGCACCTTCGGGAAAGATCGCGACGGCTTCGCCCGCTTGCAGTGCCTTTTGCGCAGCGACGAACGCCCCTTTGGCCGCACGCGGCGAAATCGGGATCACCCTGCCGAAGCGGAACATCCAGTGCAGGCTCTTCCATTCGTAAATACCCTTGTCCATCAAAAAACGCAGCCGCCGTCGCAGCGGAATCTGCACGAGCATCCAGTCCAGCCAGCTGACATGGTTGCCGAGCAGCAGTACCGCTCCTTTTTCGGGCACGTTCTCCGCGCCTTCGGCGACGACTGCATAGCGCAGCGACAGCACTACCGCTCCGATACGCCATGCCAGCGCAAGCAGCCGGTTATGCATCGGCGGCCAGGGTCGTGCTCCACCCGCGATACGTGCCGTGTTCGCGAAGGGCGGCCTCGATCAGCGGGCGCGTTCGCTCCTGCAGCGTTTCAAGCCGGCAGTCGTGCCCCAGCGTCAGCACCAGTCCGTGCGGGTAGCGCCCTTCTTCGGCCAGTCCCGTCTCGACGCGGCCGCCCGTCTCGGCCAGCGCCATCGCACACCGCTGCATCGCCGTTTCGGTCTGAAAGAACAGGTAGTGTTCCACGTCGCGCACGGCCGCGAGGTCGTCGCCTTCGCGCGCGAGCGCCTCGATAATGTCACGGCTTTTGATCTGCTGCAGTTCATACGCGTCGGGAAAGAGCGTTTCGTGATAGAAACGATGATGCGTATCGCGATTCGCGCCGAACTCGATCCGCTCGTAGCCGTGCTGCTTGAAGACGTCGCGAAACTGCTTTTCGGCGCCCTTGTTCCATGCGGCGTAAAAATAGAATTCGGCCCAGCCGTCTTGCAGGCGCGTGCCCGCATACAACGCGCCGTTGCGCAATTCGAGCACGTCGGCGAGCGTCGCACGGATTTCGCGCAGCGTTTCCCACTCCGTTTCGGTACATCCCGTCGTTTCATTCGGGTGTGCCAGCGGCGCGAACGCCCAAAGCATCCAGACCGTGTCGTCGGAAATCGGATCGAAATCGAGGTCGACCTCGACATGAACGCGCCTGCCTTCTTCATCGAGCGTATGATAGCGTTCTATCATCACAGCCTCCTTGGATATAATGCGTTATTCTAACCAAAAATCGGGAGGGGTTGCATCGAAACCTATTGGCTGACGATTCTGGGATACGCGGGACTGGAGCTTTTCGAAGCCGACTGGCAGAAAGCGCCGACGATGTTCGAGGTGCTCGTGCGTATCCGGCGGCGGTACGAGCGCAATATCTTCACGTTCTTTTTCATGCACCCGACCTACCTGTTCGCCATCTGGCTGATTCTTCAGACGCAGATGAGCGTCGCTTCGATCGCCCTGCTCTTTCTCAAAACCGTCGATATCGCGACGAAGATCGTGCTGATGCAGCAGATTTTCGAAAAAAAAGAGATCACGCCGCAGCTGCACGACATGCTGACCGCACGGCTCGAACCCTGGATGCCCTACATCGGGCTGGCGGTCTACGTGCCGCTGGTGGCGCTGGCGCTGGCTTAAAACAACAAATGGGCCATCACGTACGGGCCGTACCAGATATCGTAGCGGCTCATTTGCATTTGAATTTCGTCGGCGTCGAGATGGCTCTCTTCGCTCTGGGCGATGCCTGTATAGGTACCGCGGGCCTTGACCCCGACATCGATCGCATAACCGAAACCGCGCAGGCGTTTGAAACGCGACTGCCACAGATAGCCCGCCTGTAACTGCGCGTCGAAAACGAGCGACCATGTATCGCTTTTGATCGTTTTTCCCGTCACGTTTTTCGCATGCGTTTTGAAATCACCCGAAAGGTCGTACACGCTGATCCCGCCGCCGAAAAAGCCCTGAAAGAAGAACTTGCCGTAATCGGCTTCGTAACGGCGGGCGTACGAGGCCGTGTCATAACCGGCCAGCAGAATATAGTTCGAGAGCTGCAGTTTGGGGTCGAGCCCGTAAGCCGCGATCGTCTTCGAGCTGTCGGTAAAGCCTACGGCGCTCGGGGTTTCGTATCGGCTGTATTCACCGCCCCAGTAAAATCCGCGTTCTTGCATCACGAGCACCGAAAAACGCGTCAGTTCGGAGGTGAATTCCTTCATTTCGCCGTCGGGCGTGATCGCGCCGTGCCCGCCGTGCTTGTCGATAAAGGTCGTCACCCCGTTGACCGCGCCCTTGGTGAACGCGATACGCAGGGCGGCGCTTTTTGAAATAAGCCCGTCGAAATCGACGAGAAAACGAAGCAGTTCACTCGCCTTTTTGGTCAGGCCGCCTTTCTTTTCGGCTTCGTTTCTCAGGTAGCTCACCGCCAGCCGCGTATTGAGTACGCGGCCTTGAAAATAGAGTTCTTTGTAAAGGGTGTCGGAAATGTCGTAATCGGCATCGGCATAAGTGTCGTCGTCTTTTTCGACCGCCGAATCGGCATACCATGCAAGGTACGACACGCCGACCCCGCCGGCGAATTCGAAGAAGTTCTCCCCTTCGACCCGGTCTTTCGGCGCTTCGTCGTCGATGGCTTCAAAGCGTTTTTTCGTGACCGTCAAATGCACCGGACGCTCGTGGGTACTGTCGATCGCGTAAACGTAAAGGGCACCATCGCGCAAGTAGATTTCGGGCGAAAAGCCGACGTTTTGCGTTTCGGAATTGTACAGCCAGCCCGATTCGACCTTTCCCGCCGCGATATCGACATGCGCGGCAATCAAACCTTTGTTCAGTACGTTGACGAGATTGTAGGCGACGACATAGACATTGTCCGCATCTTTCGGATAGATCGAGAAAACATCTTCTTTGTCGCTGTAAGCCGCCAGTCGAATGCCGCTATCGACCCATTGTCGAAGATTGCCGACGAAAATTTCGCGGCTTCCCTCGGCGATAATCCCTGCACAAACGTCGCCTTCGGGATTGTTGACAAGCTGCGCCGATTCGTACGCGATCGGATCGAGCAGCTTCTTTCCGTTACGGAAAAGGCCGTCGGGCGTCAGCTGTACGATATCGGCCGTTTTCGTCACGGCCGCGACACCCTCGGCAAAGTCGACGTGCGACGGCAGTGCATAATCGTGCAAACGATCGTCGAGCAGCCGGTAACGCGTCGTCGTTCCGTTCCCCGTCGAATACGTACGGCGATAAAGCAAAAAACTGCGCCCTTCATAACGGTTGCGCGCGACCTCTTCGACGTCGTCGTCGCTTGAAAAACTGCGCATCACGCTGCCCGAAGCGTTCTTGAGCACCTCGTAGCAGCAATGGCTGCGGCAGTTTTTTCGGCACACCGTATCGACGTAAAGATTCGGTACGCCAAGCCTGTCGAAATAACGGTCTTTGCTTTCACCGCCGTCGCCGAGCGGCGATACGGTGTAATCGGTAGAAGCCGCCTCCTGCGCGAACGACACGGCTGCCGCCATGCAAACTGCTGCGATCCAACGCATCTCATTCCCCTTTCTGCGGCGGCGATTCTTCACTGATGCCGCGCAAGGTTTCGATCAGCTTCCGTTGCGGCGCACTCGGTGTTCCGCCGTCGGCGATCTTGTCGATAATATTTTCGGCCAGGCGCATACGCTCTCGGCGCTCTTTTTCTTCGAAATACTTTTTGAGGTTGCTGTCGTAACGGCGTTTGATCAAACGGAAAAGCCCGAATGCCAACACCGCAATCAAAAACGCCGCCGTCAGGAGCAAATTGCGCTTTTCGGCGTAGCGGCGCTCCGCTTCGGCCTGCTTGGCAGCCGCTTTCTCCGCGGCCGGCTTCGTCGACACTGAAACCGCCCGTCCGCGTGTTTGTACAGCTGTCGGGTTCGTGTCATCGAATCCGTTCGGAACGCAGCCTGAAAGCATAAAAAGAAATGGCAGGAGAAGCACGGCCCTTTTCATCAGCGGTAATACAGAACGGGACCGATCAAAAAGAGCTGAAATCACTCGTTGCGCAAGACCGTCAAAACATCGACCTCGCTCGCTTTTTTCGCCGGATACCAGGCCGAAAGCACGACGATCGCGAATGCCCCGCCGATGATCGAGAAGAAATCCGCCGCCGAAAGGTCGAGCACCAGCCGCGACGTCGGGTAGACATGCTTGGGAAGCGACACGATATCGAAGGTTTCGAGTACCCAGACGCCGCCGAGCCCAAGCAGTGCACCCACGACGATGCCGCCGATGCCGATGACGATGCCAAGGTACAAGAAAGTTTTCTTGATTTCCGCCGACGACGCCCCCAGCGAAATCAGCAGCGCGATATCGCTGCGGCGGTTCATCACCGTCATCAGCAGCGACGAGATGATATTGACTGCCGCGATCAGGATGATCAGCATCAACACGATGAACAACGAACGTTTCTCAAGCTGAAGCGCGGCGAAAAAATTGACGTTGTCTTCCCACCACCCTTTGATACGCACGCTGCCGGGCAGTACCTTGCGAATTTTAGCGATCATCTTCCTGGGGTGTTTCGTTTGAATATGAATGCCGTCATAGAGGTTGGAAGGCATGTTCAAAATTGTCTGCAGCGACGCCAGCGACGTATAGCTGTACGCCTTGTCGTAAGCCGAAAGACCCGAATCGAAGACGCCGGCGATCTTGAAGCGTTTGAGTTTGGGCGTCACGGCCAGGCCGCCGGGTTCGAGCTGGGTGAAAATGTACATCAGCCGGTCGCCGATATTCAGGCCGAACTCGTCGTAGAGCGTTTTGCCGACGATGACTTTGAACCGCCCTTTGGGAAGGGTGTCGAGGGCCTTGGCGACAATGGGGTTGGCCTGCTTTTCCAAGGCGAAATCGACGCCGAAAAGATAGCCGCCTTCGAGCATGCCGCCGTTGCGTGCCATGACCGACGCGGTCACGTAGGGGCTGAAAGCAAGGTCGGGGAATTCCTGCTGCAGCCGCAAAAGCAGATTTTCGTTGACGCTGCCGTAAAAACGCGGCACGATCGTCAGCGGATAGTTCATGATCGTCAGTTTTTTCTTGAACTCGTTGTCGAATCCGTTCATCAGCGCCATCGCGATGATCAGCACGGTCACACCGAGCATGATGCCCAAAAAAGCCAGCATCGCCGAAAGAAAGATAAAGGGCTGTTCCCGATCGAAGCGCAGAAATCGGCGCAGCAGGTACGCCGTGAGGTTCGTTTTGGGCGTCAAGAAGCGAAGGCCCCTTTTTTCGGTCCGCTGCGTCCGCAGCAGTTCTTGTACTTTTTGCCGCTGCCGCACGGACACGGATCGTTACGGGCGGGTTTCTTCGCCGCAAGTGCTTTGGCGGCTTCTTCGTCTTCGCGGTTGAAATGCATCTGCATCTCTTTTTGCTTGCGTTCGATTTCTTGCTGTTTGGCGAAGGCTTCGGCTTCTTCTTCGGCCGAACGCATCTGGAATTGAATGATGTGCAGGGTTTTGATCGTGTCGCGCTTGATCGTCTCGATCAGTTCGGTAAAGAGGCTGAAGCTCTCTTTTTTGAATTCGACGAGCGGGTCTTTTTGGTTGTAGGCGCGCAGGCGGATCCCCGTTTTCATCGTATCCATCCGATACAGGTGCTCGCGCCATGCGTTGTCGAGGGTTTTGAGGTAGATTTCGCGCTCGATATCGCGGCGGACTTCGTCGTCGACGACCGACATTTTGGCATCGTAATCTTCTTTGAGCGTCGCCAGCAGCTTGTCGCGGAGCTCTTCGTACTCGAGCCCTTCGATCGATGCCCTATCGAGGTCGAAGTTCATCTCTTCTTTCAGCATCTTTTGCAGCTTGTCGATATCGAAATCTTCGCGCGCGGCGCCGTCGAAAATATCGCATTCGGCCAAGACGTAATCAACGTACTCCTCGCGAATTTCGTCGATCTTCTCGCCGATATCGAAGTCGGGGTCGAGCAGCTGGTTGCGGAACTTGTAGACGATCTTGCGCTGTTCGTTGGCGACGTCGTCGTACTCGACGATCTGCTTGCGGCCTTCGAAGTGCATCGTTTCGACTTTCTTTTGCGCCTTTTCGACGGCCCGCGTGACCATTTTCGACTCGATATATTCGCCGTCTTCGACGCCGAGGCGTTCCATAATGCTTTTGATTTTGTCCGAACCGAAGATACGCAGCAGGTTGTCTTCGAGACTGAGGTAGAACTGGCTCGTTCCCGGGTCGCCCTGACGCCCCGAACGCCCGCGCAGCTGGTTGTCGATACGCCGATTCTCGTGACGCTCGGTACCGATGATATACAAGCCTCCCAGTGCCTTGACTTCGTCGTCGACCTTGATATCGACCCCGCGGCCCGCCATGTTGGTCGCGATCGTCACCGCGCCTTTTTCGCCGGCATGCTTGATGATCTCACCTTCTTGCTCGTGGTTCTTGGCGTTGAGGACGGTGTGGGGAATTTTCTCTTTTTTGAGCAGCTCGTGCAGCACTTCGGATTTCTCGATCGAAGCCGTACCCACCAATACGGGTTGCCCTTTGGCATGCAGTTCTTTGATCTTCGCGATAGCGGCCTCGAATTTCTCGGGCTCCGTTTTGTAGATCAAATCGTTGAGATCCTGGCGAACGACCGGAACGTTCGTCGGGATCGACACGACGTCGAGGTTGTAGATCTGTGCGAATTCCGTCGCCTCGGTCTGCGCCGTTCCCGTCATCCCCGCCAGCTTTTCGTACATGCGGAAGTAGTTTTGGAACGTGATGTCGGCCAGCGTCTGCGTCTCTTCTTTGATCTCGACGCGTTCTTTGGCTTCGAGCGCCTGGTGAAGCCCTTCGGAAAAGCGCCGCCCTTCCGACAGGCGTCCGGTAAATTCGTCGACGATGACGACTTCGCCGTCACGCACGACGTAATCGACGTCGATCTCGAACAAATAGTTGGCCTTGAGTGCCTGGTCGAGGTGGTGCGACAGTGCGGAGTTTTCGAGGCTGTAAAGATTTTCGACGCCGAAAAGCTCTTCGGCCCGGCTGATGCCCTCTTCGGTCATCAGTACCAGCCGGTCTTTTTCGTCGACGGTGAAATGTTTCTCTTTTTCGAGCTGTTTGGCGATTTCGTCGGCACGAATGTAGTTGTCGAGCGTGCGGTTCGTCGGCCCCGAGATGATCAGCGGCGTCCGCGCTTCGTCGATCAGAATCGAATCCACTTCGTCGACGATGACGAAGTAGTGGTCGCGCTGGACCATTTGGTCGCGCGAATAGCTCATGTTGTCGCGCAGGTAGTCGAAACCGAATTCGTTGTTGGTTCCGTAGGTAATGTCCGCGGCATACTGCTTGCGCTTGACCTGCGGGTCGAATTCGCCTTCGAGAATAATCCCGACGTCGTAGCCCAGAAAGTTGTAAAGCGGCGAAAGGTCGGTCGCATCGCGTTTGGCGAGGTAGTCGTTGACGGTTACGACGTGCACGCCGCGTCCGAGCATCGCGTTGAGCGCTACGGGCAGCGTCGCGACGAGGGTTTTCCCCTCACCCGTTTTCATTTCGGCGATGCGGCCGTCGTGCAGGACCATTCCCCCGATAATCTGTACGTCGAAATGGCGCATTCCCAGCGTGCGTTTGGAGGCTTCGCGCGTTATGGCGAACGCGTCGTAAAGCACGTCGTCGAGGCTTTTTTCTCCCGACTTCACCGCCGCTTTGAGTGCCTCGAACGCCGCTTTGAGCGCCTCGTCGTCCATCGCCTCGTATTTTGGTTCGAGCGCATTGACCCGTTTGAGTCTTTTCCGATATTTTTTGAGTTCACGATCGTTTTTGGTCCCGAAGACCTTGCCCATCATCGATTGAAGCATTCCATGCCTTGTCCAGCGGCACCGCGAACGCACCGCGGTGTCCTTGTAAAAAATTTTGCCGATTATAGCTCACAGTTGGTATCGTTTCGATAAATGACCATCACCAGCGCCTTCATAACGGTTACGATCGATGCGTTATAATGCGCAAAAAAAAGAGCCGACGATGAAATGGATATTCGCCATATTCTGGGCAGGCATCGAGGTATTCGCCGCGATCGCGCCTTTTGACACCTTCCAAGCCGACTTCGTTCAAACCGTCACCGACGATACCAACAAAACCATCACGTACCGCGGCGACATCACCGCCCTGCGTCCCGCCACGGCGCGTTGGCACTACACCGAGCCGGTCGAAAAAACCGTGTTCATCTCCGGACATACCGTCACCGTCGTCGAACCCGAACTCGAACAGGCCATCATCAAAGAGTTCCGCAACGACATCGACTTTTTCCGTATACTCTCCCGTGCCGAGCCGCTTGGAAAAAACCGCTATCTCGCCGCGTACGAAAAACGCCGCTTCGTTATCGAAACCGAAAAAGACCTCCCCGTTTCCATCACCTACAAAGACGACTTCGACAACCGTATCCGCATCGTTTTTTCCCACCGCAAAATCGACGTCCCCCTCGACCCTAAGTCGCTCGAACCGAAGATCCCCGACGACTACGACCTGCTGCGCGAATAACCCGTCACCCCTCCGTCATTCCGGACCCGATCCGGAATCCACCTAAAGCATCACCCCATTGTCCATCTTCCAT